>NZ_WWRX01000002.1:0-283754 GCF_009875575.1 Eggerthella sp. BIOML-A4 | reverse complement strand
CGCCCTCGCGCAGGATATGGAGGCCCTGGGGATGTCGTGAGGTAGCCGCTTGACAACATAGGAGCGTCTGAGCGGAGGCCGCAGGCCGGAGTCGAAGGATGACAGCGGTGGCGCACACGGCCAGCCCGTGCTTGTTCATGCTCCGGCGCTTCGCGCCTTCGCTCCGGACGCCAGGCGCGCTCCAGTCGCCCATCGGATGGCAACGTGGAACCTCGTTCGCGGATACGCGCACAAACAAAACGCGGCCCCTTGCCGGGGCCGCTCTCGTTCCTGCTTGGTTTACCGGGCGCCGCCTCCACCGCCGAAGCCGCCTCCGCCGCCGCCTGAGAAGCCGCCGCCGAATCCACCGCCGCTGGAGAAGTTCCCGCTAGCGCCCGAAAGCGCCGCCTGAGCCGTTGACATCGTGTTCGTCATCGACGTTTGCAGCATGTCGCTAACCGAAGGCATCGCTGAGCCGGCAGCCGTATGGCCTCCCGTGTACCAGAACCACCAAGGCATGTACGTCATGCCCATAGATCCGTCGTACTCGAACAGCTGCGGCATGGTGGTTTGCAGCTGCTTGATGGCCTGGTCGGCCACGCCGAACAGGTAGGCGTACACCATGAACTCGCCCCATACCTTCACGTCGGTGGGCGGACGCTCGTCAAGAGACGAGAAGTCGGTCAGCCAGTTGCGCAGCGCCTTGCTCTTGGCCGTCAGCTCGTTGCCCTTCACACTGCGACGCGGCATGTAGTTCCCGATCACGCCCAACGCGATGGCGGTGGGAATCATGAATATCAGAGGGATGAAGTTCGACATGAGTATCCAAATGGCGACACCGGACAAAGCGACCACCACGGCAAGCGCGATGAGGTAGCCCTGGTATCGCTTGCCTTTCGCCTCGAAGAAATCCTCGCGGTTCGTCGCCGCCGAAAGCGCGCCCTGCCAGCCCTGCATCGCGTCGACGAACTCCTGCGGATGATCTTCGCCGTACTTCTTGATAGTGCCGAACCACAGCGAGTCGGTGCCCCCGGCCAACGTGCCGAAAAGCAAATCCAACGCCTGACGATCGATGGGATCGGTCACGTTGTCGGCAGCAGGCAGCCTTGTGATGTAATAGTCGTCCACGGTCTTCATGCGCCCGAACGCGCCTGGCTCCTCGTAACTGCCCGCGTCGATGCGGATGGCGCCGACATGCGCAAGATGCATGAGCGTAGCCGTGAAATCGTCTTGGCTCTCGCGATCCCAGCGCCACAGGCGTCCGATAGCCGCCGGATGGATGGAGGGGTCAGGCACGTCGCGCCAATACTCGTCGGTAAACCGGGGCTGGTATTCGCGTCCGTACTTGAAGTAGGCGCGCAGCGCCCAGGCGAGCAGCAGCACGCAGACAACACCGCAGCCGATGACGAACGCCAACGAAAGAACGCGAGTGCGGTTCGCCTGGTCGCTCCAGTCCTTTTCTTCTTTCAGCACCGTGTCCAAACGGTTTTCCCCTTGATGCAGCGCCGCGCTTTCGGGCGACAGGTTCGTTAACCACTTCACCGGAAACGCCACGCGCGCTTCGGCGAATTGACCTGCCGCAACATGCGGCACGGCATACGTCACGGTTCCGTCGGCGTTCACGGTCACCTTGCCGTCGAGCGGTCCATGACCCCATGCGCGCACGTTCTCTCCCGGCACGACCTCGGTACCCTGCGGTACGGGCAGCGCCAACGTCATGGTGACGTTGTCGGAAGCCTCTTTCCATTGGGAGCCCACGTATTTCCAGTACACCTCGCCTATGTCGGAATACGCCTGCGCCCCGTTGACCACCGTATAATCGAGCTCGATGATGCGACGGTCGTCGGAGGCGTTGAAGAACACGTACACGCTGTTCTTCGGCGCGTCGAACGAGTAGGAATCTTTCCCAGGCCCGCCCGATTCGCGCCAGCCGAGCACGAACGCCTCGCTCGGCAACGTCGTCCAGTCGCCCACCACCGTGCCATCGGCATCGACGTTCGCCATACGCACGCCGTTGATCTTGAGGGAAGCGTTCTGCGGAAGCCCGTCGAAGGTCCACCACACCGCGGAGAAATCGCCGTCGAAATCGAACGTGCGCTGCTCGGTCACTTGCAACGCGCCGTCGGTTTCCACCTGGGCCTGGATATCCACCTTCGGCATAGTGTACGACTTCGCGTGAGCCTGCCCGGGAGCCAGCGCCACAAGCGCGCATGCGAGCGCCAGGAGCGCCGCGCAAAACAGCACGGCGTTTCGTCGGGAAAAAGCGAAGGATTCGCGGAGTTGCGAACCGCTCATGTTTTGCATGATCATGCTCCTTGCAACTTGGAGGTGGTCACGGTATCATAGCAAACCGCACCTATTATACCGCGGAGAGCTGACCGAGAGGCCGAAGGTGCTCGCCTGCTAAGCGAGTACACCCCAAAAGGGTGTCTGGGGTTCGAATCCCCAGCTCTCCGCCACCGCATTTCAAACCCTCGTAAGAGGGTTTTCCTATTTCTTCCGCCAACGCCTGACACGGGAACCCGGAGTCGTCGTCTTCGCGGCCTTGATGCGGTACGCGGGGTTGTGGCGCAAAAACACCGCGCGGCATATCCGCGTCACCGCAAGCCCGATAAGCGCCGTCAACAAAAAGCTGAACGACAGATCGAACACGGCTCCGTTGCGCTCGAGCCACGCGTAGGCGCACACCAGCAGGAAGAACGCCGACACGGCACCCGTGATAGCCGTGAATATTCTGATGAGCAGCTCTTTCGCTCGGTTCGGGGAATAGCGCCATGCGGCCACGATGTATACGATTGCCGCCACCACGGCCAACACGATAAGCATCGGGACGATGCGCGACAGTCGAGCGAACACGGAAAGTGCTCCTTTCCCAGGTCGGGATGCACGGGCATCCGGCAGCTAGCGTTGTCCGCATCATACCAGACCGGCGCGCGTTGCTCTCATATCATCGAGAAGAGCCATCTATTCGTCGATCTTAGCGTCGACGAACGTCGCAAACAGGTGGCACACCTCGCTTTTCCCGATGGGCTTCACGGCGAATCCGTCCATCCCGGCGTCGAGCGCGCGGCGGCGATCCTCCTCGTAGGCGTTCGCCGTGGTGGCGATGATGGGCGGCCGTGCGCGACCTGCTTCCCGGTAGCGTTCGACAACGAGTCGCGCCGCCTCGAGGCCGTCCATGCCGGGCATCTGGATATCCATGAACACGAGGTCGAAGCGCCCTTCGGGCGCGCCTTCAAGCAGATCGAGCACATCCAGGCCGTTCCAGGCGCGCTCGACCGTGGCGCCCGTCGAAGCGATGATCTCCTCCGCTATCTCGCCGATGATCTCGTTGTCTTCCGCAAGTAGCACGTGCACATGCTGCCAGGAGCATGACACCGCCGAAACCGCAGCATCCGAGCGCTCGGCCTCGATGGACTCCTCCAACTGCAGTTTGCACGCATCCCCTTCGCAAGCTTCGAACGGCAGCACCAACGTGAAACGCGATCCGCGCCCTCGCTCGCTTTGCACCTGTACGGTACCGCCCATGAGATCGGCGAGGTTCTTAACGATGGACAAGCCCAGACCAGTCCCCTCCACCGATAAGCGCGTAGGCACCTCCTCGCGCTCGAACGGGTCGAACAAACGCGACATGAACTCTTTCGACATGCCTATGCCGTCATCTTCCACGATGAAGCGGATCAGGCGAATACGCATATCGAAGCCGTCATGGCTGGTCGGCTCAAGCGAAAGACCGTGCTGGGCGGCATATTCCACGCGCTCGTCGCCCCTCAGCTCCTCGACGGCAAGGCTTACCGTCCCGCTCGGCTCGGTGTACTTGACGGCGTTGCCAAGCAGGTTGATGAGCACCTGGTTCACGTGCATCTCGTCACCCAGCACAAGCCCGTCTTCGACGTCGACGCGCAACACCGAGAACGTCAGATGCTTCGAATCGGCTTGCGGACGCACGATAGACCCGAGCGTTTCCACGACGACATGCAGGTCGAACGGCTTGCAGCACAGGTTGATTTGACCGCTTTCGATTTTGCTCATATCCAGCACGTCGTTCACGAGATTGAGCAGGTGATGCGACGACAGCTGCACTTTGTCGAAGCATTCCTTCACGCGATCGCGCTCATCGATATGCTCGACGGCTATGTCGACGAGTCCCATGATGGCCGTGAGAGGCGTCCGGATGTCGTGCGACACGTTCGACAGGAAGCGCGACTTCGCTTCGCTGGCATCCTGCGCCTTCTCCATCGCGCACCGCAGGCTTTCCTGCAGCTCGCGTTCTTGCCGGTTCTTGCGCTTGATCACCGCGAGGAACAGCACCAGCGCCACCATCACGGCCGTCATAAGCACCGACGCCGTGAACATGGTATCCTGGCGGGTTTTGCCGACCGCCTTGTACAACTGGTCGAAAGAACGGGCGGCGGCGGATATGATGGCCTGGTTGTCTTCCAGCATCCGATCGATGCGCGGGTCGATTTCACTCGCCAGAAAAGCGGCAACCGCCTCGTCGTCTGCGTCGCTCAAGCTGAGGGCGATAAGTCGATCCTGCAACTCGCTGAACTCCTCGTAGTTGCTTACCAGGTCCTTTACTTTCTCGGGATTGCCGTGATGGCGCTGTTCAACCACCCTGAACGCTGTGCGCAGGTCCTCGTCGATGGAGGCGAACTCCGTTTTAACGCTTGCGACGGTCTCCGGCGTGCGCGCGAACGCTAAGCGGTTGTCCAGCGTTCGCACTTGCATGAGCAGCGTTTCGGCTCGACCTGCCGCAACGGTGACCGCGTAGGGATGTTCCTTGAGATCCTCGGTTTTCGTATCGATGGCGTTCATATTCACCAACAGAACCGCGTAGAACGACACGAGCAGCGCCATGAGCGCAAGCGCCGCGATAAGATAGACCGGGTCGGAATCGAGCACGCGACCGAATCGATCGTGCTTCCGCGATGAAACCTTCTTCATGAAGCCGCTCCGATAGACGGGCGCAGGATCCACGGCGGCAAGACGCCTCTCAGCGAAGCTAGCGCGCACGGCCGCCAGCACGAGGCGCCAAGATAGCGCAGCGAACCCTACGCAAAATAGTTTTCGACGAGCGCCGCGCAGAGACGCGACGCTCGTTGAACTTGGCTAGAACTGCACCTTGGGAGCGACTTCCGCGCCCGCCGTCGCGTCGAAGCTATCGCGCTGCTTGAAGCCCATCATGCCCGCGATGAGCACTGCAGGGAACGTCTGGATCGCAGTGTTGTACTTCATGACGGTGTCGTTGAAGCTTTGGCGCATGTAGCTGATCTTGTCTTCAGTGTTGGACAGCTCTGCTTGAAGCTGCTGGAAGTTCGTGTTCGCCTTGAGGTCGGGGTATGCCTCCGCGACGGCAAACAGGTTCTTCAGCGCACCGGTGAGGAAGCCGTCGGCCTGCATCTTACCTTCGGGCGTAGGCGCGTTCATGACGGCGGTGCGAGCCTTGGTAACCTCCTCGAGCGTGCCGCTTTCGTGGGCGGCATAGCCCTTGACGGTTTCGACGAGGTTCGGGATGAGGTCGAGACGGCGCTGCAACTGCACGTCGATCTGCGCCCAGGCGTTATCCACCATGTTGCGGAGCTTGACGAGGTTGTTGTATAGCCCGATCACGGCCACAACCAGCACGACGACGATGACGAGGATGATGATCAATGGGATGCTCATAGCTCTCCTTTGCTGTTACGTGGCTAGCATTCTACCATCGTGCATGCCATTCAGGAAATCCGCTACCGATTGGTAAACCGAATCGTAACACTTAGATTTCGCGAATGCATCGGGCTGCCGAAATTTCAGCGGTTCGGCACCACGGCCGCACGCGCCGAGCCGAACATGGTAGCACGCGCCCACCAGCCGCGCATGCGCGCCTCGGCGGCCACGCGACCTGCATCGGCGAACGTGGCGCACTGCATGAACACGGCCGACCCGCTGCCCGACATGAGCACGCGCTGCACGTCGACGCGCTCGCTAGCCCACAAGCGGATGTCCACGAGCGCCGGAAGCAGGTGCTCGGAAACGGGCACGAGGTTGTTGCGCAGCGGCACGTCGGCGGCGCGCTGGGCTTCGAGGGCTGCTTCGCGATCGGCCTCGGAATTGGCCGTGGGATGCTCGTCGAACGCGCGGTACGCGGCAGCCGTGGACACGCCGCCCTCGGGCTTCACGAGCACGACGTTGCCGTTCATGGGCGCAAGGGCATGGTCGAACGCATCGCCCACGCCCGTGAAGCAAGCGCAGCCGCCATGCAGGAAAAACGCCACGTCGGCACCCAGGCTTCGTGCTGCTTCCTCGATACGCGGATCGTCGGCAGGCACGCCCCACAAGTGCGCAGCGCCCAGCAGCGCCGCGGCGGCGTCAGAGGAGCCGCCGCCCAACCCGGCCTCGGCGGGGATGTGCTTCTCGAGGCAGGCGACCACCGTCTCGTCAGCCGTGCGTTCCAATTTTTCAGCCAGCAGGCGCACGGCCTTCGCCACGATGTTGCTCTCCACGGGCACATCGAGCATCGCGAGCCCTTCGCGCGCAACGCACGAGAGATCGACGGATAGACCTTCTCCGCGTCCCGGCGCCAGCTTCATGCGTAAAACGTCGTGCAGCATGAGCGCATGCATGATGCTGACGGCCTCGTGATAGCCGTCCGCGCGCTTCGCACCGATGTCGAGGAACAGATTCACTTTCGCCGGTGCCACCAGCTTGACGGCATCGGGGCCGGCGAAGCCCGCGATGTCCACGCCTTGCGCGATGCGAGCCACGGCCAGCATGTCTACGGCGTTTTCGCCGTTCTTGCTCGGTTGCGTCATTTCGATTCCATTCGTTTCTTGCGCTTGCGCGCGAAGAAGCTGCGCAGCAGCTCGGCGCATTCATCGCCCAGAACGCCGGAGACAGCTTCGAAGGTGTGGTTGAGGCGCTCGTCTGCGTTGACCGCGTACAGCGTGCCGAGAGCGCCCGCCTTCGGATCGGCCGCGCCGTACACGCAGCGGTCGACGCGCGCTTGATGCATAAGGCCCGCGCACATCACGCACGGCTCCAGCGTCACGTACACCGTGCAGCCGGTTAACCGCCACACGCCCAAACGCTCGGCTGCCTGTTTGAGCGCGATGAACTCGGCATGCCCCGCCGGATCCTGCGTAGTCTCGCGCAGGTTGCACGCACGCGCGATCACCTGCGGCTCGGCCAAGGGGCGGCGCGTTCCAGGATCGATGGGCTCGTAGACGACAACGGCCCCGATGGGGACTTCGTCCAGCTCTTCGGCGCGGCGCGCTTCCTCGATTGCCATGCGCATGTAGTCTTCATCGGTCATGTCGCTTATTATATGCCAAAATACGCATCGAGTTCGCTTTCCTTGCCGTACGGCGCTAGCAGATGGCGCGCCACCGCACGCGCCATAGGGCGTAGCGCAGGGGCGAACACCAGCATAGAGTCCATCTCGATGGGCGCATTGATCAGCGGTCTCATGCAAACCTGATCGGTGACCAGCATTTTTGCGTACTCGGTTTGAATAATAAAGCAGCCTTTGCTGATTGAAACCTGAGCCAACATAAGGTTCTTGTCATGCATAAGCAACGTCATGTTGATGCCGTATTTTCGAAACGTCGCCTCGTACAGCCTGCCTTTGCAAGGGCTCGTCTGGATGACCGTCTTCCCCCTCAAATCCGTCTCGAAGTCGATGAACCTCTTGCGCGACAACGGGTCGCTGGCCGACAGCAAGACCGACAAACCGTCGTCGCATAGCTTTATTGAGGGCAATCCCAAATCATCAGGAGGCTTTATGGAAAACGCAAGCTCCAGCTCCCCTTCCGCTATAGCTTTCCAGAATGCATCATGGTCGCCGTCGACCACTTCGATCTTTACGCGCGGATCATCTTGGAAGCTCGCCAGCAACCCTCGCTTCTGGCTGTACCCCACGTACATGCTGAGCAAACCCACGCGCACCAGCTCGGAATCCGTTTGGCTAACCGAACGGATATCGGCAACGCACGCATCCCACAGCCGACCCTCTTCGTGCAGATAACGGAGAAGGATCCTGCCCGCCGCCGTCAGCTCGACGCCCTTCTTGCCACGGACGAAAAGCTGCGCGCCCAGTTGGCTTTCGAGGCTCTTCATGCTCTTCGACAAACCTTGCCGCGAAAGGTAAAGCGACTGCGCGGCTCGAGTGATGCTGCCCTCCGAGCACAGCGTGCAAAAATACCTTTTCTGATCGACATCCATACGAAACTTTGCCATGGTTGTTCCCCTCGCCTATGGCCTTCGCGCGTCCCCTCGACCGCTCCCGACAAGTGACGACGCGGTCGGATCCCCCTTATCTCAGTATAGACAAAACGACTGCGCTTGAAGCCTACAAGGTTGCGCTCCTTATCGCAAGATAAGTCGATGCGCATGACGTACACCCTTTTGACCTGGTATTACCGATATACGTCGACTTCTAGTTGACGCTTCATGGCATATAAGAGTTTCTTTTCGCACCCGCACGGTCAAACGTATAGTGCTCCAAGAGCGGGCCGGGATGCCCGCACCGTTACAGGAAGGGGATTGTCATGGGAAATCTGACACGCAGGGACCTTTTGAAGGGCTTGGGGTTGGGATCGGTCGTTCTTGCCTCGGGAGGCGCGCTCGCCGCTTGCTCGCCCAACGAGAACGAGACCGGGGGCGCAGCAAAAACCTCGTCGCAAGGTAGCAGTTATCAATTCGCTAAGCGCAAGAGCGACATCGCCGGCATGACGCAAACCGAAACCGACGTGCTGGTCATCGGCGGAGGCGGAGCGGGCCTGTGCGCCGCGCTCAGCGCTGCCGAGCAAGGCGCGCAAGTGACATTGTGCGAGAAGACAAGCGTTCTGGGCGGAGCCACCATGCTTTCAAGCGGCAAGATTCCCGCCGTAGGCACTCAGCAGCAAATGGACATGGGCGAAAACGACAGCGTGGACGCATGCGTTATGGACATCATGCGTCCGAACAACTACAGCGTTCGACCCGACCTAGTGCGCACCGTGACCGAACAATCAAAAGACATCGTCGAGTGGACCGAGAAGCACGGCGCAGTGTGGACCATCGACCAAGCGCTGTATTACGGTCAGACTGCGCACCGCATGCATACCACCGCCGATGCCGGCAAGGGACTGACCGATGCGCTCGTCGCAAGCATGAGCGCCAACGACGCAATCACGCAGATGCTGTCATGCGAAATGCAGGGACTGGTGCTTGCGGACGATAGCGACGACGTCGTAGGCGCTTACGGCAAAATGGGCAAGGACGAGCTGGCCATCCTGGCAAAGAACACCGTCCTAGCATCGAGCGGGTTCGCCAACAACCCCGACATGCTGGCGCAATACTGCCCCGAGGCCGTTGATGCTTTCAAAATGGTGGCGCCAGGAGCTACCGGCGAAGGCATCCTCTGGGCTCAAGAGCTGGGCGCGAACCTCCAGAACATGGGCGCCTACCAAGGCCATGCGTTTCACGGAGTAGACAACGGCAAAACGCTTGAACAAGGCATTGCGAACAACGGCGGCATCATGGTGAACCAAGAAGGCAACCGCTTCGCCAACGAATACACCGGCTATTCCGAACTGTCCCCTCATGTCATAGCGCAATCCGACAACATCGCCTACCTATGCTTCACCGACGCGCAGGTAGCAAAGAGCGCGAAATACGCTGAGTGGGAAGCAGAGGGCATCGTAATGAAAGGCGCATCCAGTGCCGAGCTGGCCGCCGCCATCGGGACGGACGCCGCGACGCTGGAAAAGACGATCGCAGAGTATCAGGCCGCCATCGAAAAGGGCGAGGATAAATTCAACCGATCCCATCTGCCGGAAAGCTTCGATGGCCCGTATTACGCAGTGAGGGTTACGGGCGAGATTCGCCATACGCAGGGCGGCATGGCAACCGATCTAGCAGGTCACGTGCTGCGCGCAGACAAGAGCCTGATCAAGGGATTATATGCAGCTGGCGGCTGCACCGAAGGATTCTCCTCACGCGGAGGTGCAGCCTACATGAGCGGCAACGGCCTCATTCAGGCACTCGTCTTCGGCAAGATAGCCGGAGCCGCCGCCGCAACTGAAAGCCCCGAGAGCGCAACCATCGTGGAATGAGCCGAAAGCGCAAAGGACGCTTACGAGCAGCCGACACGGACGAGCGATGCGGCTTCGTGCGACGCGCGGTCAATTTCTTGTCGCATTGCGATTGACTGCATGATATCCTAAACGCTGCGCACACGCGCAAACCCCATGCGGAGGCGTGGCCGAGTGGTTGAAGGCGGCAGTCTTGAAAACTGTTAAGCCGCAAGGCTTCGTGGGTTCAAATCCTACCGCCTCCGCCAGAAACGCAGCGCGCCCGGAACCAGCTGGTTCCGGGCGCTTTTCTTTGTTCGGTCCTGCCTTCCGGCTTGAACTCCCTGCTCACGAGCGAATGTTTCACGTGAAACATTCGAGAGGCGGCCGCTTCGCGCGCATGGAGCCGGCTTCGGCTGCGCATGATTGGGCAGCTCATGCGCAGCAAAATCGCCGGTTTGGCAGACCGAGCCCTTCTCCGTCCATAGAGGGAAACACGCGACCTGGCGTTTTACCAACAAGTTTGGCGCCGAGCGTCCTCAAACCGCGCTGAAACCAGGAAAAGACTGCCAAAAACTCGATTTTGCTGCAGAAGGCTGCGCAAAAAACGTCCATGAGCCGCGAGCGCCGGCGAACCGGACGGAGCACGGTAAGGGACCAGGCCCTTTCGTGGCGGAGCGGACGAAACGCAGCGAGGGGCTTGGGCGCCTTCGTGGCGGAGCGATCTCAGGAGACAGCGAAGAACTCGGGCACTGCAGCGAAGCGGGCGAATCCTTCGCAAAAAGAAACGCGCTCCTCGCCCGTTGGGAAAGGAGCACGTTGTTCATTGGAGTGCGTTCGGTCGCGGATGTTTCACGTGAAACATCCGTTCGCGGCGCAATGTCGAACGATCCGGCGCGCGGCCGCACAAGCGCCGCGCGAACAGGCGACCCGAGTCGACGGCCGCCCCGCCCCTAGCGTTCGCTCATGGGAACGTAATCGCGCTTGCCGCTGCGAATGGACTTGTACGCAGGACGGATGATGCGCTTGCCGGAGACGATCTCCTCGAAGCGGTGCGCAGCCCAGCCGGACATGCGCGCGCACGCGAACAGCGGCGTGAACAGATCCTCGGGAATGCCCATCATCGAGTACACGAAGCCCGAATACATGTCGATGTTCGCACACATGTCCTTGCTGGTGCCCTTCTCGCGCAGAATCACCTCGGGCGCCAGGCGCTCGATGCTTTCCAGCAGACGATACTCGGCCTCGAACTCCGTGCCCACGGCCAGCTTCTCGGCGAACTGCTTGCAGATGATGGCGCGCGGGTCGGACTTCGTGTACACCGCATGCCCCATGCCGTACACGAGACCCGTCTTGTCGAAAGCCTCCTTGTTGACGATCTTCGCCAGGTAGTCGGCCACCTGGCCCTCGTCGGACCAGTCGGCCACGTTCTGCTTGATCTCCTGCTGCATAGCTAGCACCTGATGGTTCGCGCCACCATGCTTCGACCCCTTGAGCGAACCGATAGCGCCGGCGTACGTGGAGTACGGATCGGTGTCGGACGAGGTCAGCACGCGCGTGGCAAACGTGGAGTTGTTGCCGCCGCCATGCTCGGCATGCAGGCACAGCATGATGTCCAGCATGCGCGCTTCCTCAGCCGTGAACTGGCGATCGGGACGCAGCATGGACAGGATGGTCTCGGCCGTGGACTGACCGGGAATGAAGCGATGCATGATCATGGAGCCGTTGTTGTATCGAGCCTGCTTCGCGTAGTAGGTCAGCACCATGATGCGCGGCAGACGCGAGATCAGCGAGATGGCGGTGTGGATCTCGTGATGAGCCGAGCGATCCTCGGCGTCCGCGTCGTAGGCGTACAGCAGCAGGATGGTGCGCTGCAGCATGTTCATGATGTCGGGCGGGGTGTCGCGCATGATCATGGAGGCGGTGAAGCCGTCGGGCAGTTCGCGTTCGGCATCGAGCGCGGCGATGAAGCGGTCGAGCTGCTCCTGTGTGGGCAGCTCGCCCATGAGCAGCAGGTACGCCACCTCCTCGAAGTTGAAGCGGCGATCGGCCACGCTGGTGTCCAGCAGGTCGTACACGTCGTAGCCGCGATAGCGCAGCATACCCTCGTCGGCTACCTTCTCGCCGTCTGAGACCACGTAGCCGTGAACGTTGGCGATGTTCGTAAGACCCGCGATGACGCCCGTGCCGTCGGCGTTGCGCAGGCCGCGCTTCACGTCGAACTGGTCGTAGCTCGCGGTTTCGATGGTGTTGATCGCCTTGAAGTTCTCGTACAGAGCGATCTGGCTTTCAGTTGCCATGGCGCATCCTTCCTGCCGCGCGAGCGCGGCCCCTCTTCCGAAATACCATGCTGCACGCGATGACCGCCCTTGAAACACGCGGTCTCTGGTGGATATGGCGAATGGGAAAATACGTCTCTCTTTATTATGATAAAGCGCAGCGACCCACTGCGCAATCAATGCATGCCAGTCACCCGGCGAAAACCACAGGCAGTACCCGGGAATCCACCGTCTCGTGGCGATTAGGTAACACGACCGCCTTGCCGCGCCCAAGCACCGACACTTGATTACAATGTTGACGAAGTCTGTAGGATTTAACCATGCAGTCCGCATCTCAACCCTCGACGTAGCGTCCGTCACCACGTGCGAAAGCGAGGATTCCTCTTGATTCTGACCGAAACCCTGGCCTTGCTCGTTGAAAAACGCGATTGGTTTTTCGAGCTCCTTCTGCAGCATATCGGCATCTCGCTCATATCCATTGCGCTGGCGGCGCTCATCGGACTGTCGCTGGGAATCGCCATCGCCACATGGAGGCGAGGGGCGAAGCCCGTGCTTGCGCTGGTCAACTTCGTGTACACCATCCCATCCATTGCGCTTTTCGGCTTCCTTATCCCCATAACGGGCATCGGCGACCCTACCGCCATCGTGGCGCTCACCGTGTACGCGCTGCTGCCGATGGTACGCAACACCTACACCGGCCTCACCACCATCGATCCCGCCATCATCGAAGCGGCACGCGGCATGGGCTCCACCGACCGCCAGCTGCTGTACCGCATCGAGCTGCCGCTGGCCGCCCCCGTCATCATGAGCGGCATCCGCAACATGGCCACCATGACCATCGCGCTGGCCGGCATCGCCACGTTCATCGGCGCAGGCGGCTTGGGCGTGGCCATCTTCCGCGGCATCACCACGAACACCATGGCCTTGACCTTGGCAGGCAGCGTGCTGATCGCGCTGCTAGCCATCGCGGTGGACCTGCTGCTGGGCTTAGCCGAGAAGTCCACGCGACGCCACCTGGAGCCTTCGAGCGCACGGCGGCAGAAGCGTTCGGGTGCGCGTCGGACTTCGCGTCGCAAGCTGGCCCCGGCCGTCGCGGCGGGCGCGGCCGTGGTGCTGATAGCGGGCGGGGCGTTCGCGTTCGCGAACCGCGGCGGCGGAGAGAACGTGGTGAACATCGCCACGAAGCCCATGACCGAGCAGTACATCCTCGGCGAGATGCTGAACACGCTGATCGAGCACGATACCGACCTCAAGGTGGAGCTCACGCAGGGCGTGGGCGGCGGCACGTCGAACATCGAGCCCGGCATGGAGAAGGGCGACTTCGACCTCTACCCCGAGTACACGGGAACGGGATGGAACGCCGTCCTCAAGCACGACGACACCTACGACGAGTCGATGTTCGACACGATGCAGCAGGAATACGAATCGCAGCTAGGCCTCACCTGGGTGGGCATGTACGGGTTCAACAACACGTACGGCCTCGCTGTGAGCCGCGACGCGGCCGAGCGCTACAACCTGCGCACGTATTCCGACCTGGCGGGCGCAGCGGGCGGCCTGACGCTGGGTGCCGAGCCCGACTT
The DNA here is from genome assembly GCF_009875575.1 of Eggerthella sp. BIOML-A4. Classification (NCBI taxonomy): domain Bacteria; kingdom Bacillati; phylum Actinomycetota; class Coriobacteriia; order Eggerthellales; family Eggerthellaceae; genus Eggerthella; species Eggerthella sp. BIOML-A4. The sequence continues at coordinate 269,882 of NZ_WWRX01000002.1, read as the reverse complement.
CTTCGACCGGCAGGACGGCTACCCCGGATTGCAGCAAGCCTACGGCATGGACTTCGGCACCACGAGAGACATGGACATCAGCTTGAAGTACCAGGCGCTGTTCGAGGGCCAGGTGGATGCCATCGTCGTGTCCACCACCGACGGGCAGGTGGCCGACGAGCGCCTCGTGGTGCTGGAGGACGACCGGCACTTCTATCCGTCGTATCTTTGCGGCAACGTCGTGCGACAGGACGCGCTGGAAAAGCACCCCGAGCTGCGCGGCGAGCTGCTGAAGCTGCAAGGGGCCATCACCGATGCCGACATGGCGCGCATGAACAACGAAGTGGAGACGCAAGGGCAGGAGCCGAAAGCAGTGGCCGACGCGTTCCTGGCCGAGAAGGGGCTGATGTAGCATGGAGCATGCATTCGCGCAGACGCACAGCGCGGAATCCTTCCCTAAAGGACTAGCTTCGCGTCGCAACTCCGGCGACTCCGTCGCCTGCGCTCGGGATGACAGGGTGGGACGTTCCGAGGGTTTCGCGATTTGTCATCCTGAGCGGAGCGCGCAGCGCGAAGTCGAAGGATCCCGTGCGGCGCCAGCAGAAGAAGGCTCCACACCCGCCGTCGCGTTCGAGCACGTCAGCAAGCGATTCGGCGATGCCGTCGCCGTGGACGACGCGAACCTCGACATCGACGAAGGCGCGTTCGTCACCATCATCGGCAGCTCGGGCTGCGGCAAGACCACGCTGTTGAAAATGGTGAACGCGCTGGCGATGCCCGACGATGGACGCGTGCTGGTGCACGGGAAGGACACGAGCGGCGTCGACCCCATCGAGCTGCGCCGAAACATCGGCTACGCCATCCAAGGCAGCGTGCTGTTTCCCCACCTCACCGTGGAGCAGAACATCGCGTACGTGCCCTCGCTGCTGAACAGCGGCGACGAGGGTCGCACCGAGGAGGCCGTCGCGAAATGGATGGACATCATCGGGCTGCCGCACGACATCATGGATCGCTATCCCGCCGAGCTGTCGGGCGGACAGGCGCAGCGCGTCGGCATCGCCCGCGCGTTGGCGGCCAGCCCCGACATCCTGCTGGCCGACGAGCCGTTCAGCGCCGTGGACGCCATCACCCGCGGCAGCCTGCAGGACGAGATCAAGCGCATCCATAGGCAGACGGGCATCACCGTGCTGTTCGTGACGCACGACATCGACGAGGCACTCGACCTGGGCGACAAGGTGCTGGTGATGGAGGCCGGCCGTGCCGTGCAGTTCGCCGAGCCGTGCGACATCCTGCGCAACCCCGCCACCGAGTTCGTCGACCGCCTGGTTACGCGCAAGCGCACCGTGTACGCGCGATAGCGCGCCGCCCCAGATAGCCGCCCTCAGCGAGAAAGCCGTCCCGAGTCGAGGGAGCCGCCCCTCCCACCACTATCCCGAGCCGGTCCTTGCACGCCGGAAGGGCCCTCGATGGCAAAATACCATCGAATTCGGAAGTCTCAAGGGAGGCGAAGGCAACCGTCTTGAAAGACAGGGACGACCGTGTCGTAAAACGCCTGGTCGACAAGGTACTGAAAACGCCACGCTTCGTAGCCTTCGATCAATCCGTTTTGTGGTTTCCGAATTCGGCCACTTTTTGCCAAAAGCACCGGGGTTCGCTGCACCGCCGTACCCCCGCACTCAGCTCAAGGTGGCTCGCTGCACAGCCGCACCCGACCAGAAGCGCACCGCCGGCATCGCAATTCGCCACCCGATCAGATCGCCTCCTCGTATCCCACGGGCAGCCCGAGCCGCCTTCTCAGGCGCAGCTTGCGGGCATGCCAGTCGGAGACGTTCGTTCGCAGGCGCTTGCCGAGGTGACGACGAATCGCTTCAGCCACCGCATCGGTAGCCGCAAGGCTGTTCAGCTCGTCATTGGTGACGCCGAGCACCGTCCAGCCCATGGCCGCCAACGCGTTAGCCCTTCTCGAATCCCGGATGCGGCTGAGTTCGCCTTCGTGATTCTCCTTGCTTTGATACTCCACGTCGAGCCTCGCTTCTGGCCAGCAGAGATCGCAGCGAAAGCTTTTCTTCCCGGAAATCGCGCGCGCCGCCGGACTTGCGATCACCTCGTAGTTCATGCGGGGAAAGCCCATGCCGTAACCTCCGCGGAAAGGACTGAATCCCAGGACAAGCGCGAATTTCGTCTCGCGCGACGATGCGGACCCGTCCACGAGAAATGGAAGGATGCGCGCGACCTTCTGCGCACCGCCGAGCGAGCTGTTGCACGCTACGTAGTCGCGCAAAGCCCGAACGCTTGTCAGCGGCTCGACATCGTATCCAACCGAAACGCCAGTACGCCTCGTCTGATACGACCCGCACAACTCCCACCCCAACTCAAGCAGCGAAACCTCGTTGCGGATCCGCGTTGCCATTTGAATGAATGCAAGCTCGGGTTTGCTGAAGAACACGTCATCGCCCAATCGAAAGAACGAGGAACGCGAGAAGCCCCTCGTGCACACATGAGGAACGCAAAGCTCCCCCGCCCGACCGTTCGGCGTGCTCACCAACACGTGACTAGGCCTTTCGAACCTCAGACCCGGATGATCCCCTTCTATGCGCTCAAGCGCCGAGCTGAGCTCTTTGGTGCGCGGGGCGCGCTCGGGGATGCTTGGTTTTCCGCTCCTCACCGAAGCTAGCTCGCAGGGTTGGGCCATGCGCAGCATCTGCAAGGCCGTGATGTATCCGAAAACAATGCGTGATTGCGAGGCACGTGCGATCTTCTGCACAAGACCCCCTTATTTGCCCTGGGCGGAGAGGATCTTGCAGACGTGGTAGGGGAAGACGAGGGCATCGCTTCCAGCAATGGGCTACTCGAACGATGGAGAGCGCCTGCACTGGCTCTGTAGTGAGGCTGATTCTATCATGATCGGGCAGTTCATGGCAGCAGCCGTGGCAATAGTTGGTCGAATTCGGAAAAAGAAAAAACCGGGAAAGAGCCGGCAGTTTTCGCGAGCTGGGGTTTTTGCTGCGCCTTGGGCGCTTGCCGAAAGCGCAGGGGCGATCGCGAACGTGCAGGCTTCCGAATTCGCACACTATTTGCCAAAAAGACAATTCCGACTTGCAAGGACAGAAAAAAAAGGGGGGGGGTCGACCTGAACTGCCTCCCATTTCTTGGACAAGAAAGTAAAGTTCGAGAGATGGGAGGCTTCTTTATGCCGCCGAAGCATGACAGGAAGATGCGCGAACTAGCGGTCGAGCTGTTCGACGAGGGGTACGGCAGGGACATCGTCGCCGCGAGGCTTTGCATGTCGGCCAGCATCGTGGAAAAATGGCTTCTGACGTACAGGTCGGTCGGAAGCGAGGTGCTGCTCTGCATGGGTAGCCGGAAAACGAGATACGCTTGGGAGACGAAGGCCGCCGCAGCTCGGGCCGTCGTGGACGAGGGGATGGGCAAGCCCGAGGCCATGGCCGCCTTCGGCATCGCGTCGAGGACCCCGCTCGACTCCTGGTGCCGGCTCTACCGCGAAGGCGGGGCCGACGCTCTCAGGCCCAAGCCCAAGGGCAGGCCGAAGGGATCTGCGGCTCAAAGCGCGCCCAAGACGCGCGAGCAAGAGCTCGAGGCGCGCGTGCGCAGGCTCGAAGCCGAGAACGCCTACTTAAAAAAAGTCCGCGCCCTGGAGGCGGAGAAGTCTCGAGCTGGGAGAAGTCCCAAGTGATCGAGATGCTTTCAGGGCAAGGCCACGCTCTTTCCGACCTGTTGGCAGCCGCCGGGCTCCCGAGATCGACTTACTACCGCGCCCGCTCGCACCCGCCGAGGCCGACGAGGCCGGAGCTATGGGAGAAGGTGGCGGAGGTGCTCTCCCGCACGGCCAACGGCTGCGGACACAGGCAGGTCGCCATGGCCCTGCGCGCCGAGGAGGACGTGGCGATAGCCGACAAGACCGCACTGAAGATCATGCACGAGATGGGCATCAGCTGCGGCATCCGGCGCGAGAGCGACTACCACAGGTACAACTCGTTCAAAGGCGTTGTCGGCAGGGCGTTCGACAACGTCCTGGACAGGGACTTCTCAGCCGACGAACCCTGGCAGAAGCTCGGCACGGACGTCACCGAGTTCAAGGCCCCGTGGGGCAGGGCCTACTTTGCCCCAGCGTACGACTTCGGCAGCAAGGAGATCGTGTCCTGGAGCATATCGCGGTCTGCGAACATGGCGCAGCAAAAGGAGATGCTGGAAGGCCTGCTGGCGAAGATGCCGGAGGCCGCGAGCCCGGTCATGCACTCCGACATGGGATGGCAGTACCAGCACGACGGTTATTGCAAGACGCTCGAGGAGGCGGGCATCGTCCAGAGCGTGTCGAGAAAGGGCAACTGCATCGACAACGGCGCGACCGAGCAGGTCTTCGGCCATATCAAGGACGAGTTCTTCCGCGGGCAGAGCTTCGAGAGCTTCGAGGAGTTCAAGGAGAGGCTCGAGGCGTACATCGTCCACTGGAACACGAGGCGAAGGCAGGTTAAACTGAAAGGACTGACCCCGGAGGAATTCCGGAACCAGTCCTTAGCAGCATAGCCACCTTTATTTTCCTTGTCCAAGAACCGGGACGCAGTTCAACCTGGCAAAAATTCTTCCTCGCGCCCCCTTCTAAAAAATAGTCAACGGGGTAGCATGGTCTTCGATCCGTTGACCGGCCGGTCAACGGCGGCAGGAAAGGAGGCGGCAGTGGACGACCGACGCTCGAAATTCGAGAGCCTTCCCGAAGAGCGGCGCGAGGCCATCGTCAGCGCCGCCGTGGAAACGTTCGGCAAGAACGATTACAAGAACGCCTCGACCGAGACGATCGCGCGCAGGGCAGGCATCTCGAAGGGCCTTCTGTTCTTCTACTTCAAGAACAAGAAGGAGCTGTACCTGTACCTCATGGAGCATCTGATGGAAAAGGTGTCCAACCTGGTGCTGGACGATGGGTATTGGGAGATCGACGACTTCTTCGAGCTGCTCGTCTACGCGGCGGAAACCAAATCCAAGGTGCTGAGCAAGTTCCCCTACCTGCTGGAGTTCTCCATCCGGGCCTTCTACCCGGAGCACAAGGACATAAAGGATACGATGGACAGCTGGACGCAGCGACAACTCGACTTTATGTTCACGACGTACTTCAAGAACGTGCGGTTTGACCGGTTCCGCGACGACATCGATCCGAAGTACGTGCTCAACATGCTGATTTGGCTGGCCGACGGCTATCTGCACCAACAGCAAGCGCTGCATCAACGCATCGATTTAGACGCCATGATGGACGAGATGTACCGCTGGTGCGACATGCTGAAAGCCTATTCGTACAAAGAAGAGTACCGGAGGCGATGAGATAGCAACCCCATCCCTTTGTCTCCCTTTGTCTCATTAAGGAGGAATACCGATGAGCGACCCCGTGATCGAACTCAAGGGGCTCAAGAAAGACTACGGCAACGGCCGCGGCGTGTTCGACGTGTCGTTCTCCGTGGAACGCGGCGAGGTGTTCGGCTTCCTGGGGCCGAACGGCGCTGGGAAAACCGTGACCATGCGCAACCTCATGGGCTTCATTCGCCCCGATGAGGGCACCGTGAGCATCGACGGCCTGAACTGCTTCAGCCAGCGCAGCCGCATCCAGGAGCGCCTGGGCTACCTGCCGGGCGAGATCGCCTGCATGGACGAGATGACCGGCGCGGCCTTCCTGGAATTCATGGCGCGCATGAAGAAGCTGCGCGACCGCACGCGCATGAACCAGCTGGTCGAGTACTTCGAGCTGGACCCCGCGCGGCGCATCCGCAAGATGTCGAAGGGCACGAAGCAGAAGGTGGGCCTGGTGTGCGCGTTCATGACCTCGCCCGACATCGTTTTGCTGGACGAGCCCACCAGCGGCCTCGACCCCCTCATGCAAAGCCGCTTCATCGACCTCGTGCTTGAGGAGAAGCGTCGCGGCGCCACTATCCTGCTTTCATCGCACCTGTTCGACGAGGTGGAGCGCACGTGCGACCGCGTCGCATTCATCCGTGCGGGCAGGCTGGCCGCCGTCGAGCGCATGAACGACGTGAGGAAGAGCCGCAAGCGCGTGTTCGCGGTGACGTTCGCCGACGAGACCACGCGCGACCGCTACGCGCAGGCGCATCCCGACGCACGGAAACAGGGCGCGGCTAGCGTGGAGGCAGCCGTGGCCGGCAACCCCGACGCGTTCGTGAAAGACTTGGCCGCCTACGACATCGTGGACCTCGCCGCGCGCGAGCAAACGCTGGAAGAGCTGTTCATGCACCTGTACGGCACGACGAACCAGGTGGAGAAAGGAGGCTCTCATGAATAGGACGTTGTTCGCCAAAGAGCTGCGCGCGAACCTGTTCGTCAGCCTCATCATCGCGGCGGTGCTGGCTATGTACATCGGCGTGATCGTCAGCATGTACGATCCGGAGCTGGGAGAAAGCCTGGATGCCATGATGCAGAGCATGCCCGAGATGTTTGCGGCGTTCGGCATGTCGGTGCAGGCCACCACCCTCATCGACTTCATGCTGAACTACCTGTACGGGTTCTTGCTGACCATCTTCATCCTCGTGCTCATCCTGATCGTGGCGAACAAGCTGATGGTGCGCTACCTCGATCGCGGCGCCATGGCGTATCTGCTGGCTACGCCGAACAGCCGCACGCGCATCGCGCTGACCATGGTGGGCGTGATGGTGACCATTCTGGTGGCGCTCATGGCAGTGGTGACGTCGCTCGAAGCAGGTTTCGCCGAAGCGCTGTTCCCGGGCGAGCTGGATATGCAGGCGCTGATGCAGGTGAATGCGGGATTGTTGGCCCTATGGCTGGCGATGGCCGGGTTGTGCTTCCTGTCCGCATGTCTGTTTTCGAACGCGACGGCCGCCCTGTGGGTGGGAGGCGGCCTGAACATCCTGTTCTTCCTCATGCAGATGGTATCGCAGGTGGGCGACAAGTTCGAGTTCCTGAAGAACGTCAACCCGCTGACGCTGTTCGACTACTACGGCCTGGCCGCGGGCGACGCGTCAGCCGTCGGCGGCGCGATCGCGCTGACCGTTGGCGCGGTGGCGCTGTTCGCCGTGGCGGTTGCGGCCTTCGATCGGCGCGACCTCAGCATCTAGAGCATTCCGCACGAGAAAGGACGGGAACGGCGCTCGGCCGTTCCCGCCCTTTGATGTTTACGCCTGCTCTTCAACCTGCGTGAACGCGCCGTTTTCAACCGTCGCATGCAGCACGACGGTCTTGTCGCTGTCCGACGCCTCCCACGACCGCGCATACGTGAACGTCAGCGTTGCCTCGCCCGAGCCGTCGGCTTTGAAGTTGAACGTGTGCACGCCGCCTTCGCCCGTCTTGGGCTGGGCGCCGTCGCTCGCGGGGACGAACTCGTCGCCGTCGGGCTGCACGGCCGAGCCGTCGATCTGGAAGGTCCACTCGTACCCCGTCGTGGGGTTCGCGTCCAGCTTGACCACGAGGTCGCCCTGGCTGAACTCCGCCGACCCTTCGGCGATCTGGACCTCGGATCCCGGCGCAGCCGAACACCCGACGGCGAACGCGATGAAAGCCGCCATGCACGCTCCTGCTATCACGAGTTTCAGACGAGCCTTCATCGCGCACTCCTTCCGAGCGGTTTCGCTTTCCCGCAGTATAGCGGGGGGCGCGCTACTCCTGCACGCTCACGTCCGTGAACGTGCCGTTCTGCACCGTGGCCTTCACTACGATGGTGGTCTTCACATCGTTGGCATTCGACGTGTTCGCCAGTTTCATTGTGATGGTGGACTCGCCGTTGTTCTGGTCGTCGGCCAGGAACCCGAACGCGTGCATGCCGGCCGCGCCCACGACGTCCTGGGAGTTCTGATCGTTGAAGCCGGAGGACGGCAGGTCGGCGTCGGTGTCCTTCAGCACGGTGTTGCCGTTAACCTCGGCCGTCCACTGGTACTGGACGTCGGCGTTCGAGTCCAGCAGCACGAGCATGTCGCTCTGGGAATAGGCGACCCAGCCGTTCGGAACCTTGAGGACGGTGCCTTCGCCGATGCTGCTGCCGTCGCCCATCTGGTTGCCGTTGTTGTTATTGCCGTTGTTGCTATTGTTGTTGTCGGCATTGTTGTTGCCGTTGTTGTTGTCGCCGTTGTTACCGTTGCCATTGTCGTTGTTCTCGGTGGCAGGGTTGGCGTTGTCGCCTCCGTTGTCGTTGTTGCCCGCGTTGTCGCTTGAGCAGCCGGCAACGGCGAACAGCGCCAGCACCAGAGCGGCAAGCACGCCGATCATCGACCATTTCGCAGTCTTCGTCATAACAGCCTCGCTTTCTTCGTTGGATTCAAGACGCGTTCTGCCTCATCCTAGCCACGCGCACGCACGAAGAGGCCGGGCATGCCCGCTTGTAATCGCCCCGCAATGCGGGCGAATGTTTCACGTGAAACATCGACGAGGCTGAATGCCGTTGAACACGGAGAGACGACCTGCCGATAGAGGCTGTGCAGCAAATCGCAGCGGTTCTGCAAGTTTTTCGACTTTGTGGCAGAATGACTTTCGCGGCCGATCGTCCCACCAGGCCTTTTGACCCAGAGGCTCGAAAGCTTTCCGCAGGCTTTTCCTTAAGGCGGAAGAAACCCCTGATCGCAACGATCCGAACTTGCCACGAAGTCGAAAAACTTGCAGAACCGCTGCGAAAAACGACGCTGCCTGCGATCCGACAAGTCAGCTGGTCGCGGAACAGCTTCGCCTACGGTTCCCGGAAGAATTCAAGACTGGCCGATTCCGCAGAAAGCGCGCCGAGCTCCTTATACGGTGCACGACGAACATGCGGCGTTCGTTCGACAAACTAACCATTTATGCAGTTCAAACACCTATTTCGCGCACTATTCCCAAAAAGTCTGAAAAAGTCGTTGACAGCATGGGGCAATACCGGCATAATAACTTTTGCTGTTTCGACGTGCGCCGTTACCTCAGCTGGATAGAGGGACTGACTACGAATCAGTACGTCGGGGGTTCGAATCCCTCACGGCGCACCATTTCAGCTTCTAATTCCGCAACGACTGGCAGCAGCACGTGCGGATTTTTTATTGGTCAGGGAAAGGAACGTACTTGAAGGTTCGAAAATCGAAGCCTCACAGTAAGTAGTTCTTCCTTCGTCTTCCCTTACGTCGGCAGTCGAAGGAACGACTGCGGCGGCTCATGGCTTAACACACATTTTGCATTGCGCGCGACGCGCGCGTCTTTGCACACGGTATCATGAGGTGTACGGCCATGGGCATGACAGTAAGGGATACCACCATGCTCTACCTCTCTCAAATGATGGGGAAACCCGTCGTGGACACCCAGGGCGAGAAGATCGGCACCATCTCCGACCTCGCCATCTCCACCGGCGAAGTGTTCCCGCGCATCACCAGCCTGGCCTTCCAGGGGCCCGGCAAGGTTCCGTTCATGATCTCGTGGCGCAAGTACGTCGACACGTTCGACGAGGACGGAATCACCCTCAACGCCGAGGCGCACGACATCCGCTTCAGCTATCTGCAACCTGACGAAGTTCTGCTGGCGCGCGACCTGCTGAACCGTCAGATCGTGGATACGCAAGGCCTGAAAGTGGTGCGCGTCAACGACCTCAAGCTGTCCGTTTCGGGCTCGCAGCTGCGCCTGCTGGGCGCCGAAGTGGGCGTGCGCGGCATCCTGCGCGGGCTGGCCTCCTGGCTGGAGCGCGCCGTGGTGGCCGTGGCGAAGGTGTTCGGCAAGAAGATCGACGAGCAGATCATCGCCTGGAACTACATGGACCTGCTCGATCGCGACCTGTCCGAAGTGCAGCTGTCCGTCACGCACAAGCGCCTGGACGAGCTGCACCCCGCCGACGTGGCCGACATCCTGGAGCAACTGGACCCCCAGCAGCGCGCCAACGTGTTCCAGCATCTGGACGATGCGCAGGCCACCGAGGCCATCTCCGAGATGGACGACGAGTACCAGGCCGACTTCATCGAAGACCTCGACGACGCCCGCGCCGCCGGCCTCTTGGGCGACATGGACCCGGACGACGCGGCCGACATCGTGCGCGACCTGTCGTACGAGAAGGCCGAGACGCTGCTGCGCCTCATGGGCGTGGAGGACGCCACCGAGATCCGCCGCCTGCTGGGCTACAAGGACGGCACGGCCGGCGGCATGATGACCACGCAGTTCGTGGCCGTGAAGGCCGACAACACCGTGGGCGAGACCATCGAGGTGCTGCGCGAGCTGGACGACGACCACCCCACCGTGCATTACGTGTACGTGCTGAACGACTACGACGAGTTCGTGGGCGTGCTGAGCTTGCGCACCCTCGTGCTCACCGACGACGCGCGGCCCGTGCGCGACGTGATGTTCGACGACGTGATCTCCGCGACGCCGGACGAGACCGAGGAGGACGTGGCGGCCGACATCTTCAAGTACGAGCTGCCCGCCATGCCCGTGGTGGACGAGCACGGCGTGCTGCTGGGCATCGTCACGGTCGACGACGCGTGGGACGCCATCGAAGAGGACGTGAGCGGCGACAAGACGAAGGCTACCCTGCTCAAGGTGCTGGGCGGCCTCGTGGCGTCCATCCTGTTCCTGGCGCTGTACACGCTGGTGCTGCTGCAGATCATCGGCTACGCCGGGAGGTAGCGCCATGATGATGAAGAAGAACGAGAAGCTCGAAGTGCGCGACGTCGCCGTCGACGCGATCGAGTCGACCGAGCTCGTCGAAGCTCCCGAGAAGAAGCAGCCCAAAAAGATCTGGCTGCTGCTGGCAGCGCTGGGTCCTGGCATCGTCACGGCCATGGCCGGCAACGACGCGGGCGGCATCTCCACCTACTCCACCGTGGGCGCGAAGTTCGGCTTCGCCACGCTGTGGGTCATCCCCATCATGTGCGTGCTGCTGATCGTGGTGGAGATGACGGCCGCGCGCATGGGCGCCGTCACCGGCAAGGGCTTCGCCGCGCTCATCCGCGAGCGCTTCGGCATCCGCCTGACCGCGCTGGCCATGCTGGCGCTGCTCATCGGCAACGTGGCCACCACGTTCTCCGAGTTCGCCGGCATCGCCAGCGGCATGGAGATGTTCGGCGTGTCGAAGTACCTGGCTGTGCCCGTGGCCGCCGTGGCCGTGTGGCTTCTGGTGGTGGGCGGCAGCTACAAGCGCGTGGAGAAGGTGTTCCTCATCCTGTCGCTGGTGTTCGTCACCTACATCGTGGCGGCGTTCATGGCCGAACCGAACTGGGAAGAGGCTCTGACCAGCACCGTCGTGCCGCGCATCGTGAACGACCAGAGCTTCGTGTCGCTGGTCATCGCGATGATCGGCACCACCATCGCGCCGTGGATGATGTTCTTCAACCAGAGCAACGTGGTGGAAAAGGGCGTGTCGGTGAAGGATCTGTTCTCGCAGAAGGTGGACGTGATCGCCGGCACCATCGCCGCGTGCCTCGTGGCCTGGTTCATCATCGTGACCACGGGATCGGTGCTGTTCCCGCAGGGGATCGAGATCGAATCGGCCGCCGACGCGGCGCGCGCGCTGGCACCGTTCGCCGGGCACTACGCCGAAGCGCTGTTCGCCATCGGACTGATCGCCGCGTCGTTCTTGGCGGCCTGCGTGCTGCCGTTGACCACGGCGTTCGTCATCTGCGAGGCCTTCGGCTGGGAGGCGGGCGTTTCGTTCAAGTGGAAAGAGGCGCCGCTGTTCAAGAGCATCTTCACGTTCGTGATCGCGTTCTCGGCCGTGGTGGTGCTGGTGCCGAACATCGACCTCATGGGCGTGATGCTGACCGCCCAGTTCGTGAACGGCCTGGTGCTGCCGGTGCTGCTGGTGTTCATGGCCATCATCGCCGCGGACAAGCGGGTTATGGGCGCGTACCGTTCGCGCATCGTGTCGCGCGTGCTGATCTGGGTCACCGTGGGCATCGTCACCGTGCTCACCGCCGTGCTGCTGGTGATGCAGGTGCTGGGCATCTAGACGCCTCGGCGGCGGCGCGGCGAAAAGAGCGCAGCCGCCGGGCTGCGTCGACGCTACTTGACGGCGTCGAGCAGGCGGCGGCTTTCTTCCTGCAGTCGTTCGGCCAAAAACGTGCGGCTGTTGTCGCCGTTGCGGGCGCAGTCGAGCAGCATCTGCACCGTCAAGCTGGACAGATAGGCGTCCATGCTCTCTTCGATGAGATCGTAGACCTGCTTGATCTCCTGCACCATCGCGCCGCCCTTGCGCGCATCGCGCTTCGCGCGCGTGGACTGCTTCGCATCGTCGTCGAGCGCTTCCATGATCTCCAGCACGTTCGTGTCGGCCGGATCCTTCGCCAGGCGATAGCCGCCGTGCTTGCCCGGACGGGCCTCGATGATGCCTGCGTTGCGCAACAGCTGCGCCAGCTGGATGAGGTAGTCGCGCGGAATGGACATGTCCTCCGCGATATCTTTCGAGGAGCAGGTGGTACCTTGCGCAGCCAAGTACAAGATGGCGCGCATACCGTAATCGGTGGATGCCTTGAGTTGCACTGCTGTCTCCTTACTCTATGTCGCCCGGCATGCATGATGCCTGGTGAGCGACCTACTTATATATGCTTGGTAGTCAATTTCTCCTTAGAAAACAACAAACGACGCATACGCAGCGTCGTTTGAGGTGGTGCACCCCTTGCGACTGCGAGGGAGAGCTATCTAAGGTGGTCCGAGTGTACCCAATGCAAAACGATTATAGCAAGGTCAATGATGGGTTTGCAGGTCAAATCGAATGGAAACGGTTACGTTTGCGCTAACTCCCCACACCTCCGCCATTATCGTGCAACGGCGCCGTTACGTCGATGCTATACTGCGGTCTATGGAGACGAAAAAACAACTGCGCTCGCGCGTGCTGGCACGTCGCGATGCGCTGCCGGAAGAGGTGCGTGCGCGCAAGAGCGCGGCGATATGCGCGCGGTTGGAGCAGGTGCTGGCGGAAGCGCTGGCGGGCGCGGAAGGTGCGGGGACGGCGCAGGTTTCGGCCGAGGGGACGTCGCGCGCGGATGCGACGGGCGGGAGCGCGGTTCCCACTGTGGCCGTGTTCGCGTCGATGCGCAGTGAGGTGGACACGCGGCCGTTCGTCGAGGCGGCGTACGCGCACGGTTGGGACGTGTGCTTCCCCTGCATGGTGCGCGAGGAGCCTGCAGCGGGCGGGTCGCGGGCGGCGGGTCGCGCGGGCGCGGACGAAGCAGGCGGGTCGCCGGTGCCGAGCGAGCCGCGGGCGGGAGACGTGCCGCGAATGCCGAGCGGGTCGCGGGCTGCAGGCGAGGCGAGCGGACGGCGGGCAGCGGGCGAAACCGGCGGCACGAGCGGGTCGCCCCAGATGCGATTCTACCGCGTGGCGCGCGAGCAGCTGGACGCGGCCGCAGCGGGGTTCCTTGGCGCGCCCCTGCGCTGCCTTGCCTGCGAAGCGCTGGAGCGCGACGGGTTCCAGGCCGTCGATCCCGAGGAGCTCGACGCCGTGGTGGTGCCGCTGGTCGCCTTCGACGATGCCGGACGGCGCCTGGGCTACGGCGGCGGCAACTACGACCAGCTGCTCCCCCGCTTGCGCGCCGATGCCGCCGTGGTCGGCATCGCCTTCGACGAGCAGCGCGTGAAAACCGTCCCCTGCGAGCCCCACGACATCGCCCTGCCCCGCGTAGTGAGCGGGTAGCGCGCCCATCGCCCTAACCTCGCACGGCGAAACTGGGCGCAGGCGCCGCAGCGCGCAGATCGACGCGGAAGCGCTCGATCAAGGAAGCGCAATTTGCAGTGGGCACGGAAACGCCTGGCGCGCTTCTTCCGCAGCCCGAATGTTTCACGTGAAACATTCGTTCGCTTCAATGTCCGACAGGGTCGCATGATCGCGGCGGTGCGAGCAGCGAGTGTTTCACGTGAAACATCTGTGCGGTTCTGCTCGGCTTCGCAGAGCGCGGCGGGCGCGGGTGCGTTATAGTGGGGCGCGACTGTTTCGCAAGCAAAGGGGAAACGATGAACGCGCACGCATCTGACAAAACGCGAATCCTCGCCCTCGCGGCGGTGGCCACGCTCGGGTTCGGCCTGCTGCAGGGCGCGCGGCTGCTCGACCTCAACACGGGGCCCTACAGCCCCAGCCCCTACGCCCTGGTAGGCCTCGCGGCCGACGGGCTCACGTTCCTCGTCGTCGCCGTCCTCTCCTACCTCGGGCGCATCGACCGGGCGAAGCCGCTGTTCGTCGCGGCCGTCGTCGTCAGCTCGATCTACGCCGTGCTCGTTGCGTCGGGCAACACAAACGATATCGCGCTTATCGCCATGCAGGTGACGGCGGGCATGGGCTGGTCGCTGTCCATCCTCTGCTGGATGGAAGTGTTCACCAGCTACCGGCCGCGGCTCTCGCTTCCCCTGATCGCCGTCGCGTACCTCATTGATACGCTGCTTCCGCCGCTGACCAGTTCGCTGTTCCCAGGCGGGCGCAGCATCATGCTGCTGGCGTCGTTCGTCCTGTCCACCGCCGCGCTGCTGTGGTGCCTGCGCAACAACGCGTTCGTCGCCCAGCAGATGAAGGAATCCGTCGCACCCGCAACCTCCATGGCCGAGGCGCTTTCGCGCACGAAGCGCGCGGTCGCAGGGACGTTCGCGTTCTCGCTGATCTGCGGGTTCGTGATAGAGCTCGACATCCACAACAACCTGCAGTACGCGCAGACCGACCTCACCGGCCTGTTCGGGATCATCGCGGCCGTGGCCATGCTGGCCGTGCTGCTGGTGGCGAAGCCGCGCAAGGCGAACATCGACTACATCACGCCCATCACCGCGTTGTGCCTGGTCACCATCTTGCTGTACCGCAGCCTCAACGTCGCCGACGGGCACGTGGCCGGATCGCTGATGACCGCGTTCCTCATCTCGTTCTACGTGCTGCTGTGGCTCATGTTCATCAGCGAGGCGAACGAGCGGAAGCTGCCGGCGTTCTTCCTGCTGGGCTTGGCCTTGGGCGTCGCGAGGCTGTCGGTGGCGCTGGGGCGCTTCGCGGCGCAGACGCTGTTGGAGCAAACCGGCGTCGATCCGCAGCTCGCGCTCGTCGGCTCGGTGTGGCTGCTGGTGGCCACGCTGGCGCTCATGTTCTGCAGCTACCTTCGCTATGCGTCGAAGCGGGATGCGGTCGGCGATGCGAGCGCCCCCGAGGAAGCGGCGGCCGTCCCGCTGGCGCACCTGTCGGCAGGCGATGCGCTCGTGCAGATGAAGGGCACCTACGAGCTGACGAACCGCGAGTTCGAAGTGATCGAGGAGTTTGCGGCGGGACGCAGCGCCCGGGCCATCGCCGAGCGTTTCACGCTGTCGGAGCACACGGTGAAAACCCACCTGCGCCACGCTTACGCGAAGATGGACGTGCACTCGCGCCAGGAATTGCTCGACCTCATAGAGGAGACGAGCGCCGCCAAGAAGAGTTAGCCCTTTTCGTTGGCAACCCCATCGGGGAGGGGGTGACGCCGTCGCGAGGGCAAAGCCCGCAACGAATCCGTAATCGAACGAATGTTTCACGTGAAACATTCGTCGCGCTCGGTGCCGCGACAAGCGCGTGCGGATCTCTATCGTCCTATGGGACGATAGAGCGGGGATTTTCGACGCATGCTTGACGGCGGGCAAACGCAAGCGCAGGCCGGGGAGGGGGTCCGGCCTGCGCGCGAGGGAAGATCGGGTCGTTACGCCGTGGCCAGCGCCGCTCCCGTCAGACGACCCATGGTGAGGGCGCTGGAGTTGGAGCAGTGGCGCACAAAGCTGCGGTTGTACATGAAGCGGTGCGTGGCCTCGCCAACCGCGAACAGGCCGGGGATGACGCTGCCGTTTTCGCCGAGCGCTTGGCACGATGCGTCGGTTTTCACGCCGCCCATCGTGGCCACATAGGACGGCACGAACTTCACCAGGTAGAACGGGCCGTCGCCGTACGCCGCCAGCATGTCGGCCTTCTTGCCGAACGCCTCGTCCGCACCCGCAGCTGCCGCCTGCTGGTACGCCTCGAACGTCGCCGCAAGCTGGGGCGCGCCGGCCGCGTCGGCCAGCTCCTCGATCGAAACGCCCTTCAGCACGTCGCCCGTGGACAGGCCCTTCTCGATGACTGCGACCACCTCGGCGTTCGAGCTGTCGAACAGCACGTAGTACGGCCCCGCCTGGTTGTCGGTCATGGACGTGGCCAGCGCCGTCACCGGAGCCGCCTCGTTCACGAAGCGCGCGCCCGTGGAGTCCACCAGCATCTTCGACGACGTGGCAGCACCTTCCATGCCGGTGTCGCACAGCTTCTTGAAGCCCGCGTCGGCCTTCGTCAGCGTGCGCGTGGGCATGATGACGTTCGGGATGACCCACGGATCCTCGTACAGCGCGGCGCCAATGGCGGAGGCCATGGTCATGCCGTCGCCCGTGTTCATAGCGTTGCCCAGGTACTGGAAGCCCATCTCGTTGATGGCGGGCACCAGCTGGTCGCAGTACTCCGCGCTGCCGCCGAAACCGCCGGTGGCCAGCACCACGGCCTTCGCACGCAGCTCTTGGACGCCGTCAGGCCCCTCGACCTTCACGCCCACCACGGCATCGCCGTCCATGATCAGCTCTTTCGCCTCGGCGGACAGCATCGTCCGCACGCCCAAGCGCTCGAATTCGGCCGCGAACGCGTTCGCCACCTGGACGCCCGCTTCCGTCGCAGGGTCGGCGCTGACGTCGGGCTTTACCGTGTCGGTGCCCACCATCTCCTTGGTAAACGACTTCTCGAACGTGATGCCCAGCTGCTCTACCCACGCGATGGTGGCGCAGCTTTCCTCCATCATGCGCTGCATGCGGCTATAGTCGGGGTACGGCGCGTCCACCTTGCCGATCTCGGTGAGGTTGCGGTAGCGGCTGACGAACTGGTCCATGGTGTCGGGCGTCTCGGATTCGAAGCGCCACTCGTCCTTATTCTCTGGAACCTGGGCAATGGACACGTTGCCCTTCGAGGTGAGGAAGGTGGACGTGAGAAACGGCGCCTTGTCGACCAGCAGCACGCTCGCGCCGTTCTGCGCCGCGGAGATCGAACAGGCCGAGCCGGCCAGACCCGAACCGATGACGATGATGTCGGCTTGCACGGGCTCGGTTGCGCCCGACGCGCCGTCCTGTTTCTTGGACTCGGGCTTCGGGCTGCATCCGGTCAGCGCGAGCGACCCGCCCAGCACCATAGCCCCCATGACGAACTGCCTTCTGGTGAACGTGCTCCCCATTGCTCTCTCCTCTCGTAGACAGGCGGCCGAGCCGCCTCGAACGCTGCGCACTATACGACGGAGGAAGAAGCGCACCATCGCACGAAAGGATGTAACTTTCGATCGCACGAAACGAGCTATGGGCGTTTGAAGTGGGAATATGCGTTGAACGGTACGGATGTTTCACGTGAAACATCCGTACATCTGGCGGGCCCGGCGGGCACGGCGGGCGGGGCGACGCGGGGCGTTAGCCATTGCGCGCGGGACGACGCGGGCGCGGCGGGCGGGGAAGATGCGGAGCGCGGCAACGCGGGGCGCTCGCCATTGCGCGCGGGGCGACACGGGCGCGGCGGGCGGGGAGCGACGCTGGGCGCAAGCGACGCCGGGCGCAGCGGGGTGGCTTCGGGCTCAAAAAAAGCGCCCGGGGCGGAGTGGCCGTCCCGGGCGCTCGCTGCGCTTCGCTTGCTCGCTTGCCCGCGTTCGCGCTTACGCCTTCACCGCCCCGTACTTCGAGCGGTTCAGCACCAGCACAGCCGCGATCATCAGCACGGCGCCCACGACGAGCGCGATCCACGGGTTGCCCGTGAAGCCGGCGATGATGTAGCCCACCAGACACACGGCCGCCACCACCGAAGCGTACGGCAGCTGCGTGGCCACGTGGCGCAGGTGGTTGCATTGCGCGCCCGCCGACGACAGGATAGTGGTATCCGAAATAGGCGACACATGGTCGCCGTACACCGCACCGCCCAGCGTGGCGCCGATGGCCACGAGGAACAGCGGATCTTGCGCCGGGAACACGCCGATCACGATGGGCAGGATCAGCGCGATGGTTCCCCACGACGTGCCCATGGCGAAGCCGATGAACGCCGCCACCACGAAGATGACCACCGGCAGCAGAGCCAGCCCCACGCCGATGCTGTTCAGGAAGCCGCTGACGAACTCGCCCGTGCCAAGCAGGTAGCGGCACGTGCCGCCTAGGCTCCATGCCAGCACGAGGATCATGATGGCGCCCACCATGGAGCGCACGCCCTCGGCCACGCCGTCCATGTATCCCGACAGCGTCATCAGCTTGCGCGGCAGGAACATGGCCGCCGTCACCACCAGCGCCACGCACACGCCGATGCACAGGCCGAACACCGGGTTCTCGCCCACAGCCGTGGCGAAGTCGACGCCCTGGAAGAAGCCGCCCGCGTACAGCATGCCCAGAATCGAGAAGATGATGAGCACGATGATGGGAATGATCAGGTCGAACACGCGTCCCTTGTCCGAGATGGCCATGCCTTTGAACTCTTCGACGGCCACCTTCGCAGCCTCGTCCAGCTCGTCCTCCTCGGCTACAATGGTATCCAGCTTCGCCGGCAGCGCGTCGGCCGCGTTCGGATCGGAAATGCCCACCGTCGACATCGACTCGAGAGCGCTGTCCTTCGACGGAATACGATGCTGCTGGTCGGCCGGCTTCTGCACCTCGGCCTCGGCAACGCGCATGGGGCCGAAGTCCTTCTTGGTAGCGCACATGAAGAAGACGAACACGATGGTGAGCAGCGCATAGAAGTTGTACGGGATGGACTGGACGAACGTTGTGAAACCGCCTTCGCCCAGGTAGCCGCCTACGGCCACGGCCCACGACGACACCGGCGCGATGATGCAGATAGGCGCCGCGGTGGAGTCGATGATCCATGCCAGCTTCTCGTGGCTGATGTTGAATCGATCGGTGACGGGGCGCATGACCGCGCCCACCGTGAGGCAGTTGAAGTAGTCGTCCACGAAGATGATGATGCCCAGCACCGCAGTGAGAATCTGCGCCATCTTCGCGTTCTTGATGTGCGTAGACACCCACTCGGCGTACGCGCGCGATCCGCCGGCGGCCGCGATGACCACCACGAGCGCGCCCAATAACGCAAGGAACAGCAGCAGCGCCCCGTTGCCGGCTATCTGCTCGGCCATCATCTGCGGCACCATGGTGAACGAATCCACCAGCGGCTCGACGCCCACGCCGTTGAGCGAGAACTGGTAGATCACCATGCCCACGAACACGCCGATGGCCAGAGAGGAATACACCTCCTTCGTGATCAGCGCCAAACCCAGCGCAAGAATCGGCGGTATGATTGACCATACCCCCGTGCTGATGAGGTCGAATCCTTCCATATGATCCCCTTCGTCGTGCTATTCGCCGAACGGCATGCACGTGGTTCCGCCTTCACCCTCGCCGCGCTTCTCCCAACGCGATGCTTGAGGACGCAGGCCGAATCGCCGCCGCTCGGCACCAGTTTCCTAAGTATACAAGGACAAGCGCGCCCGAGGGGGCGAAAACGCCGATGTTTTCGATCGACGAAGCACGCGAGCACGAACGCAAGGAGCCGCGCGTGTCGGGCGCGGGTGCGAGCGCGAACGCGAGCCGCGCGACGTCGGGCGCAAGTGCAAGCGCGAATGCGAGGAGCCACGCGTGTCAGACGCAGGTGCGAGCGCGACGCGTTAGGCCGTGCGACGTCGGGCGCGGGCGCGAAGCGCGTTACAGCTGGAACAGCGCGATGGCGGCGAAAGGGAGCCAGAACACGAAGATGACCACGAACGGCCAGCGGTGGGCGTTGCTGACGGCCACGTATTCGCGGATGAACGCGGTGGGCCAGAAGTAGCGCGCGGTCCTGCTGCCCACGCCGTCGGCGGCCAGCCCGATCTTGTGCGCGTACTCGGCCGTACGGAACACGTGGTAATCGCTGGTCACCACCGCGGCGCGGTACGCGCCCGCGCCCGACCGCGCGTCCATGATGGCTTTGGAGTTGCGCAGGTTCTCCATCGTGGTGGTGGAGCGGTCCTCCTCGATGACGGCATCGGCGGGCACGCCGCGCTCCTCGACGAGGTACGTGCGCATGGCCTCGGCCTCCGATACCGCCTCGTCGGCTCCTTGGCCGCCCGACGCGATGATGACGGCGCGGCGGTGGTCGGCCTCCCATAGCTCGACGGCCTTGTCCAGGCGCGCGGCCAGCAGGGGCGTGGGCTTCGTGCCCGACAGGCCGGCGCCGTGCACGACGATGTAATCGTAATCGCGGCGCTTAGGCAGACGGCGGTACAACCACGAATACAGCAGCAGGGCCGCGAACGTGAACGCCACGTACGAGCCCTCCATCAGCACCAGCAGCGCCAACGCCAGCACGATGGGCGGCGCCTGGACGAACAGCAGCACCGGGCCGCCCACGCACGCCATCACGACGCAAAGCGCCAGTAGGCCCGGCAGCAGATGCGACAGCGACAGGCCTTCGCGCTTCACCACCACGAACGTGTTCGCCAGCAGGAACACCACCAGCGCTACCGTGCCGAACGGAATGGCCGCCAAGCCGATGAGCACCAGCCACGGCAGCTCGAACTGGATGGACAGCCCGTACAGCGCGAACAGGCACAGCAGCAGGAAGTACAGCGCGTTGCGAAACTGCCGCGGCTCCTTGCGGTAGTTTTTGATGAACAGAAACCCGAACACCAGCGCGGGAAAGTATATGAGAACAAGCTGGAAGATCATGCGCGCGCTTTCACGAGAGCCGATACTGGCTGACAGTATACCGCGGAACGCGAGCCGCCGCCCCCTTCGCTCCCGCGGGGCGCGAGAACGCAGGGACGGAACGAGCGCAGAGTACTCAGGGGCTGGAAGTTCCGAGTCGCGAGTCGAACGAGAATCCTCCCTAACCCCCCCCCAACAGCACACAAGCCATCGCGCGGCGCGCTGATGCGAGCCGTAGACGGCGCGCGGTGCCACCACCCAAGACGAACGGGTGTTTCACGTGAAACACCCGGGCGAACCGGCCAGTTCGACGCATCGCCCTCGGCAGCGTTGCGCACCGAGTTATCCGCGCAGTCGAAGGCTCCCCCGGATGGCGAAAACCCATCGAATTCGGAAATTTCGCCCGCGGCGTAGCCGCGGTGAGGAAACCCCTCCCGCATAATGCCTGGTCGCAGAGGATACCTTGCGCGGAACCTCGCGTCGAACAAGCGCGACGCGCGCGATAGCTTCCGAATTCGATGGGTTTTCGCCATCCGGGGCGCGACGGGCTGCACGGAAGACCGTCAGACGGAACAGCGCGACCCTTGATAAGGAGTCTCTTCGGGCGCAATGCGCCAAACAGGCGGTCGTGACCAGCGCTTCGCGCGATACGCTCGCGTAGCAAGCCGGTGCTTCATGCGAGACATAGGCGGCAAACAGCTTCCGAGATGCGAGCTTCGCTCCAAGAACACGTCTCGTTCGCTGAAGCGTGTTCTTGGAGCGAAGCGCCCTCTGCCGTCCCGCAGACTTTGAGACGACAGAGGTTTCGAAGCTTCGGCTCAGAACTACTCCGCTTCCAGCTCCTGCTCGTATTCGCGGTCGATGGCTCCCTCGACGTGCGGCGGGTCGACCTCGAACTCAACGCGCTTTGTGAACAAGCTGACCACCGGCACGATGATCAGCGACAGCACCATCGCAATGGCGCCGCAGTTGATGGGCGACGCGATGAACGCCGTGCCCACGAACCCGGCGATCATGTTGCCCGTAGTCAGACCCACGCCCACGATGAAGCTGGCCCACACAGCCGGACGCGACACGCGACGCGAGTAGAGCCCCCAGAAGAAGGGTCCCAAGAACGAACCGGCCAGCGCGCCCCACGAGATGCTCATCAGCTGTGCGATGAACGTGATGGACGAGTTGTACTGCACCAGCGCGATCACCGCCGAGATCACGATGAACACCACGATCAGCACGCGCATGTACACCAGCTGTTTTTTCTCGCTCATGTTCTTCACCACGTTGTCTTTCAGCAGATCGAGCGTCAGCGTGGACGACGACGTCAGCACCAGCGATGACAGCGTGGACATGGACGCGCTCAGCACCAGCACGATCACGATGCCGATGAGCAGGTCGGGCAGCGTGGACAGCATGGTGGGCATGATAGAGTCGTACACCGGCGTGCCTGCGGCGGTCATCTCCACCTGATCGCCGTACAGGCGGCCGAACCCGCCCAGGAAGTAGCTGCCGCCGGCCACCACCATCGCGAACACGGTGGAGATGATGGCTCCCTGCTTGATGGCCGGGCCGCTTTTGATGGCATAGAACTTCTGCACCATCTGCGGCAGGCCCCACGTGCCCAGGCTGGTCAGCACGATGACGCCGATGAGGTCGGGCAGGTTCGGACCGAAGAAGCTGACGAAGGGCCCTGCCATCTGGGAATCCTCGGCAGGGATGAGCGACAGCGTGGCGATGGCCTCGGTGAAGCCGCCGTTATTCACCAACACCGCCACGATGACGGCAACGATGCCCAGCAGCATGACGATGCCCTGGATGAAGTCGTTCATCACCGTGGCCATGTAGCCGCCCAGCACCACGTACACGCAGGTGATAACCGCCATACCGATGACGCACACCTCGTAGGGCAGGCCGAACGCCATGCCGAACAGGCGCGACAAGCCGTTGTACACGCTGGCCGTGTACGGGATGAGGAACACGAAGATGATGGCCGCGGCCGCGATGCGCAAACCCTTCGACTGGAACCGCGCGCCGAAGAACTCGGGCATCGTGGACGCGCCCAGGCGGTGCGTCATCTCGCGCGTGCGCGGGCCCAGCACCCACCAGGCCAGCAAGCTTCCCAGGATGGCGTTGCCGATGCCGATCCACGTGGCGGCCACGCCGTATTTCCAACCGAACTGACCGGCGTAGCCCACGAAGATGACGGCGGAGAAGTAGCTGGTGCCGAACGCGAACGCGCTCAACCACGGCCCCACGTTGCGGCCGCCCAGGATGAACCCGTCGACGCTTCCGGTGTGTCGTCGGCAGTAGATGCCGACGCCCACCGCCACGCCGACGAAAATAAGCGCCATGCATATCTTTTCGATCATGAGTCTTCCTATCGATTCATGCGCGCCGCCCGTCGGCGGGCGCTCTTCCCCAAGAAAGCGAGCCCCGTTTTGCTTCGTGTTCCGCGACCGGATGTTTCACGTGAAACATTTGTTCCTTTGTCGCACTGCAATGCGATGAATTGTTTCACGTGGAACATCGCGTCGGGAAAGGCCCGCGCGGTGGCGCACATGACTTTGCCGGAACGCAACGCCCGTCGGCACGACGCCGACGAAGCACCACGGGCAAACCCATGTGCTAGAGGTATCGATAGGAATAATAGGAAACGGCACGGTAGGCGGTTCGACCGGCCAGGGGCGCGTCAGAGGCATCGGCCGCACGATGGGCGACAGCGCTGACCGCGTCGATTGCGCCGGTCGTCGCGGCGACATCGGACGCGTGGGGCGAAGCCGGCTGCGCAGCGAATACCGTTACAAGCGAGTCCGCGGGACGCGGAGCGAGGGAGCGGCACACAGCCGCGACGGCGAGCTGAAGCTGCCAGCGCTGTTCGACGGCGGTATGTCCCTTCGCGGAATGCATGCGCATACTCTACCATAGTGGAGCGCCCCCATCATGCAAAAAATTCGCAAATCCCCCTCCGCCGCCGAACGGATGTTTCACGTGAAACATCCGGAAGGCATCCGAAGCTTCCGCATCATCTAGCTTGCACAAAAGAAGGCGGTTCGCGCGCAAAAAGAGGGAGGCAGCCCGTCAGGGTGCCTCCCTCCACGTACGAGAAAGCTCCGCTTTGCGACTAGTATCGGCTGTCGAAGATGCGCTTCGTTTTCTTCTCGGAGCGGGGCAACTCGCCCATGGGAACACCCTTGGCATCGGGAGTGCAGCCGCACTTCGCCTTGAAGATGAGGGCCAGCTCCTCCTCGGCGCGCGCCTTCGCCTCGTCTTGCAGCGGGGTTTCGAACAGCACGGTGAGCACATCCTTGCCGCTGATGTTCTCGATCATCACCTGGTACTCGCTGGACGTGCCGTCGGTGGCGGCGATGACTTCCTCCACCTGGGCGGGGAAGATGTTGCAGCCCTTCACCTTGAACATGTCGTCGGTGCGGCCGGTCAGCGTGTCGATGCGCGGGTGGCGATGGCCGAAGCCGCACTTGCAGTCGCCCGGGATGATGCGCGTGAGGTCGTGCGTGCGGTAGCGGATGAGCGGGGCGCCCTGCTTGCGCAGCGTGGTCAGCACGAGCTCGCCCACCTCGCCGTCGGGCACGGGCGCACCGGTGTCGGGATCGACCACTTCCACGTACACGTAATCGTCCCAAATGTGCATGCCGTGATGCTCGTCGCACGATATGCCGATGCCAGGGCCGTACACCTCGGTCAGGCCGTAGATGTCGTAGATCTCCACGCCCAGCTCGCCGGCGATGCGCTGGCGCATCTTGTCGCCCCACCGCTCGCTGCCGATGACGCCCTTGCGCAGGCAGATGCGGTCGCGGATGCCGCGCTCGGCGATCTCCTCGGCCAGCAGCAGCGCGTAGGAGCTGGTGGCGCACAGCACGGTGGATTTGAGGTCCTGCATCATGCGCAGCTGCTTCTCGGTATTGCCCGGCCCCATGGGGATAGTCATGGCGCCCAGGCGCTCGGCGCCCAGCTGGAAGCCGATGCCCGCCGTCCACAGGCCGTAGCCGGGGGTGATATGGATGCGGTCGCGGTTCGTGATGCCCGCCGTCTCGTAGCAGCGTGCGAACTGGATGGCCCAGTCGGTGACGTCCTGCTGCGTGTAGGGGATGATGACCGGCGTGCCCGTGGTGCCGCTGGAGCTGTGGATGCGCACGATCTCCTCGTCGGGCACGGCCTGCAAGCCCAGCGGATAGGCGTTGCGCAGGTCGTCCTTCTCGGAGAACGGAAGCTTCTCGAAGTCCTCCTGGGTTTGCACATCGGAGAGGTCGATGCCCTCGAACTTGGCGGCGTAAAACGCCGAGCGCTCCTTCAGCGTGGCGAACTGCTGCTTGATGAGGGCGAACTGGTCGTTGGTAAGCTGCATGATGATCCCCTTCTGGGACGATGGTCTTCTACCGGATATGAGGATGCTTCAAGCCCGCGGGCGCGAGTCTTGAAGCTAAAGCCATCGACCCGCCGAAACCACGGCTGGGAAGGAGAGGATGTCGTTGTCGTTCGCGAATTCCATGCGTCCATTCTAGGCGAAGGGCGTGCGATTGCAAACCCGCAAGTTCCCCGGGAAGCATCATCGCCCCAAAAACACGCCTCAACGCGTGAAGCGTGTTTTTGGGGCGATGATGCTCCGATATCGGCCTTACGATTTCTGGCCAGAACGACAAGACGAACCAGCGCGCAGGGCGGTTCGGCACCGGCTATCATGCGACCCAGCGCCGACGGCGATCACCAGCTGTAGCAGCCTTTTCCGTTGTCCTTGCTGGCGTACAGAGCGCAATCGGCGGCGCGATAGAGGTCGAAGAACGTCTCGCCTCGCACAACGCGCACGATGCCCACCGAACATCCCAGCTCTACGGCACGCGAAGCAGAATGCGATCCCCATGCCTCGATAAGCTCGCACGCTTTGCATTGGGCTTCCTCTACCGAAAGCGGGCAGGTAGAGAACACGGCGAACTCGTCGCCTCCCATGCGCCCGACCAGCGCATCGCGCGGGAAGACGCGCAACAGCACGTCGGCGAACTCTTGGATGACCCGGTCGCCTTCAGGATGGCCCAACGTGTCGTTCACCGTTTTGAAGTTGTCGAGGTCGATCATGAAGAAAGCGCTGCCCTCGCCGCCTTCGACAAGCGCCGCTGCCACATATTTCTCGAACGCGGCATGGTTCAACAGCTCGGTCATAGAATCAAGCTCGGCGCGGCGCTCCATAGCCTTGGAATACTCCAAAGCGGCGTTCGCCTGCTCGGTAGCCGTTTTCGGATAGTACTCTTCGCGCCGTTGATCGACATTGGGCGTGGAATGATGCAGATGCACCAGCAGCCACCGGTCGCCCTCGCGACGGAATACCAGCGTGAAACGCGTGTCCATTTCCACGAGCAACGGTTTCGGACGGTCGGGTCGCTCACGCGCCCACAACGTGCCGAACACGATGCAGGTGTCCTCGCCGATGGCGCGCGGCTCGTAGTACTCGTCGAGGATCTCGAAGGTGATGTCCTGAGCTTCTTCCTGATCGCGCTCGAGTCCCGCGAAGAACGCCTCGAGGTTGACATAGAGCTCGTGCTTTCCTGTGCCGATGAGCGAGAGATTCTGCGGATCCATGGTGTCCACGATGAATTGAACGCTTTCGTCCGAAGGCTCGATGATGTACGCGTGCCAAAGCTTGCGCGCCAACTCGACCGCTTCCTGCAGCAACACCTGATCCATCGCCCGCCCCATAACGCCCTCGCCTTCCGCCGACTATTCAAACAAAATTTGAATAACCGCAGTATACATCAGGGGGCGGTGCTTAAAGACGATGGCGACCCCGAACGCGCAAGGAGCCTTCCCCAACTAACCGCGCGCGGGGCGCGGGGCGCGGGGCGCGGGGCGCGGGGCGCGGGGCGCGAAGATTATCGCGCAGCCACCGCGTCGACGGCGGCCAGGTTGAGGGCGACGAAGCGCGGCTTCACGCACTCCTCGAGGGCGCGTCGCAGGTCGTCGAGGTCGAGCGCGATGCGGCCCTCCTTGAGAGCGCTGGCCAGCAGCACCGAGTTCAACACCTTGCGGCTGCCCACCGCGTCGGTAAGCGCGACATCGTCCACCGCGACGAAGCGCGCGCCGGTGCCCGCCAGCGATCGCTCGATGCTCGCCAGCACGTTGTCGGCGCGATAGGGCTTGTCGGACAGCGCCGCCGTGACCGGCTGGATGGCTGTAGTGGCCGTGACCAGCAGCCCGTCGGGCGCGAGGAACGGCAGCACGCGGGCGGCCTCGGCCGGCTCGAACGCGATGACGAGGTCGGCCGTGCCCTCGGCCAGCAGCGGCGCGAACACCTCCTCGCCCGCGTCGCCCATGCGCACGTGCGACACCACGTTGCCGCCGCGCTGCGCCATGCCGATAGTCTCGGCCGTGCGCACTTGCCAACCCTTGTCCTGCGCGGCCTGGGCCAGCACCTTCGCCGCCAGCACGGTGCCCTGTCCGCCTACGCCCGAAAGCAACACGTTACGCATGGCAGCCTCCTTCCGACGCCGATGTTTCACGTGAAACATCTGTTTGGGGTTCCGTCATCGACAGCGCGTCGAAGGGGCACACTTGAACGCACAGGCCGCAGCCGTTGCAGAGGCTGGGATCGACGAACGCCTGGCCACGCTGCTTGCTGCGCGGGCCGCGCGCGTCGGCGTCGAAGCCGATGCCGGGACAGCCGATCTCGGTGATGCACTTCTTGCAGCCCGTGCACGTTTCGGCATCCACGACGGCGGGCGCGTCCGGCTTCACCAGCTGGATGCACGGCGACTCGAACAGGACGGCGCTGGGGCCTTCGTGGTCGAGCGCCTCGCTCACGGCCGCCACCGACGCATCGAGGTCGAGCGGGTTCGCATGCACGATGCAATCGAAGCCGACGGCCTCCAACACGCGCGGGATGGAGACGGGCTGGCGCTTCGGCCCCATGAGCGTGACGCCGGTGCCGGGATGCGGCTGCGAGCCGGTCATGGCCGTGGTGGCGTTGTCCAGCACGCACACGGTGATGTCATGGCCGTTGTACACGGCGTTCACCAGGCCAGGCAGCCCGCTGGCGAAGAACGTGGAGTCGCCCACGAACGCCAGCGTCTTCTTGTGCGGCTCGGCCACGGCGAAGCCCTGCGCCATCGTGATGCCCGCGCCCATGCACAGGCAGGTGTCCACGGCGTCCAGCGGCATCGCGTTGCCCAGCGTGTAGCAGCCGATGTCGCCGCACAGCACGGCGGGCGTCTTCCCCAGCGCGCGCTTCACCGCGTAGAAGCTGCCGCGATGGGGGCAGCCCGCGCACAGCACGGGCGGGCGCACGGGCAGCGGCGCATCGGCAGGCGCGTCGTAGGCGAACGTTTCACGTGAAACGTTCGTTCCAGACTTGTCGGCAGAAGCGGAAGTCGCCGCGGACGAGGACGACGACACCTCAGAAGGCGAAGAAGCCGATGCAGCCGTCGCAGAAACGGGTTGTTGCGCAGGGACGGGCGATGCCGAATAGGATTCCGAAGGGGCGCCCGCTGCAGGGGCGATCACCTGCGGGATGCCGAGGAAACGCGCGATGCGGGCGGCGCAATCGTCCACGTCGTTCTCGCCACGGTCGCGCGCGTCGCCGGTCAGACGGCCGCGCACTTCGTAGGTCGCATGCGTGCGACCAGCATGCACGAGCAGCGCATCCTCCAGCACGTGGTCCAGCTCTTCCAGAACGAGCACTTCGTCGAGGCCTTCCGCGAACGTCGCGGCCAGCTCCTCCGGGAACGGGTAGGGCGTTCCCACCTGCCAGAACCGGTACGCGGGCATTTCCACGCCCGCTGCCGCCGCGCGCGCTTCCACCATGCGCAGCGCCTCGCGCGCATAGGCGGCCGACACGCCGCCCGCCACGATGCCGAGGCGCGGCGCGACTGCGGCAGCTGCAGACTCCGACGCGCCCGCGCCGATCCCCACCGCCTTGGCGCCCGCACTCGTCGCCGTCTTCGGCATGCTCCCGTCGTCGAATGTTTCACGTGAAACATTCGTTCGTGCATCCTCGGTCGACTGCGCGCCGCCCTCGACCATCGGGTTGAACGCCGCCAGCGCGGGCTCGACCGCGAAATCGTGCGCGATGGCCGCCAAACGCTCGTTGATCTCGCCGTGCGCCTGGTAGGCGCGGCGCGGGAAGATGACCCACTTCGGGTCGCGCTCGAAGCCCTCGTCGGGCACCGGACGCGCGTCGGTGGCGTCCGCGACGTCGAAGAACGTCGAGGCGTGGTTGATGCGCGTGGTGGGACGCACGATAACGGGCGTATGATAGCGCTCGGACAGGTCGAATGCGGCCTGCATCATGGCGAAGCCCTGGTCGGGAGTGGCGGGATCGAGCACGGGCAGCTTCGCGAAGCTGGCAAAGCGGCGCGTGTCCTGCTCGGTCTGCGACGAGATGGGACCGGGATCGTCGGCCACGAACAGCACCATGCCGCCCTTCACGCCCACATAGTTCAAGCTCATCAGCGCGTCGCTGGCGACGTTGAGGCCCACCTGCTTGCAGGTGAACAGGCAGCGCGCGCCCGTGTACGACGCACCCGCTAGCAGCTCCAAGGCCGACTTCTCGTTCGTCGACCACTCCACGTGGATGCCGCGCGCGGCGCCGTCGTCATGCAGCTTCGCCACCGTCTCAATCAGCTCGGACGACGGCGTGCCCGGGTAGCCCGCCACCACGCGCACCCCGGCCTCCAACGCCGCATGCGCGAACGCCTCGTTCCCCATCAGCAGTTTCTTCGTCATGGTCCTCGCCCGCCCCATCGCGTACAGATGTTTCACGTGAAACATTCGGGTTCTTTCGTTCGAGCATCCATGATAGCGCACAAGCGCGCCCCTCGCGCGGTCGCATCCGCGAGGGGCGCGAAGGACGCACCGCCAAACCGCCCGGCAAATTGGGCGCATTCGGTGCGGGATGCAGCTGGCGCCCTTCCTCTGCATCCGCGCGAAGACGTACAAATGTTTCACGTGAAACATCGTGGCGCTTCCGCGCAACTCGCAGCATCTCTAAATGGCAAGAAGGCATCGAATTCGGAAGAAATCTCGCGCCTTGACCGTGTCCGACGCAAAGCCGCTCGGAAGAGCACGCTCACGAACAGGCGTTATGCACAGGGGGGGCTTTCTTTTGCCCTTGCGATCCGCGCGGGCGATTCCGAATTCGATGCCTTTTTGCCATTCGCTGCCCTATCGGCTGCTAAACCAGGATCGACATGCACTGCCGCGCGCAGCTTCCCCTGTCGGGCGGCTGGCGATCAGGCGGGACGAGCGCCTGTCCGATGGCCGAGGAGGGCTTCCGAGCCGCCGGCGAGCTTTCGCGGGACGGGCCTACCCGGGCTATGCCAATCCTGGTTTAACAGCGGACTACCCCTATCGGCTTGCATGAAGGGCGCAACGCTCGTTGCCAAGAAAGCGCTATCGAGAATCAAGCGTCACCGACACGTGGCAACGCAAGCGTTCTAACGAAACAGCGCGGCCGGATGCAGGTCGCATCCGGCCGCACGCTGCAACCGCTCGAGCAGGACGCCGCCTACGCGTCGGCCATGCCTCGCTTGAAGTCGATGATCTTCTGACGGTCGGCGTCGCAGCCGGTGCCGAGGATTTGCACGGCCAGGATGGCCGCGTTCTTCGCGCCGTTGATGGCGACGCAGGCCACGGGCACGCCGGAGGGCATCTGCACCATGGACAGCAGCGAGTCCAACCCGCCCAGGTCGCTGGTCTTCATGGGCACCGTGATCACGGGGTTCGGCGTGTACGCCGCCACGACGCCGCCCAGGTGGGCCGCCTTGCCCGCCGCCGCCACGATCACGCGGATGCCTCGCTCGTGCGCCGAACTTGCCCACTCGTGCACCTCGGCCGGCTTGCGGTGCGCACTAGCCACCTTCACCTCGTAGGGCACGCCGAACTCGTCGAGCTGCTTCATGCACGGCTCCATTGCGGGCATGTCGCTTTCGGATCCCATGATGATGCCGACTACCGGGCTGTTCTGTTCGCAGGACATTCGCACTCCTTCTGTCGCCGTAACTGGTTCGCATTCAGTGTAGCGAACCGCCGCCGTGGGCGCTATCCCACGATGCGCCTGATCACCGCTTCTACTTCGTCTGCACTGGGCAGGCCGGACGCCGGATCGTCGGCGACGCGGTACAGCGCGAACTTCGCGGCTTCAAGCGCCTCGGACACGACGATGTACGACTCTTCCGCCGAGCTCAGAACATCGGAGCATGTGCGCAGCGAAGGATTCGTTTCAAAATACGCCTCCACGATATTGCGAAAATCGCTGACGAAGCCGAACGCGTTGTCCAAGAACAGCTGCATGAGCGAGGGCGTTTCGCTGACGAGCGCGATCCGCTGCGCCGCGATGTCGCTTTCCCAATCGAACGATCCCGCCACCTCGAGGAACAAGGTGAGCGTGGCGTGCAGCATCGAGCAGGGCATGAGGCGATCGAATGCGGTGCGCACAGAGTCGGCATCGAGGTCGTACTCGCCGATGCCCACGATAGCCGCGTCTTTCGTGCGGAAGTAGTTGAAGAACGTGCCTTGCGATACGGAAGAAAGCTCGCATATTTGAGCCACGGTGACGTTGTCGTAGCCGCGCTCGCTCACCAAGGCGATGGCCGCCCGCTCGATGGCGTCCCGCGTGGCGCGGCGCTTGCGCTCGCGCAATCCCATCGACTGCCCGCCGTCCGCCTGCCGCTGTTCCATCGTCCGCCCTCCGCTATTCGCCGTGCCGTTTGCTCTGCATTATAAGAGCCGTCCGCGCTTTTCGTCGAAATTGTCGGTTTTACTACAAAATTATAGTAACTACAAATTTAAAGTTGCTATAATGCTCGGCACTGAACGCGAGGAAGCCCGGAAGGAGCGCACGATGAAGATATTCGGAATGGGCATGCCTGAGCTCATACTTATCCTGGTGGTGGTGCTTATCATCTTCGGACCGAAGAACCTTCCGAAGCTCGGCGGCATGCTTGGCCGCAGCGTCAAGAAGATCCGCGGACGCGTGGAAGACGACGACGTCGACGCTGCTCCGGGAAAACAAACCGCATAACGACCCTCGGCCCACGCCTCGCCCCGGTCTCCTCACGCAGTTCATCGCAAACCGCTTGAGGAGACCGGGGCTTTTTCGTATGGCGAAGGCTCTTGTATGGCGAATCGGCGATTCGCGCCGTCAAACCGCCCTTCGCGCACAAACGCTCGGACGCTCGCAAGCCGGTGATACAATGCGTCAGAGAAACGCATGCCGAAAGGCAAGACGAGGAGGAGCGCTCATGGCGACATTGAAGAAGAAATGGGACTGGAGCCTGATACTGGCGGGAATCCTGCTACTCGCATGCGGCCTGCTCTGCTGCTTCGCGCCGAACTTGACGCTGGCCACCATCGCCATGATCGCGGGCGTGGGCTTCCTGCTCTCAGGCGTGCTGGGCATCGTGTTCTACGTGCGTTTCAGGTCTATGATGAGCGTGTCGGGATGGTCATTGGCCTACGCGATCCTCGACGTGCTGATCGGCCTGATGTTCGTGCTGCATCCGCTGGTGGGCGGCGCGGCCATCTCGTGGCTGGTGGCCCTGTGCTTCCTCGTGTTCGGCCTGTTCGAGATATTCGCAGCGATGAAATCGAAAAGCATCGGCTTCTCAGCATGGGGGATCGGCCTGTTCTCGGGCATCGTCAACATCGTGTGCGCCATTATGCTGTTCGTCTCGCCGATCTTATTCTCTCTGCTCGTAGCCGTGTTCGTGCTGTGGCGCGGCGTCGCAATGATCGCCGAGGGCGTGACGGTTGGCAAGATCGTTTATCGCTAGAAGAACGGCGCGGCAGGTACGCCGACAGGTGTGCGGACAGGCGGCCGATGGATGCGCGCCGGGCTTCCAAGCAGGCGGCCCGGTAAGCAGAGGGGGATTTTTGGGAATTTCCTCTTGCTGAGGCTATGGGATATGGTAGAATATCGTCCCACGTCCCCATGGACGGTTGATCGTGGTCGGGTAGCTCAGTTGGTAGAGCAGCGGACTGAAAATCCGCGTGTCGAGGGTTCAAGTCCCCCTCCGACCACCACTCGAATGCAGAAGCGCTCCCTTTCGGGGGCGCTTTTTTGCGCGCCCGGCTGCTGTCGAGCGGCCATGCACAGATGCTTCACGTAAAACATCCGTGCGGAACACGCAAATGATCGCGCACAGACAGCACCCCCGTGCGAATTATTTGAAAAAAGAGGCTATACTGTAACCCCGATATTCCACCCGGAACAAGGAAGCACGACGAAGAAGAGATCACATACGACTGCCTTGCGCTTATGCACGAGAGTGCTGCTCTCGGCGGTTTTAGCCTGCGCGCTTCTTATACCGGTCACCGCTGAAGAAGCTCATGCCTCCGACCAGCCACGCATCGTCAAGGTGGGTTACACCGACAGCGAAGGCCTGCTCGCAAAAAACGATGACGGCACCTATGAAGGCTACACCTACGACTACCTCATGCGCGTCGCCCAGTTCACCGGCTGGTCGTTCGAGTTCGTGGAAGCCGAGGGCGACAATGCAAACGAACGCGCTTTGCGGCTTTTAGAGATGCTGGACAACGGCGAGGTGGACATCGAAGGAAGCATGTCGTACAGCGCCGCCCTTGCCGAGATGTACGAATACCCCGAAAACAGCTACGGCTCGGCCCACACCGCCCTGTTCGCTCCGAACATACATGCCACCGTCTCGAAAACCAATCTGTTCACCCGAAGCGAGCTGCGCGTGGCCATCCTCGCCACCGCGAAGAAGCGCCGCGCGGAGCTCGAGTACTACTGCGATCAGAACGGCATCAACCTGGTCACCGTCGAATGCTCCACCACGCAAGAGCTGCTCGACAAAACCTTGACCGGCGAAGCCGACGTGTTCCTCGAGATCGACGTCAACATCTTCGACGGGTTCCATATCGTGTCGTCGTTCGCTGGACGGCCCTTCTTCTTCGCCGCGCCTAAGGGCGAGCGCTCGATCATCGACGAGCTTGATGCCACCATCGACCGCATCAACCAAAGCAACCCCCAGCTCCAGGAAACCCTGTACAAGAAGCACTTCCTCCCCTCGGAGGACAACTACGATCTGACCAGCGCCGAACTCCGTTACGCGCGCAACTACAAAACGCTGCGCGTAGGCGTCCTCACCGACAGGCCGCCGCTGCAGTCGTTCGACCCGGAAACCGGCGAGTTTAAAGGGGTTACGAAGGGTATTCTGGAATATCTCTCGAAGCACACGGGGCTATCGTTCGAAATGGTGAGCATACCGCGCTATGACGATTTGGCCACTGCGCTGCGCGAGGAGAACATCGACATCGTTGCCGGCGTGAACGACGACGACAACACGGAAATCGACAAGATCGTAGCCATGACGGCTCCGTACATGACCACCTCCATACTGCTGGTATACAACAAGTTCGTAGACCCCGATCGCCTGGACGGCAAAAGCATCGCACTTTTATGGGACCAGGCTGAAACCGCCCCTGAAGGCGCGCCGGTGCAGCTGTACGACACTATCGAAGAATGCCTCGAAGCGGTGAACTCCGGCGAAGTCGACTACACCTACGGCACGTCGTACACCACGCCGTACTACCTCAACATCGACGAACTGAGCAACATCCTCTATTTGCCCACCTCGACGCAATCCATCGACATCTGCTTCGGCCTCGCGCAGCCGGTTGACCCCGATTTGCTGGTCATCTTAAACAAAGCGCTGCGCAGCCTCAACAGTGCCCAGCTGGACTCCATCATCTATGACAACTCGCTGATCGACCAGGACGAGCAGATCAACCTGTTCATCAAGGATCACCTGGGAGAATTCGCGCTGGCGTGCATATCGCTGCTGGTGCTCATCATCGTTCTGCTTGCGCTGTACCTGCGCTCCCGCATGCATGCGGCGCGCGCCGTACGCGAAGAGAATTTGCGCTTTCAAGAGCTGTACCGCCTGGCAAACGAGCAGTTCTTCGAGTATTCCATAAAATCGGACACCCTGCGCATTTCGAAGTCGAAATCGCTTCTTTCCAGCTCCTACGTTGACGATGCCACGAGCATGGACGACGGATCCTCCTACGTCTCGTACGAGAACGCACGCCAACTCATCAAGCACAGTGCGAACCCCGAGCTGCTGGATGCGTTCACCTCGCCGTCGAACGCCGTGACCGAGGTGCTGTGCCACGAGGAAGCGAATCCCGACAAGGATAGGAAGTGGATACGCATCACTTCCCATTTCGTGGAGGACGATGCGGGCAAACCCATCTCGGTAATCGGGAAAATCGCCAACATCGACGATGAAATGCGCGAGAAGATGGACTTGCCCGAACGCGCCCACCACGACGGCCTCACCGGATTGTTGAACTGGCAAACGTTCCAAGAAACGGCGGGGGAGCTGCTGTCAAACGGCACCGCCGGAGCCGTGCTGGTGGTGGACACCGACGACTTCAAGGGCGTGAACGATACGTACGGCCACCTTGCCGGCGATCGAGCGCTGCAACAGACGGCCGCGGCGCTGACGGCCGCGTTCAGGCCGCAAGACCTGATCGGACGCCTGGGCGGCGACGAGTTCGCCATCTGCGTGAACGGACGCATCGACGATGAGCGTTTGGCCAGCGCTTGCGCCGGCATCGTAAAACGCGGCGTGACGTTCACCGACCAGTACGGCACCGAACACGAAGTGACGCTCAGCATCGGCGGCGTAGAACTGCACGGTAAAATCGCCTCGTACCAGAGCGCCTATCGCCAAGCCGACAAAGCTCTCTACCGTGCGAAAGCCGGCGGCAAGAACCGCTTCGTCATCGGCAGCTACCAAGCGGAATAGATCGCCAGGATGACAGAAGATCCTGCGACTCTAAGCTTTTTCTACTTGGCTTTTTCAACGAGGCCGGCGGTGGTTGCGGCGCCGTTCGTGGTTTCCAAGTAGGTGACAGTCAGCACAGCATCGACGCTGTCCACGGTACCGTCGGCCAACATGTCGCCGATCACGGAGAAGTCGGTGATCTCGCAACGGTACGTACCGTTCTCCAGCTTGCGCACCACGTCCAGCGCAGCCGCGTAATCGGGCACCGTGAACGACACGGTCACCTCGCGGCGCACCAGCTTGTCCTCCACGGTGGGCTGCGCGAACGAGAGGTTGTACGTGGTCGCGCCTCCCATCAGCGCGTTCAGTTCGTTCAACTCGTTGCGGATGTTGTCGTACACGGCCACCACGGGCAGCGTGCCGTCTTCGCCCAACGCCTCCAGCTCGGCCTTCATGCGCGCGCGATCGGCCGCCAGCATCTCCTGCGCGTTGATGCTGATCTCGATGTCCGCCAGCCGGTCTTCATTGGCAGCTATC
This sequence comes from Eggerthella sp. BIOML-A4, assembly GCF_009875575.1. Lineage (NCBI taxonomy): Bacteria > Bacillati > Actinomycetota > Coriobacteriia > Eggerthellales > Eggerthellaceae > Eggerthella > Eggerthella sp. BIOML-A4. Next base: position 234,009 of record NZ_WWRX01000002.1, on the reverse strand, counting down.
GTGTCGGCCACGTTCTTCACCACCAGGAAGTAGTAGCACGCCACCACCAGCAGCACCGCCAGCACCAGCATGAGCACCTTCTCGCTGGTGGAGAACGAGCGGTTCAACACGCTACGCCGCGCCATCGCCGGCTCCCTTCTCCTTCGAGCCGCCGTCGCCTTCGACGTCCAGCGGCCCCGCGAACACGATCTGGATCGTAGCCGACGTGGAGCTATCGTTCTCGCCCTGAGCCGTGGATACCGTCACATGCGCTACGCGCTGATCGCTTTCCAAACTTTCCACCAGGGCGGACACCTCGTTCAAATCGGCTCCCAAACAGGTAACCGTGGCCGTGTTCTTCTCCATGCGCAGCGACGACAGGTGACCCACGCCCATCACCTTCTGCTGCAGCAAGTTCAGAACCACATCGCGATCGACCAGGTTTTGCTCTTCTTCGGACAACCCCGGCACCACATAACGATCGTATTGCGCGTTCAGCTCTGCGTAGTCGGCGTTCTCGGCCGCCAGCACATCCAGGCGCGCCTGCGCTGCGGAAACCTCGTTGCTGCTTGCCGCGCTCGCCGCCAAGGGATCCACCACGGCGAACTTCGCGAATACGCCGATCAGCACCAGGGCGATGGTGAACAGACCCAGCTGCGCCAGCAGGTTGCCACGTTGCTGCTGGGTGTCTACCAAGTTGATGGACGTCTTGACGGGGTACGCCGGCGCCTTGCCGCGCTTCAGCGCGCTCAGCGACACCTCCTGCTTCAAATCCATGGCTACCGCCCCGCCTTCATGGTGGCGCCGATGGCAACCGGACAGCGAAGGGCCTCGCCCAACGGCGCGCTCATCGGCGGCAGCACGTCGACGATGGACGACACGCGCAAGTCGGCATGGGCAGCCACCGCCTCTACCAGCGGATCCAGAAGCAGCCCGCCACCGCAGCAGTACGCCACCTCGATGACAGCGTCGGGGTTGTTGAAGCCGTAGAAGTTCAGCGCGCGCCCGATTTCAACCGCGATGGACTGGTACACCGCGCGGGCGGCCTCGGAGCGCTGCGCGCCCTGGTAGTCGGTGCGCTTGTACTGGTCGGCAACGTGCTCGTCGACGCCGTATTCGTTCGCGATGGCACGATCGATGTCGATGCCGCCGATCTCTATGACGCGGGCCACGTCGTAGGCGCCGTCGAGGAAGAAATGCAGCTTGGTCATATGATGGGAGAAGTCTATCACGCAGCAGTTAGCCAGCGCGCGAGGATTGCCTCCCACGAGGTTCTGGTACGCCGCCTGTTCGGGCAGCGCCACCTTCAGCTTCAAGCCTGCGCGACGGAACATCTCGGTATAGTCGGCGATGGCCTGCTTAGGCGCCGCAACCGCCAGCAGATCCATGCCTTCGGGCTGGCCGTCGGCGTCGTTGCGCATGCCCAACATCGCATAATCGTACACGTAGCGGTCTTTGCCTTGCGATATGTAATCGCGGAACTCGTACGGCAGGTTCAGCCGCAGCTCTTTCTCGGTCATGGCGGGAAGCGACAGACGCCGGAACAGGCTGTCGGAGCCCGGAACCACGAACGCTACGTCCTTCGAAACACCGCCGATGCTTCTTACCACGCTTTTGATGAAGTCGGCCATCGCGTCGTGGCTGACGATGCGTCCGTCGGCCACCAGGCCCTCGGGCAGCATCTCGATGGCAACCTTGCTCACCGACTGGCCGTCGGAAACCGCCAGCTTGATGCTGCTGTCCCCGATATCGACACCCGTGTACGTTTTGCCCATGCGGCGCGTTTTCCTTTCAGCCCGCTGCATATCCTGTCAGAACAACCCCGCGTACCACGTGAGGATGGTCGGCCCCGCCAACAGCGTGAACGCCGTGGCCGCGGCAATGGCCGGCCCGAACGGAATCGCCCTTGTTCGGACGCTTTCCCCCTCGCCTTCGCCCTCGCCCGGCGAAGAAGGAACGGAAAGCCCCTGAGCAAACGCGAACGCCAACCCCATAAGGCACGCCATCAGCAGATTCAGCATAGAACCCGCCAACCCGAGGAACAACCCCACCATGAACAGCAGTTTGACGTCGCCGCCGCCGAGCGACCGGCGTTTCGTCACCTTGTCGAACGCCACGGACAATACCAGCACGCCGCCCGCGACGACCGCCGCGCCTACGATGCCGTCCAGCGCCACCGCGCCGCCCGGATGCACCCAACCCGAGAACAGGCTGCCCACCGAGAACGCGTCCACGCGCGGCGCGGGCATGAACCAGATAGACACCAGCCACAGCACGCAGCCCGCCACCACAAACCCGTTCGGAATGATGAACGTGTCCAGGTCCACCAACGCCACAGCCATGAGGATGCACACGAGCACCAGGTAGGCGGCCGTTTGCACCGACAATCCGTAGCGCGCGACGACGGCAGCGAACAACGCGGCCACGAGCGCTTCCACGATGACGTAGCGCGGGCTCACCCGCTGCCCGCAGTGGCGGCAGCGGCCGCGAAGCGCGAGCCACGATGCCACGGGAACGAGGTCCAATGCTCCCAGCACGTGGCCGCACGACGTGCAATGGCTGCGGCCGGCCAACACGCTCTCGCCGTTGGCCAGCCGCCATGCCAGGCAGTTCACGAAACTCCCCAGGCAAGCACCCAGCACGGCGGCGATCCCCAAAAGAAACGCCGCCTGCGCCGGATTGAAGATGCCAAGGGGAATGGTCATGCGTTAGCTAGCGGGATTCTCTTCGTTTCCTTTACCGGTCTCATCCGTAATCGTAATCGTCGGCTTGGTCTTATCGGTGGCATCGTCGATCGCCACCTTGTACACATACTTGGCATCGGTAGGAGCCGATGCCAACGGACCGGTCAGGTCGCCCTTGTCGTTAGCGCTATAAAACTTCTGATCGTACTTGGTCTTATCTAAGCCGTCGGCGAGGTAACCCGTCGTCACTTCAGCTTTCACCGAGCGCTCGTTCGCCTTCTTCACCGCGTCCTCGGCGCTGGTGAGCGAGCTGGAGAACAGCGGCACGGCGATGGCCACCAGCACGGCCACGATGGCCACGACGACCAGCAGCTCGGCCAGCGTGAAGCCGCCGCGCTCTTCGCGCATCTTCTTGATCATCTCTTTCATATCGGTTCCTTTCTCCTTATCCGAGCCATTCGGGCACCGGAAATATCCCCATACATTTTTCTGCATAAAGTAACGGCTGTGACACGAAACGGTGTCAGAACGGTTACATTGCAGCATACAATGAAAACATCGGCAAATACAACGCGATGACGATGAAACCCGCGAACAACGCCATCAAAACAAGCAGGGCGGGCTCCATGATGGAAATCGCCTTGTTGGTCACGCGCTGCGTCTCGTCGTCGTAGAACGCGCCCATGGTTTCCAGCGTCTCCTCCAGCTCGCCGGTGTGCTCGCCCACGGCGACCATCTCGACCAGCGTGCGCGGCAGGTACGTGCTGGCCTCCAGGCCCTCGCCCAGCGTGCGCCCTTCCTCCAAACCAGCCTCCAAGCGCCCCACCTCGCGCGACAACACATAGTTGCTCATCACGCGCGACGTGATGGCCACCGCCCGCGTGGCAGGAAGGCCGGCCGTCACCAGCATGGCCATCGTGTTCGCGAACTGAGCCGCGCCCGAGCACACGCCCACCGCGCCCAGCACCGGCAGCCTCAGCTTCAAGACGGCGAACGTCGTCTTGCCGCGCTCCGTGGTGCCGAACAGCTTCACGCCCACGACGATCAGCGCCAGCACCACCGCGATCAGCAGGAAGTTGTCGGTGACGAAGTTCGAAGCGTCGATCAAAAACTGGGTCATGGCCGGCGTATCCGCCCCCAGCGATGCGATCATGCCCGTCATCGAGGGGATCACCATCACCATCATGATGGCCAGCACCACCACGGCGATCACCGCCACGAAGATGGGGTAGGTCATGGCGCTTTGCACCTTGGCCGACACCTTCGCGCGCTTGTCGAAGTACCCGTGCAGGCGTTGGAAGCTCTCGGGCAGATGCCCGCTCTCCTCGCCGGCGCGCACCGTCTCGATGAACACGCGCGGCAGGTTCTCGCCCTTGCTTTGGAAACTCTCGGCCAGGCTGTGGCCCGACGCCACGTCGGCGGCCACGTCGGCCAGCACGCGTTTCAGATACTTGTCGGTCACCTGGTCGGCCACCAGCGACGTGGCGCGCGCGGCGGGCACGCCCGCGTTCAGGATGGTGGCGAACTGGGCGCACATGACGGCAAGGTTCTTCTGCTTGGCCTTCGGCTTCGTGATGTCCATGGACAGTAGGTTTTTGCCCTCGCGCACGGGGACCACGCTTTGGACGACGCGGCACTGCTCGCGCGCGCGTTCCATGGCCTCGATCTCGTCGAACGCCTCGACCACGCCGTCGATCTGCTGGCCGGCGGCCGTTATCCCGGTGTAAGTGAAGGTTGGCATCAGCGAACGCTCTTTCTCACGTAGTCGACGTCGTGCGCGGCGTCGATAGCGGTTTGGGACGTGATGTCGCGGTTGCGGGCCAGGGCGATCAGCGCGTTGTCCATGGTCACGCTGCCCGCCGAGGCCGACGTGGCCAGCGAGCCGGCTATCTGCGGCGTCTTGCCCTCGCGGATGAGGTTGCGGATGGCGGGCGTCACCATCATCAGCTCGCACGCCAGCGCACGTCCCGTGCCGTCGCGGCGCGGCAGCAGCTGCTGCGACAGCACGGCCACCAGCGTGGTTGACAGCTGCATGCGCACCTGGCGCTGCAAGCCCTCGGGGAACACGTCCACCATGCGGTCGATGGAGTCGGCGGCGCTCTTCGTGTGCAGCGTGGCCAGCACGAAGTGGCCCGTCTCGGCGGCGGTCAGCGCCGTTTGGATGGTGTCGAGGTCGCGCATCTCGCCGATAAGGACGACGTCGGGGTCTTCGCGCAGCACGGCGCGCAAGGCGTTGCTGTAGCTTTCGGTGTCTTGGCCGATCTCGCGCTGCGAGATGACGGACTGGTCGGGCGTGTACACGTACTCGATGGGGTCTTCCATGGTGATGATGTTCTCGGCGCGCGTGTGGTTGATGCTGTCGATGAGCGCCGCCAGCGTGGTTGACTTGCCGCTGCCGGTTTCGCCCGTCACCACCACGATGCCGCGCTGGATGCGCGGGAAGTCCATGACCGCAGGCGGCAAACCCAACGTCTCCAACGCGGGGATGCGGTCGGACAGCAGGCGCAAAGCCGCGCTCGCGTGGCCCTGCTGGCGGAACAGGTTGATGCGCACGCGCACGCCCCCGATGGTCTCGGCGCGATCCAGCTCGCCGATGCGCTGGATGCGGTCGAAATCGTCTCCGGCCAAACGGCGGGCCAGCTGCTCGCAATCGTCGTGCGACAACGGTGCGTCGCCGTCCACGCCCGCGTTCTCAAGGCGCCCGGCCAGGCGGAACTTCACGGGCAGACCGCACACCAGGTGCACGTCGGAAGCGCCTGCCTGGCGCGCCATGTCTATGATGTGCTCAACGTTCATGCGTGGTCCTTCTCTTTCAGTTTGCTGCTATCGCCGCACTTTTGGCATCCGCCTTCCTCTTCCTTACTCCAGCGCGGTGATGGTTTTGCGGGCTTCCTCGACGGTGGTCGCGCCAGTCAGCACCAGCTCGCGGCAGCTGTCCTCCATCGTCTTGAACGAGCCCGTGCGCTCGATGGCGTCCTTCAGCTCCTCGCGCGTGGCGCCGCCCGTGATGCGGCTGCGCAGCGCGCGGTCGATCACCAGGATTTCGAACACGCCCGTGCGCCCGCGATACCCCGTGCCGAAGCACATGGGACAGCCCGATCCGCGGTAGAACCTCACGCCGGGGTCGTAGGGCAGGCCGACGGCCTCGAATTCCTCGGGGTCGGGACGGTACTCCTCGCGGCAATGGGGGCACACCTTGCGCACGAGGCGCTGCGAGATGACGCCGCGCACGCCGCTGGCGATGAGGTACGGCTCCACGCCGATGTCGATGAGACGGTCGATGGTGGACGCCGCGTCGTAGGTGTGCACGGTGGACAGCACCAGGTGGCCGGTGATGGCGGCGCGCATGGCGATCTCGGCCGTCTCGCCGTCGCGAATCTCGCCCACCGCCACGATGTCGGGGTCCTGGCGCAGGATGGCGCGCAGGCCGCTGGCGAAGGTCATGCCCGTCTTCTCGTTGATCTGCACCTGGTTCACGCCGTCGATGTTGTACTCCACGGGGTCTTCCAGCGTGACGAGGTTCACCGAATCGGTGTTCAGCTGGCGGATCATCGTGTACATGGTGGAGCTTTTGCCCGAGCCGGTGGGGCCCACGATCAGCACCATGCCGTTGTTCGAGCCGATGAGCCGCTGGTACTTCTCCAGGTTGTCGCCCTCCAGGCCGATGCCCGCAGGGTCGAACAGCGCCTCGCTCTTGTCCAGCAGGCGGATGACCACCGTCTCGCCGTGGATGGTGGGCAGCGTGTTGATGCGCAGGTCGATGTCCTGCTTCTTCAAGCGGATGTTTGCGCGGCCGTCCTGAGGCACGCGGCGCTCCGAGGTGTTCATACCGCCCATGATCTTCAAACGCGAGATGACCGAAGCCTGCAGCTCCTTCGGCACCGTGAGTATCGTGCGCAGCACGCCGTCGATGCGCATGCGCACATGCAGGTCGATCTCGCGCGGCTCCAGGTGGATATCGCTGGCGCGCTCGGTGGCGGCTCGCTCGATGATGCTGTTCACAAGACGCACCGTGGGAGCCGATTGCGCGTCGGCGTCGTCGCCCAGCGTGGAGGTTTGGAACGATCCGGTCGAGGCGTCGTCAGCGCCTGTCGTGCGGGCGTCGCGCTTCATCTCCTCGATGGCGCGGGCGGCACCCTCGTTGCCGTACAGCGTCATGATGGCGCGCATCAGCGAATCATGCGTGGTCACCATAGGGATGACGCGCTTCCGAGTGGCGTTCTTCACCGCTTCGATGGCCATGAAGTTCAGTGGATCGCTCATGGCCAGGCACACCTCGTCGGGCGAAGTGCGCACGGGCACCACGTTGTACTGGCGTGCGACGTTCTTGCTGATCACGCGGCTTAGCTCGGGGTCGAGGTCGATCGCCGAAAGGTCGACGAACTCCACGCCCAGCTGCATCTGCAGCGCCTCGATGAGGCCCGCCTCCGTGATGACGCCTTCGGCGATAAGCTCGTCGCCCAGGCGGCGTTTCGTCTCTTTCTGCTGTTTGAGCGCGTGTCCCAGCTGGTCCTCGGTGATGAGGCCCGCGTCTATCAGCACGTCTCCCAACCGTTTGTACGCCATTTACGATCCTATCCTCTTCACGGTCATGGCGGCTTCGGCCGCCACGTCCTCACCTGATGCGATGGTGATGCGGAAACTCCAGGTCTCGTTGTCCGCGTTGTATGAAAGCTCTGCCAGCTTGGGCGCGAGGCCGTCGCGTGCCGGCACGATTTGCGACTGCTCTCCAGCCGCGTTTAGCCAGATGCCGTCTTCGCCAGTCTCGCTCGATTGCAGCACCGACGTCTCGTGACGCGTGGGGCTGGTGAAGTACAGCGGGTTATCGGGCGCCTGCGTTCCCTCGCCCTCCACGTCGCGCGCGTACGTCAGCTCGTCGCTCACTACCTCCACCGCCTGTTGCAGCAGCGCGTCGGCCTGCGCCTGCCGGGTGATGGAGGCGTACGAGTTCATGGCCACCTGCAGCCCGACGCCCACCGCAACGCAAAGAAGCCCGATGAACACTATGCTGGTCAGCTGCTCCGCGATCATGAACCCCCGCGTGTCGCGCAGGCGGGATCGAAGCGACGCTTTGTCGAGAAGGGGTGTCATGCTACCAACCCTCCTCGTAGTATGCATAGCCGCCCGACTGGTATACGCTCACTTTGATGGGAACTGCGGTCGAAGAGTCCGGGAGCGTTACAGACACGACAGGCCCGTAGGAAGACGAATCGTATAAAGAATTCTCCGAGGCATACGAGGCGTTCAGCACCTGCTGGCTTCGGGCCGAGGCAGATGCCGACACCGTCACCATCGTGGCGAGCATTGTGGCGCCCAACGCCGCAATGAACACTGCCGCCAGCACCTCCACCATCGTGTCGCCGTGGCAATCTTGCAGTTTCTCACGCAGCACGCGCGTCGTTTTGCCGATCATCACGCCGCCTCCGTCTTCTTCACGACGGTGTTGTCGCCGTACTCGATCACCGTCACGCGGCCTTGGTTATCGAACGTGGGCGTGCATTGGACGGAGATGGTGGTGTTGTAGGGGGAATCCGCCGCGAAAGCGGAATCGAGCGACAACTCCACGGTGATGTTGAGGTCGGGATCCACCGTGATACAGCCGTACACCGGGGCGAGACCCCCCGCTTCGCTTGGAGGGTCGATGAGCAACCGATTGGATGCGGAGCCGCCCAGCACGTAATCCTTCCCCTCCGCGCGGGCGGCGAGGATGTCCTTCGTGCGCTGTTCGGTCCAGAAATTCTGGCCGATCATCGAACGCAAGCTATTCGTATCGACACTCGCCTCACCTGCGGTATCGTAGGCGATTTTAACGACTACCGATTTCTCCTCCCAGACAGCATCCTCGCCGCCCAGCTGCTGGGCCATCAGCTTCGCCGCCGACTGCATCGCGTACTCTTTCTGCTGCAAGTCCACATGCGTCTGCGCTGCCTTGGCCTGCACCGAGGCAGCCGTCATCACCACCGACCCGACGATGCCGCAAATAAGGAAGAACACCAGCGCAATGACAATAGAAGCCCCGGAAGTGTCACGAAGGATCCTCACGCGCTTCATAGGGAACCACCAACTTCCGCCTCGATGGGAACCCATGCGCTGCCACCCAAAGAGTACTGAACAGGCTGCGTGACCGTGTTGTAGTGCGCCGAACACGCACCGCTTTGACCGCCGATCACCGAACCGGCGGAAAGCCGGGTAAGCACCTGCTGGTTCTCCGGAAACGAGAACGACACCGTTTTCACCGTGCAGTAACTCTCGTCGAGAGACCACCCGGCACTACCGACAACGCCGCCCAAGCAAACGACCGAGGAGGGCTTCACTTTGTTTTCAATGTTGAAGACGACGTCGGTCACCGAACATGATGATAGGTTCACCTGGCTTGTTCGAGCAACGATCAAACCCGCCGACAATCCATCGACCGTCCCGGTATCCCTCCAAGAGACTCGGACATCGACATCGAAAACCTTGCACTTTTCGATGTCGCACTCTTCCGCATACCCTATGAGCGGTGACACCGCATGGGTTCCGTAGGAAAGCCTGTCCACGACAGCAGTCGCGTTCTCGCTAGCACCCTCAAGCGTACAGTTCACAATCTTGGACTTCGCAGCATTGCCCACCAGAAAACCGAAGTTCGAGTTCGAGTTCGTACCGACGGCAGCATACGAATTGCCGTCAACGACAAGCCTCACGTTCTTTATAACCGCAGACGAAGTTCCATCACTGAGAACCCAAGGGAAGAGACCCTGCCCCTGCCCAACACCCTCGTACTCTTTCGCTGAGTTCAGCACGGAAAAGCCGCTAGTATCGCCAAGGCTGGCATACGTCGCTCGTCCGAAATTGAAGATACGGTAGCTTCCGCCATCGTAAGCCCCTGTGAATATGTTGTTGAACTTGTACCCGTCAACGATGTTCTTCATATCGAGATCATGTTCTTGAATAAAGGCATCTCCCATGTACGCATACTGTACGCCGTTGACATTGTTAAACCATTTCAATGAACCAGGAAACTGCATAGCATGGCGCACGCTCCAGGGCGAAGCATCTTCTCCCCAGGTTTTCGCAACATCGCCATCAAGCGTCACGGCGCGGGCGAAATTGAAGTTGACCTGGTAGGTTGCGGTCAACTCGTTCGGCTGGGACTTGTTCACGAACACTTCCACCGGTGTAGATTGATTCTTCAGCGCAACATCTCCCGACGCAACGATGCGATATGCAGAATACGTCGTCCCAGACAAAGAAACCGTTATAGCTTCTTCATCCTTGATTTTGTACTGGCTACCTTTGCCTTGTGTGATGGCTGACTTCTCAGTGCCCTCCCCAACGAGGATGAAGTACCCCCAGTCGTCGATGGCGTTGTCTGTGCGAAGCTCATTAACGAACGAGCCTTCGTCGGTTCCGTAATAACCGTACCAGCTGGTCGCAGCACCGTTGGCATCAAGCTCGATATACGCCAAACCGAGGCTCACCTTCGGTTTGCGTATCTCATCGAACTTGGCCACGAACGTCGTTCCCTTGAATGCCAGCTGGCCGTCGTACTTTCCGACCGTATCGCCCGGCACGCAGACGATCGACCCCGATCCGGCATCGCGAACATCAACCGTTTCCCAACCCACGAAACGATAGGTGAACTCGTCTGTCTCGGGTTTCGCAGGAGGGTCGACCTCACCCAGAACAACTTCCGACTCGATCGACGAATACGGAACATGCTGAACCGCATAATCGGGTTTTCCAACACCTTGCTCGGTGTAGTAGAGCAGTGCCCGGTAGAAGCGGTAGTCTTCTTGGGTGGTTATCTTGAAGTCGTACGTACTTCCTTGGCGGCACGAGAACTCCAACCCGTTGTAGTTCTTCAGAAGGGCGGACGGCATAACGGCAAGATCGTTGATAGAGGGACCGCGGTACAGCCAAAGCGAGACGTTGGTCAAGCGCGTGCTGAGCACGCCGCTTAGGTACCCGCTGCCGTTGCCGTTATCGTAAGATCTGATGTTCGCGAAACCAACCCCGGGGGCAATGGAGTAGTACACCCGCACCGGCACGGTGCCGGCGGCGCTCAGGTATTCGTTACCTTGGGAAAACCCGGCGACCGTGGTTTTGGACACCGCCCATGACACGTCGGACGACGAGGCGCCGAACTCGCCTTCGAACGCGGCGCGTGCCGTGATCGACGGGGTATCCGCGGTGCGCGAGCCGGTCTCCTGGGCGCTGCCGCTCAGATAGGCAGCCTTCAACGGATTCTCAACCGAAGCCGGTTCAGGAACCGCCAGCTTGTTGAAGTACGCCTGGACTTCGGATGCCTTCGGAGCCGTGCGCACGTACACCGTTGCATTGCCGTCCTCGTCGGCCAAGCCGTGGTTCTTATGGTTCTCGGCCTCGGCGTAGAACTTCCGCACATCGAGGCGCAGGGATATGACGTTGTTCGCATCGGTATCGGTTCCGGCAAGGGTACCCGAAGCATCGCCCGTTTCATTCGTTCCGTACCAGGTGAAGCAGTCGTTCAGAAAACGGTAGTCGTAGTTGACCCCCTTCTGGTTGAACACGCCCCATTCCCACTTGCCATCGTTCAAGTAGCCCACGCGCATGCATTCACCGGTGTCGGCTCGCTTGATCCACAGCTCCCAAATCTGGTACGCATGATTGTTGTACGCGCCCACAGTTCCCTCGAGCCGGTACGTGGCGTCGTCGCGCACGGACGACGACGCCACCCAACCGCCCGCGTACGACTGATAGCCGGCCTGCTCGTTCTCGCCCTTCAGCTGCGCGTTCACGGGGGAAGTACGGAAGTGGTTCTCCTTGTCCTCGAAGAAGGGAGTGACCGTCAGCCCGTCCTTCACCACGCCGTCGCCGTTGCCGGAGCCCGCCCCAATGGAAGGATGCGCGCTGTCCGCGACCGCCGACCGCACCTGCGGCTCGATGTAAGCTTCGTTCTTCTCGCCGGCCACGACGGCGGAGTACGGGTTGGTTATCAGCATCGTCAGCTTGCCCGCAGGGCTCGGCCACTCCACATGGGCGGCAGCCGTGCCCGGCACGCAGCTGCGCGAGGCGTCCTTCGTCTCCACCGACACGGTCAGGGCGTCGCCCGCCACACACGCGTCGAACACCTGCTTGAGCTTCGCTTTCTGCGAGTCATCCGCCGTCGGCTTGCCGTCATTCCCCTTCGCCACCAGCTGCGAAAGTGCGTTGAGGTCGATGGCCCACACATTGCCCTTCACGTTCGCGTTGTCGCGCGTCTGCTGCTTGATGGCTGCGGCGAAGTTGGTGAAGCCAACCGACTCCGAACCGTCATCGGCCGTGGACAACGACACCATGGTCGTTCCGTTGCTCAAGCCGGAGATCGAGAACGCCACGTTCTTGCCGGTGTTCTCGATAGCCACCGTGGAGGTGGTGGAGCCCGCGCTTCCGTCCGCGGCAATGTTGGGGTCCTGCACCATCAGACAGCCCGTTGCTTCGTCCACCCAGATCACCGGATTCGCGAGCGCTTTCTCGGGCGTGGCGCCGGCAGGGGTGCCGCCATAGTAGCCGATCATGGGGTCGTGGCCCATGCGCGCCGCCTGATCGGTGGAGGCGTCCTCGGTTTCGTAATACGTCTTCGCGGCGTTCGTGGAGGCAGGGGTCGATCCGAAGAAGCCGGACCTTCCGTCGGCGTAGAACACGCCGGTCACCTGCGCCGTGTCGGCATCGAACTCGATGATATAGTCGGCGTCGCGCACAGCCTCCTCCACGGCGAGCGCCGGGACGATACCCTGCTCGCGGGCGGTGTCCGCCGTCATGTAACGTTTGGAAGACTCCGCAGCAGAAGCGGAGGGAGGAGCAACCTCGTCGGACCCGAGTGTTTCACGTGAAACATGTTCCGTTTCGCCCTGTGAGCGGGACGAGCCCTCGAATGTTTCACGTGAAACATCCGCCGAGCGCGCGGCGGGGAAGCAGGCGCGATACGAATCGCCGTCCTTCACGGCATCCACCCACGTGCCCGATACTTTCTTGGCCGTCATCTGGGCTTGGGCGGCGTTCGCGATGGATTGGGCGGCGTTGTTCAGCTCCAACATGCGCATGTTGTTCTGCGCCGACACGATGGAAGGAAAGGCGATAGCAGCAAGAATGAGTACGATGGCAACGCTCATCAGAAGTTCGGCGAGCGTAAAGCCCTCCGTATGCCGTCCCCTCTTGGCCATGTCTATGCCGTTTCCTCCTCCTATCAGGCAATAGAACGTCCCTCGTTGTGGTTTTGTATCATAGCACGTACATTGCCGAGGAATGCCGAAACGCGCGCCCGCCAATGAAAACGTCTACGTTGGATACTCCGCAGAACACGGAAACAAGCGCGTTCCACGTGAAACAGTCGGACACCCGAACCTGCAGTCGAGCCGGAACACGTTGCCGGACGCGGCTCGGCACACACGAAAAACGCCCGCGGCAGATGCGCGGGCGTTTCGGTGTTCGAGCGGATGCGGACAGACGGTTATTTGCCGTCGCCGAAGATAAGCTCGCGTTCCTCACCCACCAGGGCGGCGCGCGCCTGATCGCGCAGGTTGTTCACGCCGATGAAGAACTGGCGCATCATCACCACCATGAGGTAGCGGCCCTTCGGCGTAAGCGTCAGCTCGTCGGCGTTGTCGCGGTCGAACGCGCCCGAGGCCTTCATGAACGCCATCTCCACCGGCAGACCGCGCTCCACAGACACGCCGAAGTCCTTCTTGAACTGGCGCTTGTCCAGGCGCAATCCGAACAGCTGCATCATGAAGCGGTAGCGCATCTGGTCGTGCTTGCTGAACGTGGCCTTGCCCATCAACGACATGCGGTCGTGCTCGATGGCGTCGTTGTAGTCGTTCACCGAGAACGTGTTCACGTACAGGTTGTTGCCCAAATACGTGATGCCGCCGCTGCCGATGGCGGGGTATTCCTCGTAATCCACCACGTACTCGTCGATCATCGCGTCCTCGCCCGCCGCGCCCGTGCCGCGCTTGTTGAACGTCCAGGCGCTGCCGTGCTCGAACAGCGGGTTCTCGCCGCCGGCCAGCACTTCGGAGATGATCTCGTAGAAGCGCTGCTCGCGCGCGTAATCAACCTTGCCCACGGTGCGCGCCAGCGAGCGCGCCACGCTGGGGCTGGCCATCAGCGGGTAGAACGTGGTCTGGCTCGTGCCGCTTTCCACCACGCGCTCGATGTCGCTGAACAGCACGTCCTCGGTCTGCGCCGGGAAGTTGAAGATCATGTCCACGTTGAGCGACGTGAAGTAGGGGCTGGCCTCGCCGATGCGCTCGAGGATCTCCTCGCCGCTGCCGTACTTGTCGTAGCGATCCATCTGCTTCAGCAGGTCGTTGTCGAAGCTCTGCACGCCAACGCTCAAACGCTGCACGCGACCCTGCAGCTTGTCCAGGTAGCTGGGAATCAGGTGGTTCGGGTTCGTCTCGCTGGACACCTCGCCGATGCTGAACGTCTCGCGCGCCAGATCGATGGTGTCGCACAGCTCGTCGATCATGATGGTGGGCGTGCCGCCGCCCACGTACAGACTTTCGAAGTCGTAGCCGAGGTCCTTCAACATGAGCATTTCCTTGCGCATGTTGGCGAAGTAGGGCCGCGCGCGATCCTCCGCGAACGGGAAGCGGTTGAACGAGCAATAGGGGCACAGCCGCTCGCAGAACGGCACGTGCATGTACAGCATGTACTTCTGGCCGGGCTTCGGCCCGGGCACGCGTCGCTCTTGCGTCGGTTCGAGGCGCAGGTAATTCTTCGTGCATTCGCGAACAACGGACGTGAGCAAGCGTTCTGAAAGCATTTAGTTCTCCCAAGCGGCACGACCGGCCGCAGCGCGTTTGCCGATGTCGCTGCGGTACTGCTTGCCTTCGAAGTTGATAAGATCGCACGCTTCGTACGCCTTCTCGCGCGCGTCGTCGAACGAGTCGCCCAGCGCCACCACGTTCAGCACGCGGCCGCCCGCAGTGACCAGCTCGTCGTCGAAATTCTTGGCGGTGCCGGCATGGAACACCGTGACGCCCTCGATCTGCTCGGCCTCGTCGATTCCGAGGATGACCTTGCCCTTCTCGTACGATCCGGGATAGCCTTCGCTGGCCAGCACCACGCACACGGCCCACTGCTCGGACCAGCGCAGGTCGATGTCGTCGGGGCGTCCTTCGGCCACGGCCAGCATGATATCCGCCAGGTCGGACTCGAGACGCGGCAGTACCACCTGCGTCTCAGGGTCGCCGAAGCGAGCGTTGAACTCGATGATCTTCGGACCTTCGGGCGTCAGCATGAAGCCGCCGTACAGCACGCCGCGGTAATCGTTGTCGAACTCGCGCGCGGTGGCAACCGCTGCGCGCTCCATGATGTCGTGCATGGCCGCCAGCTCGTCCGGCGTCACGATGGGCACCGGCGAGTACGCGCCCATGCCGCCCGTGTTCGGACCGCGATCGCCGTCGAACGCGCGCTTGTGGTCCTGGGCGGTGGCCATACAGTGCGCCTTGCCGTCGCTGACGAACGCCAGCATTGAGCACTCGGGGCCGGTCAGGCACTCCTCGATGAGCACGGTTTTGCCCGAGTCGCCGAATGCGCCGTCGAAGCAGGAGCGCACGGCGTCTTCCGCGTCCTCAAGTTCGTCGGCTACCACGACGCCCTTGCCAGCGGCCAGGCCGTCGGCCTTCACCACGATGGGCGCGCCCAGCTCGCGCACGTAGGCAAGCGCAGGCTCGAGGTCGGTGAAGCTGGCGTAGCGAGCGGTGGGGATGTCGTTGGCGTCCATGAATTTCTTGCTGAACGTCTTGCTGCCTTCCAGCTGGGCACCCTGGGCGTCCGGTCCGAACGTGGGAACCCCCGCGGCGCGCAGCACGTCGGCAACACCCGCAACCAACGGAGCCTCGGGTCCGATGACCACGAAGTCGATGGCGTTCTCGCGAACGAACGCCAGCACGGCCTGGCCGTCCTCGGGGTTCAGGTCGGGTACGTTTTGGGCGATGCCGTCCGTGCCGCCGTTGCCCGGCGCCACGTACAGGCTGTCGGTACGCGGGGATTTCGCCAGCGCCCACGCGATGGCATGTTCGCGACCGCCGCCACCCAATACCAAGATGTTCATGTCAGGTCCTTTCAAACCCTCAAACTACTTACGTCGTGCAAAAGCGCTTCAGTGCTGCTGGTGTTGCCACTGTTTCACGTGAAACATTTGTTCCCATGTCGCACGTCATTGCGACGAAGTGTTTCACGTGAAACGTTTCGTCGCTTTATAGGTCGAACTCATACGTCAGCGAAAAGCGCCGAGGTGCCCGAGATCGTGGGGATGGCGAGGGCGAAGCGCGCCCCGAAGGAAGTCCCCGTAGGGGATACTTCGGTACGCGAGCCGTCGGCATCGCCGCGAGATCGGGGGCATCGGCGCTTCGCAGCGTCGAGTCGTTCCGCCGTTCGACAGAACGGCGGAACATTACCGATCCCAGCCTCGCATGATGGTCTGGTCGCGATCGGGGCCGACAGCGATGATGCTGACCGGCACGCCGGTGATCTTCTCCAGGTACTCCACGTAACGCTGGGCGTTCTCGGGAAGCTCCTCGAACGTGCGGCACTCGGTGATGTCAACGCCCTTCCAACCGGGAAGCTCCTCGTACACGGGCTTCGCGTGGAACAGCACGCTCTGCTGCATGGGGAAGTAATCGTACACCTTGCCCTCGCACTCGTAGGCCGTGCACACCTTGATGGTGTCGAAGGCCGACAGCACGTCGAGCTTCGTCAGAGCCACGTCGGTGAGGCCGTTGACCTCGGCCGCGTAGCGCGCGATGACCGCGTCGAACCAGCCGCAGCGGCGCTTGCGCCCCGTGGTCACGCCGAACTCGTGGCCCACCTTGCACAGCAGCTCTCCGACCTCGGCCTCCTCGCCTTCGCCGCCATCCTCGGGGAAGCGCTGCTCCGTGGGGAAGGGGCCTTCGCCCACGCGCGTGACGTAGGCCTTCTGGATGCCCAGTACGCGATCGATGACCGTGGGGCCCACGCCCGTGCCCGTGGCGGCGCCGCCGGCGCAGCACGACGAGGACGTGACGTAGGGGTACGTGCCGTGGTCGATGTCGAGCAGCGTGCCCTGCGCGCCCTCGAACAGGATGGACTTACCGGCGCGCACGGCCTCGTTCAGCAGCTGGGCCGTTTCGGCCATGTACGGCTTGAGGATGCGCGCATAGGGCAGGTACTCCTCGCAGATCTCCTCCACCGTGTAGGTGTGCAGGCCGTAGATCTTCTCGAGGATGGGGTTCTTCTGCGAAAGCACCGCTTCCAACTTGAGACGGAAGATCTTCTCGTCCAGCAGGTCCTGGATGCGAATGCCCTTTCGGGCCACTTTGTCCTGGTAGCAGGGGCCGATGCCGCGCTTCGTGGTGCCGATCTTGTTCTCGCCCAGGCGCTTCTCGTCGGCGCCGTCGAAATCCTTGTGGTACGGCATGATCACATGCGCGTCGCACGAGATCTTGAGGTTCTTGCAGGAGATGCCTTCGGCTTCCAGCATGGCCATCTCCTTGATGAGCACGCCGGGATCAACGACCACGCCGTTGCCGATGACCGGAACCGCATGCTCGTACATGACGCCGGAGGGCATGAGGTGCAGCGCGAGCTTCTTGTCGCCGTGGATGACCGTGTGACCCGCGTTGTTGCCGCCCTGGTAGCGAACCACGTAATCGTATTCGCGCGCGATCAGGTCGGTGACTTTGCCCTTGCCTTCGTCGCCCCACTGGGCGCCAATCAGAACCGTGCTCGGCATGTCTGTTTTTCCTTTCGGTGTTCGAACCACAGAATTACAGTATATCAATCTGGAAGGCAAATGGAGTTTGCACATGTTCTTTTCGAGGTCTCCACATGAGTTCCGGGGGGTTCGATCGCCGAACGGCGGGGAGGGTGCCGACGCCAAAGGCGCACAACGGCAACGGGTGAGGCGTTCACGCAGAGGGCCCACCGATCGCGGCAGGCAGAGGAAGGGATCGGGCAACGCGGTCGCAAGCGGTCGGAAAACCGGTATCGGCACGGCTCGCCCAGGGCATCGCATGCTGCGCCCATCGCAGAAAGAGCCTGCGCGGCATCCGGGATTTTTCACATGAAACATCCCACATCGCAACCTCGAATGTCCCACGAAGAGCATCTCGTGTCGCGCCCGGATTGTGTCACGGGAAACAATCCGCGTCGGGCCTCGAATGTTTCACGTGAAACAATTCGAGCCGATAGAAGGCTCGGCGCGCGGGAAGAGCCGCCCCATCAGTCAGAACAGCACCTTCACCAGGATCAGGATAAGCGGCACGGTGAGCAGGAACAGGAACATGCTTTGCGTCGTGGCCCGGGCGGCGAACTTCGGGTTCGCGCCGTATTGCTGGGACAGAATGACGTTGAGCGTGCCGCACGGCATAGCAAGCAGGAAGACGCTGACCGAAGCCACCAGCGGGTCGATCCCGGGCACGAACGAGAGGACGACCGCAGCCAGAGCGGGCAAGGCCAGGAGGCGCATAAAGGAAACGATGTAAGCCCATTTGTCTCTCACCACATCCGACAGCTTCATGCGCGACATTTCGTAGCCGATTATGAACATGGCCAGCGGCGTCATCATAGAACCGGCCATATTGAACGCGTCCGTGATGGGGGTCGGGAACCTGAACGGAAGCGCGTACAGCACGAGCGCGACGACGGTGCAGATCAGACAAGGGTTCAGCAGAATGCCCTTGATATCGGGCTTCGCCTTGTCCTGCAAAACCGCGATGCCGAAGCTGAAAAGGGTGATGTTGAACACGATGTTCGCCGCGATGGCGTACAACATGCCGGCCGAGCCGAAAAACTGCATGGCCAACGGAATGCCGATGAACCCGTCGTTGCCGTATGCGCACAAAAGCACGAAGATGCGGTTGCCGCCGTCGGGGATGGGAATGCGCTTCCGGACAAGCCCCAGGCCGCCGACAACCACCACGTAGAAGACCAACGACACCGCCATGGTGACCACGAACCCCTGCAGCACCGATCCATCGAAAGCAACCTGGGATGACGACAGGATGACCAACGGCAACACGGCCTTCAAGAGCAGGGTCGACAAGCCGTTCTTCATCGAGTCCGTGATGATGTCGCGCTTGGAGAACAAGAAGCCGAACGCCAATAGGATCAGAATCTGAAGGAAAATCTCCACCATTTCGACCGTCATCGAAATCACCTTCCATCGCGCCGTCGATTCGCGCGTGCGCCGTCGCGCGACGCCCGCCTGCACGCAAGCGGAACGCCGCGCTCGAACGGCTCGACGGGAGGGCGCGAGCCCATGATTCCCGTGGAAGCCACCAGCACCTCGTCCTCCCGGCAGCCCAGCTCGCCCGCCGCGAGGCTTGCCGAGCGCCGCGCCACCTCGAGGCCGTTCTCGCCGGTCAGCGCGTTGGCGTTGCCCGAATTGATCAGCACGGCGCGCACGAAGCCGAACGAAACGCGGCGAAGATGGTCCCGCGACACGTCCACGGGCGCGGCGCTGAACGCGTTGTGCGTGAACAGCGCCGCGCAGGGGCAAGGTATGTCAGCTGACACCAGCGCGCAATCGAGGCGGTCGTCACCCTCGTAGAAGCCCGCACGCACGCCCGAAGCCGTGAAGCCGAGGGCGGAGGTCACGCCCCCTCCGTCGATCGTCGCAAGGCTCGGCATCTCATGATGCCGCACCGCCCTCGGCCGTCTCATCTTCTCCGCTCCTTCCGCACCCTCGAATAGATTGCGCTACGCGCGCTCGAACACCACGTCGCCGTTCAACACGGTCAACTGCACCTGCGTCTCATGGATCAGTTTCGGATCGATAGCGAAGATGTCGCGATCGAGCACGATAAAGTCGGCCAGCTTGCCCACCTCAAGCGTGCCCTTGCGATGCTCCTCGCTGCACCAGTAGGCGGCGTTCTTCGTCACCATCTCCACCGCCTGGTACACAGAGATCGCCTGATCAGCACCGAGAGTCACGTCGTCGCGACCGACGGCCTGGCGGGTGACCGCACATTCGACGCCGTAGAAGGGATTCACTGTGCACACCGGCGCATCGGTTCCGCCAGCCACGATGAGTCCGGCATCCATCATGTCCTTGATCTGGAACAGACGGTTCGCGCGTTCCTTACCCAAGCGCAGCTCGCCGAAATTCACGAAGTTCTCAAGCCACACCGGCTGGATGGCTATTACACAGGGAATCTTGGCCGCACGCTCGATGAAAGTGTTGGACACCAACGTGGCATGAACGAAGTAGAAGCGGCGCGCGTCGCCCACTGCAGGATCGTAGGCGCGCTCGAACGCAGTGAGCACCATATCGTTCGCCGCGTCGCCGATAGCATGAATCGAAACGTCATGACCAGCGTCGTAGGCGGTTTTCACCAGCTCGTCCAACTCTTCCTGCGTGTAGTTGCACTCGCCTCGAGTCCCTACCGGATTCTCGTAATCCTCGAGCATGAGCGCACCGGCCGATCCGATGCCGCCGTCGGTAAGCATCTTGATGGCGCCTAGTTTCAAATCATCATCTCCGAATCCCGTCACCAAACCGCGGACATTGGGATACTCGGGATACCAATTCAGCGTAAGGTGGCAAGGCAGCCCCTTCTGACGACGCATCTCGGTATAAAGACGGGCACCGAAGGGTCCGTCCTCCTGATTCACCTCGAGCTGGGTAAGTCCAAGTGAAGAGCAATACTGCAAATGCTCGTGAACCGCATCGACGCATTCCTGCAAGCTCATGCGGGGTATGACAGGATCAACATGCTCGGGATACACCACTTCGCGTACGACGCCGTCCGGACGACCGTCATCGAATCGGCCCACATGATCAGCCACCATCGGCTGAAAAGACGCATCGATACCCGCTAGCGCCAGTGCCGCAGAGTTCAACACATGAACATGGTGGCAGAAACTGCCGATGCAAATAGGAATTTCAGAAGAAACGCTGTCGAGCTCATCACAGTTCGGAAAACGCCCCTCTTTCAAGAACTCGAGGTGCATGTTCTCGGCAGTAAGCCACTGACCAGGTTTGATGCTTTCCTTTCGCTGTTCGAGAAGGCTCAAGATTTCTGGAATGCTATGGCACCCGCTTAGGTTCGGCGTAATACGGCCCATGCAATCATGGAATAGGTGCATATGGGTGTCAGCGAAACCGGGAAGCACGCTTCTTCCCTGCAGGTCAACGTACTCGCACGCGTCAATTGCACGCATCTCCTTGCTCGTACCGGCGGCCACAATGGTTCCGTTATGAACGGCCAGCGCCTCCACTGTATCACCTTCGGACACCATGGTTCGAATGACGCCGTTGTAATACACGCGATCGATCTTCATAGCTCAACTCCTATCCTAGCTTCGTTTTCATGCGCTGTCGAACTGGACGGTGCACGCTTACAACAAGGTATTGATGATGACGAGCATGATGGGAACGGTAATCAAGAACAGGATCATGGTCTGCGTTGTGGCACGCGAAGCGAACTGGGGGTTAGTTCCATACTGCTGCGACAGGATCACGTTCAAAGTTCCGCACGGCATAGCCAAAAGAAAAACGAGAACCTTCAAAACCTCGTGATCCACAGGCAGGAACATGAAGATAACGCACACGATAGTAGGAATTACCAGCAAACGCAGGAGGGAGACGACGTACGCCCAGCCGTCTTTTATCAAATCAAGCACCTTCATGTTGGCGATCTCGTGACCAATAATGAGCATAGCCAGCGGAGTCATCATGTTGCCGGTCATAGTAAAAGCGGTGCCGACGAAGGAAGGAAAACGGAAGGGAGCGACGTACAACGCCAGCATGACCACCGTGCAGATCAAGCACGGGTCGGTTAGGACCGACTTCACGCTTACCTTGCTCTCGCCCGACAGGATCATCAAACCGTAGCTAAACAGGGCGATGTTAAAAGCCGCATTAAGCGAGAAGGCGTACATCAAACCTGTAGGCCCGAAGAATTGCGTGGACAAGGGAATCCCGATGAAACCAACGTTTCCGAACACACACAGCAACGGGAAAACACGGTCGGCGTTGTCCTTCAAAGGAAGCCTCTTTGCCACCATACGCAAAATAAACAGGAACACAAAGTAGAATACGAACGATATGACCAGAGTGATACCGAAACCGCTGAGGGTAGAGGCATCATAGGCGATCTGTGACGAACCCAAGATGCTGATGGGTAGAACCAATTTCAACAACAGAGTGGAAAGACCGTTCTTGATGTCCGACGTGAGAATCTTCTTCTTCGTGAAAAAGTAACCGAACGCGAGCAGGATGACGATCTGCAGGAAAATCCCCCACATTTCCGGTGTCATGAAAACCTCCTTATAAAGACGATGCGGAACACGAACCGCCTCGCCTCCCCGATCAGGGCCCCTCGGGATCGGAAACGCGGATTCGGTTCGCGTGCGCACTCATTCTTTACAAATCGGCAACCGAAAGCTTGTATATTTTCACACTCGCCATTAAAAAGCTGTCGAAGGTCAATGAAACAAAACCGTCGAGCGGCCGGCACGAATATCGCCAGGGACGAGCGTCGTGTACTTTTTAAATTCCCGATCGAAATGCGATTGATCGTAATACCCCAAACCGGTCCCGATATCGAGTCCGGTCACACCCCTATATCGACTGTCAGAGAGAAACCTGATGGCATTCTGAGTGCGAATGATGCTGGCGTACGTCTTCATGGTGCAGCCAACCGCTTCTTTGAACCTCTTGGAAACATAGGTATGACTGTAACCCGTGCGCTCGACCACGTCTTCCACACGCACCACCCCAACCCTGTCCAAGATGACCTTCGTTATAAAAGATACCAGTGAGTCCGACTCGCAGAAAAGCTCCGAGTGACTGCTTGCGGCGAAATGAGACGCCGCCAACCGAGCGCGCTCCTCAAAAGGCAGCGAGAGATGAACGATATCCCTTAGAACATCGATATCCACATACGCCGACGCTTCGATTCTTCGATTAAATAGCGCCTGTGCATCGAGCTTAGAGAAACAACATTTGGGTCCCGGCATGAACTTAATACCAAAACAACGCTCATAACAAGAAGAATCGCTTCTATGGCCTTTGAGAAGGCTTCCTGCAACGAAACACTCCTCTTGCGCACCGCTTCCCAAGAATTGCACGTCGACACAGCCGTCGGGTATACCCAACGTGGAGGACCGCGCTGCTGGCGAAAACGTTATCTCGTACACTTTGTTGATCAAGGAGTCGTCAACGATCAACTCTTGATAACCCAGACCTGCACGCGAGCAGAACGATCTCAGATTCACCCGTCCCCCTTTCCGGCGACGAAGACGGCACCCCCCCCCATGCGCCAGCCGACGGCGAAAACGTCAGCCGCTCAGCGTTTCCTTACTTTTCTAACCAAAATGGTTATAAAAGTATCCAAAACGATAACTATAGTAACCGTTTTGGGAAAGAGATCGCAATACCCTGTCCTCATGAATGAGAAGTACAAATCAGGATTCGGCGAAGCGGTGAGGATGCAGCGCGCGGTGTGCAACCTCACGAAAGAACGCCTGTCCCTTATGGTGGGCATCAACCGACTCACGCTGAGGAGGATCGAATCCGGAGACGCAAATCCGACCTTGGATGTCATGTATCGCATATCCGAAGGGCTGGGCGTCCCATTGAGCGAGCTCATCGCACAAGCTGAGGAAGCGGAGAAGAGAGACGGGACTTCCAGCAAAACCGACTAACGCAACCGGCGAGTTTCCGCGCCCCTCCTACGGTGCTCGAAGAACAGCGAAAACTCCGAGTCGTTTTGCGCGAAGCTCTGCAAACACGGCAAATTGGAAAAGCCGACCCCCCCCCGCATCCCAAAGCGCCCGGGATGTTTCACGTGAAACATCTCGACGGGCGCGACAATAGCGGCTGCGCCGGGAGTGAACTCTCGACAAATTGAAAAGCGCTCGAGTCGGACGGGGAAGAGAACAGGAAGCAACGAGAGAAGAATCCAGGCGAGAACAGGTTGCGCGCAAGGAGAACGCAATCCAGGCGCGTGCAGACTACAGTTCGACCTCGTTCAAGGTCGGGTCCGCCTCCCGCAACGCCTCCACCACTTCCTCATGGCAGGTGAACAGGATCACCTGGCGCATACGGGCGAGCTCGGCCAACGCGCGGGCGGCGCCCGCACGTCGGGACGTGTCGAAGTTCACGAGGATGTCGTCGGCCAGGATGGGCACGGCGCGACCCACGTTGTCGGCGGTCATCAGCAGGGCGATGCGCAGCGCGAGGTACAGCTGCTGGCACGTGCCCAGCGACAGATGGCCGGGATCGCGCGTGGTCTTCACCGCGTCGGTCACCTGCAAGCGGCCCTCGGCGGTGAGGCTCACCTTCGTCCAGCGGCCGTCCGTCATCAACGACAACAGGCGGCTGGCCTGACGATACACCTCCGGCTGGCTCTTGCTCTCCCAAGTGGCGATGGCGCTTTCCAGCATGCGGCGCGCCAGCAGCAGGCGCGCGTAGTCCTGCGCGCTCTCGTCCTGGCGCGTGCGGATCTGCTGGTACAGCAGCTTGTACTCGTCGAAGTCGCGCAGGTGCTGGGCATGGGAAAGCTCCTGCTTGAGCTCGCCGTAACGGCGGTTGAGGCCTTCGCTGGCCTCCATGAGCCCCATGCGCTGCTGCGACTTCTGCGCGATAGCCTCGTCGACGGCGTCGAGGGTGCGCTCGGCGCGCAGGTCGATTCGCTCGTACAGGCGGCGGCGTTGGCGCTTCGCGCTGGCCAGGCTCTCCTCCAGCGCGCTGCGGCGCGACACGAGCGCCTGCAACCGCTGCTGGAACAGGTTGTTCTCGGCGCGCGCGTCCTTCGCCTCGTCCAGCAGCGTACGCGATCGGCGCAGCGATCCCTGCGCCTCGGCCAAGCCCGCGGCGTCCAGCTGGGCACGGGCGCGGTTCCTGAACGCTGCCTGGCTTTCCAGGCACGCTTCCAGCTTCTTCTTGTCTTGCAGCATCACCCACTGGGCGTCCTGCTTGCGCGCTTCCTTCGCGTCCTCTTCCTTGTTGGGGCGAAACAGCATCACCATCGCGGCCAGCGCCAGCATGATGGCGAACACCACCAGACCGATGCCGAGCGCCGTGAACGACAAGCTGGTGATCTCGCGGCCGTGAATGAACAGGGGCAAGCCCGTGCACACGAACATGAGCGGCAGCGCGATGGACAGCCCCACCTGCACGCTGCGCTGGCGGCGAGCGCGTTCGCGTTGGGCGCGTTCGTCGTCGGTTTCCAGCAGCGCCTCGTAAGCGGCCTTCGACGTTGCGAAGTTGTCCTGCGCCAGATCGACGGCGTGCTCGCATTTCGCCTCGTCGACCGCCAGCGAGTCGATCTGGTCGCGCAGGGCGCGCTCTTCCGACGCTGGCAGCTCAACCAGCTCAGACACGCTGCGGTCGGCGGCGCAATGGGTTGTGACCAGCACGTCCTCCTCGTCGCACAGCGACGCTACCTGGTCGGTCAGCGAGTCTATCTCGTGATCCAGCTTCTCGATGTTCGAGCGTTGGACGGTCAGCGTCTCGATAGACGTGTTCAGAGCATCGAGGCGCGCCAGAAGCTCGTTGCGCTGGGGTTCCAGCTCGCGGAACTCCTTATCCTGCCGCTTGAAGCGCTCGGCCTCCTCGGCGGCGGCCGTCATCTTGGCGCGCAGCTCGTTCTCCTGCGTCGTGAGGTTGGCGATGGAGTGCTCGACGCCGGCGGCGCGCGAAGTGTACTCAGCCAGCTTTTCCTGCACGGTGGCCAGCGCGTGAGCGGGCGAAGCGCCCGTTCCCGAACCGGCGGTGAGCAGCTTAGCCGTAACGTCGGTGGTGTTGCGCAGCGTCCGCAGCTCGTCGCTGGTCAGGGAGAACATCGTCTGAAATGTCTCTTTGTCGATGTCGGCCACGAGGGATGCGTCGCCTTGCAAGCCGTCGCTGTTGCGCACGCGCGAGAGCTCGAGCTCGGGCGCGCGAGAGGGTTCAGGCGTGGGAAGCGGCGCAGCTGACGCCGCGAGGGAACCGTCGGCTTCGACGGCGGCGACGCGCCCGTCCGGGGCGGCGAGGGCGGGCGCATCCGACGGCGCGGACGAAACGCCGGAGGACGCGTCGCGCTGGGCGAAGAACAGCGATCCAGATCGCTCCGCATTCGCAGGCTTGTAGGTGTTGCGGCTGCCGCGCGCTTCTTCCCAGCCGAACAGCACGCCGCCCACGAACGACGCGAGCGTGGTCTTGCCGGCTTCGTTCGGCCCGTACACCACGTTGAGGTGCGGGGCGAACGGACCCACCGCTTTGTTTGAGAACGCGCCGAAGCTGACGATCTTGATATGCTCGAGATAGGACCGCTTCATTGCTCGTCCCCTTGGGCCAGCAAATCGAGCACGAGGTTCTCGGCCGCCTCGGCGAATGCATCGATATTGCGCGTGTAGGCGCTGGGCAGCTGGATGTTCTTCTTGATGAACTCATCCTGCAAAAACGCGATGGCCTCGTCGGGATTGCGCCGCTGCGCGTCCGCCACCTGCAGGAACACCGCAGGGAACAGCCCTTCGCGGCGCAGCGCCTCCTTGTCGCGCGGCGGCACCGTGAGGTTCGTCAACGCGTCGCAGAAGAATGCCGAATACGCATCGTTCACGTGTTTGCGCAGGCCGGCGATCACATCGGCGCGGTCGAGCATGGCGTGCATCGGGGTCGCGCCCTCCAGCGCAATGCGCACCACCATCTCCTCGCAATGCGCCTTGCCGTTCTCGCGGAACAGCTCGCGCATGATCTTGTCGGTGATGTCGGGCAGGTTCGCGCAATCGGACACGTCCACGTGCATCCGCTGCCACACGACGCTTGCCGTGGGGATGAACTCCAGCTCGTTTTTCGCGCCTTCCCGCAGCGTGACGCAGAACACGCCGCGCTCGCCCGTCTCCTTGATGTCGCGGCCTTGGATGCAGCCGGAGAACACGAGGCGCGGGTCGTCGAAAGAGGGGTAGGCGTACTTCATGTGGATGTGCCCAAGCGCCCAGTAGTCCATGCCCGCGTGCATGAGGACGGCGGGGTCTACCGGGGCTTTCACCGGATCGAGGTTGAGGCCGGTGTGCAGCAGGCCCACTGCGAACGGGGCTTCCGCAGCGTGCGGATGCTGGACGGCTAGCGCCTGCTCGGCCGCTTCGCGCGTGACGCCTTCGGCGATGCACTCGTCCATCGGCCACGTTTGGTTGTAGTAGCCGCGGCCGCCGATCAGGCACAGCGGTTGGCCGTCGCGCTCCACCAGCGCGAAGCCGGGTCGGTCGCCCGGCAGCATGGTGGCGTTGGGCGGCAGCGAGAAGAAGTCGTGCTGCCACGAGGTGTACGGATCGTGGTTGCCCGTGATCAGGTACACCGGAATGCCCGCCTCGCCTAGGCGTTCCAACCCTTCGAAGAAGTGCAGATAGTCGCCGTACGAGGGGCGCGCGGAGTCGAATATGTCGCCCGACACCACCACGAAGTCCACGTCGCGGGCAATGGCCGCGTCGACCATGCGGTCGTACGATTCCGGGATGGCGCTGAGCAGGCGGTTCGCCCATTTGGACGAAAGCGCGCGCAACCCGCGGAACGGCGCCCCCAGATGGAGGTCCGATGCATGGATGAATGTGACGCGTTTCGACATGAGCCCAGTGTACCGCGAAACGGCTCAACAGGGGCTTTACATATAGCCGCCCACGCGCGAATCGTCGATGAAATCCATGAAGCGGGTGTACTCGGCGTTGAAGGCCAGCGGGATGTCGCGCGTGGGGCCGTTACGGTGCTTCGCGACGATCAGCTCGGCCGAGCCCAGGTCGGGGCGGTCTTCGCTCTCGGCCTCGATCTCGTCCATGCTTCGGTCGATGAACATGACGATGTCGGCGTCCTGCTCGATGGAGCCCGATTCGCGAAGGTCGGACAGCATCGGGCGCTTCTTGCCGCGCATCTCCACCGCACGGGACAGCTGCGACAGCGCGATGACGGGCATGTCCATCTCCTTCGCCAGCACCTTCAGGCCTCGCGAGATCTCGCCGACCTCGACGGCGCGGTTGCCGTCTTTGCGCGACTGCGGCGGCGACATGAGCTGCAGGTAGTCGACGATGATGATGCCCTTCTCGGCGGAGCGCAGCTCGCGGCGGGCCTTGGCGCGCAGCTCCAAGATGGACAGCGACGGCGTGTCGTCGATGAACATGTCCAGCTTGCTCAGCGTGTTAGACGCGTCGGCAATGGCGCCCCAGTCCGACTCCTGCACCTGGCCGGCGCGCAGGCGCGACAGGTTCACGCGGGCTTCGGCGCACAGGATACGCTGCACCAGCTGCGCCGCGCTCATCTCCAACGAGAGAAAGGTGACGGTTGCCCCAGCCTTGGCCGCGTTCGTGGCCAGGTTCAGTGCGAACGACGTCTTGCCCACGCCGGGTCGGGCCGCGAGGATCACCAGGTCGCCGCCACGGAAGCCGTGGAACAGGTCGTCCACGTCCTTGAACCCGCTGGGGATGCCGGCCATGGCGTCCTTCTGCTCGGCCAGCTTCGTCAGCTCCTCGAACGCCTCGGTTAGCAGCACGTCCATGCGCTTGAACGCCGAGGACACGCGCTTCTCGGTGACGTGGAACAGTGTTTTCTCGGCCTCTTCCACCACCACGCCCAAATCGTCGGGGGCGTCATAGGCCAGCGCCTCGATCTCGCCCGACGCGCGGATGAGGTCGCGCAGGATGGAGGTGCGCTTGACGATTTCCAGGTGGTTCTGCCAGTTGGTGAGGGCGAACGTGTTGTCTGCCAGCTCGATGAGGTACGCTTTGCCGCCCACGGCCTCCAGCTGACCCATGGCCTTCAGGTTGTCGGCCAGCGAGATGTGGTCGATGGGGATGTGGCGCACGTACAGGTCCATCATGGACTCGTAGATGCGCTGGTGGGCGATGCGGTAGAAGTTCTCCTTGACCAGCTTCGGAGCCACTTCCTCGATAGCTTCCTGGTTGAGCATGCAGGCGGCCAGGACGGATTTCTCCGCCTCGATGTTCTGCGGATCGATCTTTCGCCGATCCGATACGGTGGTTTCTTCCGGTGCGAAGTCGGCGCTGTACGGCGCGGGTGAAGACATGCTCGAACTCCCTCTCGAATAGCGTGAGTCCCTATGATACAACACTTGTCGCGCGGGGTCGGCCACTGTTACCGGAAGCCTCGGCCGCGTATCGAAGAGCAACCGACGCTCCACGCGCAACAGCCTCGGCGGTTCGCCGCCGCACGGAGGGATGTTTCACATGAAACATCCCGGAAAGAACAGTGCCGTCCTTGCGAAACGAAGAGACCCCCTTCGCGCGCCGTAAAGGGCGAAGGGGGTCTCGCTACGGCTGCGACCGTTCGGCCGCTGCCGCGAAATGCTTCGGATACCTCCCGAGCTGCTATTCAGCGGCCTCGGCGGTCTCCTCGGCGGGAGCCTCGACGACTTCCTCGATCGTCTCCTCGACAACCTCGGCCTCGGCAGGAGCGACCTCGTCGTCCGCGCCGCCGACGAACAGCTTCACCGTCGTCTTGATGTCGCGGTACAGCGAGATGGTCACCTCGTGCTGGCCGGCCGTCTTGATGGCGTGGCCCAGCTCGATGCGGCGACGATCGACGTCGACGTCCGTCGCGGCCTTGATGGCATCGGCGATCATCTGAGCGGTAACGGAACCGAACAGCTGACCCTCTTCGCCCACCTTGGCTTCGACCTTGACGAGCGCGCCGTCGAGCGTTTCCTTGATCTTGCCGGCGTCGGCAAGGCGGTTCTCTTCGCGCTTGGCGATGTTGTGCTTGCGCTGCTCGAGCTGCTTCAGGTTGCCCTTCGTAGCGAGGATGGCAACCTTCTGCGGGAGCAGGTAGTTGTTGGCAAAACCGGGGGCCACGTCCACGACGTCGCCTTCACCGCCCTTGCCCTTCAATTCTTGGAGCAGGATGACTTTCATGGTTCCTCCTTGCGCCTAGCGGCTGCGACGGTCGCCGCGACCGCTGATGGCGGGCACCGCGTAGGGCATCAAAGCCATCTCGCGGGCGCGCTTCACGGCGTTCGCGATGTCGCGCTGATGCTGGGTGCAGGCACCCGTCACGCGGCGCGGCTTGATCTTTCCGCGATCGGTAACGTACTTGCGCAGCATTTGCGTGTCTTTGTAGTCGATGTACTGCGTGTCCTCTTTGCAGAACTGGCAGAACTTGCGACGCGGCTGCTTCGCGTAATCGGACATTTCTAACCTCTTTCGTTTCGCTTAAAACGGGATATCTTCGTCATAAACCGAAGAAGAGGCATCAACCACCGGCGCGGCAACCACGGGGGCTGCTGCGGGAGCGGAATAACCGCCGCCCATACCGCCACCGTACGACGACGAATCGCTGTTACGGCTCGACATGAATTCAAGCTCGTCGACGATCACTTCGATCTTGCTGCGCTTCTGGCCTTCGCGCTCCCACTGGCTCCAGCGGAGCTTGCCCTCGATGGCCACTTTGGTGCCCTTGCCGAGGTAGCGCGAGAGGCTTTCGGCGCGCGCGCCGAACATCGTGCAGTCGATGAAGTTCGGATAATCCTCCCACTCGCCCGTCTGCTGGTTCTTGCGGCGGTCGTTGACCGCCACGCCGAAGCCCAGCACGGGAAGCCCGCTCGCGGTGGAGCGAAGCTCGGGATCGCGAGTAAGGTTTCCGCTGATGATAACTCGGTTGATGCTCATGTGTGTCTACCTCTTCTCATGCCGGACGCTGGGTGGTGCCCAGGTCCCCGCTCGTCTCCTAGTCGCGGTCCGTGCGCTTGACGATCATGTGGCGCTCCACAGCGTCGGTGATGCGCAGAACACGATCGAGTTCGGCAACGTCAGCGGGATCGGCGTGGAAATCGATGAGAGTGTAGTCACCATCGGTCAATCCGTTGATCTCGTAAGCGAGTTTACGCTTGCCCCAGTTGTCGACGTTGTCAACCGTGCCTTTGCCCTCAGCGATCGTGGTGTCGATACGCTTCATAACGGCTGCGCGGGTTTCCTCGTCGATAGACGGAGCGACAAAAAACAGCAATTCATAAGCCTTCATCAGCTCACCTCCTTTGGTCTTTACGGCCCCGGTGCTGAGAAGGCAAGATTGCCGGGGCAGGATTAGCCCGACTATTCTAGCAAACAGGGGCCGAAACGACCAACACAATCTTCCCGATCATCGTTTCAGCATGGTTTCGCCATACTTACCATGTTCCAGCAACGTGCCGAACATCTTGCATACATGATACCAAGCTCATCTCACGTTTATATGGCGCAGATCCAGCGCGCAGCCTCCTCAACCTTGCCCGTTTCTCACACCGATCTCACGCGGATTCCACGTTTCTTGCCACGTTTTCCAACGCGGATTACCCGCCGTTTGCCATCTTTTCCAGCGCGAATCCAACGCTGCGGGAGAGTCGACGATCTGAATCAGCGCGGTGAAGACCAACGACGCAGGTGGGGAGCTTGCGACACAAGCGACGATGGGATGGTCGCGGGTTGTGGAAAACCCCGCTGCAGCTGCACGCGCAGCTGCAGCGGGCGGCGCTTTCGCCGCAGTGGAAACCATTTGGCGCTTCGCGGACGCGAAACGCCGGCGGTCTCCCGACACCCGAGACAGCGCCCCCACCAGGTGAGGTAGCATCCCCGCCAGGTGAGGTAGCGCCCCCGACAGCTGAAGCGGCGTCCCCGAAAGCTGAGGCGGCGTCCCCGAAAGCTGAGGCGGCGTCCCTGGCGGCCGAAGAAGCCGCACATGCGAATCGGCCGCACCTTTGCAGGATGCGGCCGATTCGGAGAAACTTGCGTTTGTGCGAATGTTTCACGTGAAACATTCGTTCGGATGGGCGAGGCTACTCCTCGTCGTCCACCGCATCCTCTTCGAGGTACTTCTCGTCGATATCCTCTTCGGCGTACGAATCGGCGTCGTTCAGCGCGATCATGAAGTTCGGCGCCTCGCCCACATAGGCAGGCTCTTCCTCGAACGTCACGTTGCCCTCTTCGTCCATTTCGTAGAGGTAGCTCACCGCGTAGCCGGTATCTTCGCCCGGTACGCCGCCCTCGGCGATGAGCGCGTCCTTCACGCCGTCGTCGATTTCGATGTAGCCGTCGTAGCACAGCGCGTACGCCGCGGCGCCGCGAGCATGCTCCACCGTATGACGAGCCAGGTTGAAGCATTCCTCGGCCGAGTCGGCAGGATGGTTCTCGATGAACAGGTTCTCCTTCACCACCAGTGCCGTGAACGGCACAACGTCGGAACCCTGCGTCATCTTTTCCTTGGCTTCATCGAGCGAGAACAGGAGCACTTTCTCCAGAATCTCGGGGATCTCGGGAACTTCCACGTCAGAGCTCTCAACTTCGCGATCGGCCATAGCCTTGTCCTTTCAAAAGAGGTACTTCGTTGCCAACCAGTGTAGAGCTTGCAGCCGCAGCTTCGCCTCGCGCCCCAAGCTATTTCGGCGTATCTGCAGAATTTGGCCGCGCGAACCTGCAAGCACGATGCGCACGCGGGACGCAAGAGGCGCGTCCGCTCAACTTCGTCGGCGCCGAGATCGAGCGTCACGCGGCTGCAAACGTTTCGCCAGCGCTGGTTTTCGGGCTGGTTCTGCAAGTTTTTCGACTTCGTGGCAAACCGTTTGCAAGCACCGGTTTTCTCACCAGGCGTTTTGCGTCGGCATCGGGAAGGAGCGACTGGGCGTTGCGAAGCGTCGAGGACAAAACCCCTGGTCGTGAATGATGGCTTATGCCACGAAGTCGAAAAACTTGCACGGGCCGCCCTATTTGCTGCTGACGCGACTTTCGATTGCTGCTACCCGTGCCAAACCTTCTCGACCGTAGCGTTCGGCTCGCCAGCACAAATGTTTCACGTGAAACATCGGACAGAACGGAACGCAGGGGGATGGGATCCGCCGTTGAACCGCAACCGACACGACCGCTCCCCGCCGAGCTCTGAGCTGAGCCGCGCCGATGTCGGCGCGACGGCTACCGACCGTCAGAACCGCGCGGGCGCTGCGGAAGGCGTGGACTTCGCAGGCTGGGGCGGCTTGCATGGACGAGCCCCCGGCTTCGGGAGAAGCCGGGGGCTCGGACGATGGCGCATATGCGCGGCGATTAAACCCGTCTGCGATATTTAGCGGCAGCAGCACTCGTGGGCTTTGCGACCCTTCTTCTTGCCATTGATGCCCTTGTCCTTCATCGAGAGGATGAGCTTCTCGGTGATGGCGTTCAGCTGGGCGATCTCCTCCTCAGACAGGCATCCGATGATGTCGTCAGCCGTCTTGTCGTTCGCGGCGACGCGCTTTTGAGCGACCTCGCGACCCTCGTCGGTGAGCTTCACGGCGTAGGTACGCTCGCCTTCGGCGTCCTCGATGGTGACGTAGCCGTTGCGCTCGGCCTTCTTCACGATATCCTTGAGCTCGCTGCGGTTGAGACCGAGAATCTTCACCAGCTCGCGCTGAGTGGTGCCGTCGTTGTCGACGAGCGCGTTCAGCAGCGCGCCCTGGCCGCGCTTGTAGCTTTTCGGGCCGTTCTTGTGAAAGGCGAGGCGGACGAGCTTGCTGGCCTTCTTGAGCTGCGCGAGGGTCTGGGATGCCTGGTTCATGGAGGGTCCTTCTCTCTTATTTCTGTCTCTCTCGGGCAACTATAGAACTCGCCGCACGCCAGAGGTCGATTACCCACAAATATTCACTGAATAATTATCTTTCCAGTTGAATGACCTTATTTGCATTATTCGAGAATAATACTCAGTCGGTTTACCATCAAGGCGCCCCTATCAAACAAAAAAGCGCCCGAAGGCGCTTGTTTGATGAAACTGGCGGAAGGGCAGGGATTTGAACCCTGGTCACCGGGGTCGCCGGTGAAACGGTTTTCGAGACCGCCGCATTCAGCCGCTCTGCCACCCTTCCGCGTATGATCGGGGCAAAACCCCGTATGAAACGCGCCTCGGGGGCGCGGGAGTAATCTGGCGGAGAGATAGGGATTCGAACCCTAGGTACTCTTTTGGAGCACACACGATTTCCAATCGTGCACCTTCGGCCAGCTCGGTCATCTCTCCGCTTATTGGTCGAGCATGCTCGCGCGTTGCGCGGTCATGCAGCAGCTACGTAGTATACAACAGCTAATACGCACTCACAAGCGAGAAATATTCCTCTTCACGAGCATCATCGAAATTTTCGTCTGCTTGCACACAGGGCGAGGCGGATTTCGCACTCGACGCGCAGGGTATAGAAGATGTCGACGCAGCGTCAACAACGGATCGCGGAAGCGTGCTATGCGGTACGGCTGATCGCGGAGACGTCGTGGGGGATGCGGCGGAATGAGAAGTATGCGTGGCCGGCTCCGTGGAACGTCCGGCGATCATGCGCTGCACGTGCAAAGGAACGTCGAACAGCTCGCTCATCACGCCATCCGTCAAGAGCCGGCCTTTCGACCCGTCGGCGAACACCGTACCGTTTTTCAATAGCACGACGCGCTTGATCTCGGGGATAATATCCTCGGGATAGTGCGTGACCAGCACGATTCCCTTTCCCGCTTTCGCAAGCGTGCGCATACTCGACCGAACGTAATACATACCTTCGGGATCAAGTCCGGTGCACGGCTCGTCGAACACAAGAACTTCGGGGTCGTGCACGAGCGCACGAGCTATGAGCACTCGTCGCGCCTGGCCGGTGGACAGCGTCATGATGTCGCGTGCCGCCAACTCGTCAACACCCAGCAGCTCCATAACCTCACGAGCTCGCTCACGGGCTTCGTGCAAGTGCTGGGCGTCGACCCGCGCCGGGACGCCCAGCATTCCGTACAACCCTCCGGCCACCACGTCCACCGTAGGCAGATGTACGGAAATCTGATCCTGCATCGTCGACGAGACGACGCCCAAGCTCCGCTTCACGTCCGCAAGGGTCGCACGCTCGCTGCCGCGAAACCGAACCGGCGGCACTTCCCGGTGCAAGGGAAGCATCTCGCGCGTGATCAGCTTTACAAACGTAGATTTTCCCGACCCGTTCGGACCCAGCAACGCAAGATGCTCGCCTTCCTCCAGTCGAAACGAGTCGACCGTCAGAATAGGCGCGCCCGCACGCTGCACGACCGCGTTGTGCAGTTCGAGGAAGGGAGGCGTTTGGATATCCATGGTTCTCCTAAGGGGCCGCGGATGTTTCACGTGAAACATCCGGTCGGGACGGGCGATCCACAAGCAACCGAGGCTGGCAAGCAACCCGGTGAGCCGTCAAACAAACAAACTCGCAGCCACGCCAGAAACGAAACGGCGGGGTCCCGAAGGACGCCCGCCGTGTCGAACTCAGATGAACCAACCTTCCCGAAGCTTAGGCGGCTTCCGCAGGCTGCTCGGAGGCGTTGTCGCCCGCGGCGGCATCGGCATTGCCCTCGGAGGAATCGGCGCCATCGGTCGCGGCCTGATCCTCGGAAGCGGGAGCGTCGGTACCGTCGGCAGAAGCACCGTCGGCAGCCTCACCGCCTTCGGCACCGTCCTTCGAACCTTCCTGAGTTCCGTCGGTTGCGCCGCTATCGGCGTTCGGCGCAGGATACTTGGACATATCGACATCATAGGGAAGACCCTGAGGCATGTCGTTGATCTTGATGTCGGCAGCCTCGGTGGTTTCGTCAAGCCACTTCTTGTAGGCTTCCTGCTGCTTCGTGGACTTCAGCGACGAAGCGATGACGGATATCCACTCTTCCGGGATCTGATCGAGGCTCGTCACTTCTTCAGGAGCCTTGTACACATCGGTGCACTTGATGATATGGATGCCGAACTGTGTGGTAACGAGACCGCTCAACTGGCCTTTCTCAAGCGGCTCGAGGCCGTCCTTGTACTCTTTCGCCAGGTTGCTGGGGTTGTTCCAACCCACATCGCCATCGCGCTCGACAGAACCCGGATCCTGCGAGTATTCCTTCACCGCATCGACGAAGTCAAGCTCGCCGGAGTTGAGCTTGTCGAGCACTTCCTGAGCAGTTGCTTCATCATCGGAATTGAACAGGATATGAGAGGAACGCTTGGAACCGTCGTACGCGGTCGCGTACATCTGGGCGTACTGCAGCATGTCAGCGTCGCTGGGATCTTCGTCGGAGGCGAACGATGCGTACAGCTTGTTCTCCTTGAGCTTCTGCTCTATTTCAGCGCGATAGCTATCTTCGGTCATTCCCGCCTGATCGAGCGCGGCCTGCCACTTCTCGTCGGTGTCGTAGTTCGCCTTCACCTTGTCGATCTGCTCGTCAATCTCGGAGCTCTCGACGGTGATGCCCTTCTCCTCGACGCCTTCCTTCAGCAACTCACGCTGGGCGTAGGAATTGAACACTTCTTCACGCACGGAAGCAGGGGTGTAATCGTTCTGAGAAAGCCATGTGCCCCACGAATCTTCATCGTCAGCACCCAGCTGCTCGCGCACGCCCTGGATGTAGTTGGTGATGGTGTCTTCGGCGATTTCCACACCGTTGACCGTGCCCGCCACACCGCCGGTGCCCGACGAAGCGTTGTCATCGCTCGAGCATCCGGCCAGACCCCATGCGCATGCCGCCGTCAAACCGACCGCGCACACGGTCTTCATGATGTACGTTTTCTTCATATGACCCTTCCCTCGAACATGGGCTTCGCCATCGCACCGCCTACTGGATCGCCCATGAGATAAGTACTGCGCTGTATTCTCGCACACGCGATAAAACGGGTTCTTGCGTTGCACAATATACCCATTATCGATTCACAGTCCCCACGCCAGGTTTAGGGATATACCCGCCTGTTCGCGCGAGCTGAAGCCTTATTTCCCTCTTGTAAGAATGCGCCCTGATCAGGGCGCATTCTTACATAGTGATAGATTATTTCTTGGCAGCCTTCTTGCGATCGGTGGCCGACAGCATCCGCTTGCGTAGGCGGATGTTCTGCGGGGTGACTTCCACCAGCTCGTCATCCTCGATGTACTCCAACGCCTCTTCCAGCGTGAACGTGATGGGCGGCGTGAGCGAGATAGCCTTGTCGGCGCCCGACGAACGCTGGTTGCCCAACTGCTTCGACTTGGCGATGTTGACCACCATGTCGCCTTCCTTCGACGACTCGCCCACGATCATGCCTTCGTAGCATTCCTGGCCGGGACCCACGAACAGGCGGCCGCGCTCCTGCAGCGCATCCAGAGCGTACGCGACGCTCTTCTCGGTGGACATGGAGATCATCGAGCCGTTCTTGCGCCCGTTCATCTCGCCGCGATACGGGCCGTACTCGGAGAAATGATGGAACATCGTGGCTTCGCCACGCGTGACGTTCAGCAGACGGGTGCGCAATCCCATCGTGCCGCGCGACGGAATCTTGAACACGAGGTGCGTCTGGTCGCCGCGCTGGTACATGTCGGACATCTCGCCGCCGGCGCTGCCGAACACCTCGATGGCCTTGCCTGCGTACTCGCTGGGCACGTCCACCGTGGCCTCCTCGATGGGTTCCAGCTTGCGGCCGGACTCGTCCTTCTTGATGAGCACGCGCGGGCGACCTACCTGGAACTCGAATCCTTCGCGGCGCATCGTCTCCATGAGAACCGACAGGTGCAGCAGGCCGCGGCCGGCAACCTCAACGCCCGACTTGTCCTCAAGCTCCTCGATGCGCATGGAGATGTTGCTCTCCTTCTCGCGCATCAGGCGCTCCTTGAGCTGGCGCGCTCCCACGATGTCGCCCTCGCGGCCGACGAGCGGGCTGGACGATGCCTCGAACACGATGGCCATCGTGGGCTCTTCCACTTGGATGGGATCGAAGCGCACGGGGTTCTCGCGACTGGTCACCATGTCGCCGATGTCAGCGTCTTCCACGCCCACCACGGCCACGATGTCGCCGGCGTGCACCTCCTGCTGCTCCTTCTTGCCCAGCGCCTCGAACGTGAACACCTGCTTGATGTTGGTGTTGTAGCGCGTGCCGTCGTTCTTGATGACCAGCGAGGGCTCGCCTTTATGGATGGTGCCGGAGAACAGGCGCCCCACGCCGATGCGGCCGACGAAGCTGGAATGGTCGACGGTGCAGATCTGCAGCGCCACCGGGCCGTTCGGCTCGCAGTCGGGAGCCGGGATCTCCTTGAGGATGGTTTCCAGCAGCGGGATCATGTCCATGTTGTCGTCGTCGGGCGCGAAACGGGCGTAGCCGTTCATGGCACTGGCGTAGACGACGGGGAAGTCCAGCTGCGCGTCGGATGCTTCGAGCTCCACCATGAGGTCGAACACCTCGTCCACCACTTCGTTGGGGCGCGCGCCCGGACGGTCGATCTTGTTCACCACTAGGATGATGCGCAGGCCCTGTTCAAGCGCGTGGCGCAGCACGAAACGGGTCTGCGGCATGGGGCCTTCGAACGCGTCCACGATGAGCAGGGCGCCGTCGGCCATGTTCAGCACGCGCTCCACCTCGCCGCCGAAGTCGGCGTGGCCCGGCGTGTCGATGACGTTGATCTTCACGTCGTTGTACACGACCGAGATGTTCTTGGACAGGATGGTAATGCCGCGCTCGCGCTCCTGGTCGTTGCTGTCCAGCACGCGCTCGTCAACCTGCTGGTTCTCGCGGAACACGCCGCTGGCGTACAGCAGGCGGTCGACGATGGTGGTCTTGCCGTGGTCAACGTGCGCGATAATGGCGACGTTGCGGATGTTCTCTTGCTTCATGCCTTTCTTCTTCTTTCTATTCAAGCCATGCCTAAATCGGCGCGGCGATGATCCTTGCGATGGGGCCTGCGGCGGGTACCGCTCCCGCAGAGGACGATTGTCGCCCGAAAGGTGCGTTTTCCGCTTGAATTCCGCACGTTTCGGGCGACAAGGCAGGCGCTGCCGGGCGATCGGGACGATAAGGAGAGACGACCGCCGGCGAAGTACGGCGGCTACACGTCGTCCAACTCCTCGGCGAGGCGGCGCTCTTCCTTGTTGAGCTCGGCGATATGTTCGTTGAGCGTGGCGATGGTTCTCTGGGACGACACGACCTGCACGATGCCCCACACAGCGGCGGCACTTGCAATGGCGGCAACGATACCGAACAGGCCGAACGGCCGGCGGCCGGCTATCAGCGCCACGATGCCGCCGATAGCGGTCATGGCAATGCCGTTACGACGCTCGTCAAGCGCCACATCGCGCTGCTTAACCAGCTGCGTGCGTGCGGCGGCTACGCCGGCCATGCGCGCCTCAACCTGGTTGGACGACGTGTAGCTGCGGGCGCGCTCGGCAGCGGCGCGCGGATCGCGAGCGGAGGTGCGCGAGCCTTTTCCGCTGGTCAGGTAGTCGTATGCTTCTTGGAGGTTCTTGAACTGCTCAGTCGCGCGATCTTGGAGCTTCTTGTTGCTGGCGAACCGGTCGGGATGCAGGATCTGCACCGTTTCCTTGTAGGCGGTTTTCACATCTTCGGGCGTGGCATCATCGTCCAG
This sequence comes from Eggerthella sp. BIOML-A4, assembly GCF_009875575.1. Lineage (NCBI taxonomy): Bacteria > Bacillati > Actinomycetota > Coriobacteriia > Eggerthellales > Eggerthellaceae > Eggerthella > Eggerthella sp. BIOML-A4. Next base: position 195,089 of record NZ_WWRX01000002.1, on the reverse strand, counting down.
TCCTAAAATGCGCAGTGCTTCCGTTCGATTCATAGCTCCCCATGTGCCGGTTTCGCGGTTGGTATCCGAAGCAGGATTCTACCATGCCACCTGCACGATCGCGATGTTTCCGGCTTGCGCTCACAGAATGCACGTGGGAAAAGAGCGCAGCGCGAAACCGCGGGAGGCTGTGTTTCACGTGAAACACTTGTCACAATGACTCATGATAAACGAACAAATGTTTCACGTGAAACATCTTCGGTAAAGAGAAGTCCCTTCGACAGCGAGCTCATAAGTTCGCGAGTCGGAACCGGGCGACGGAGTTCTCCGACCGGGTACGCACAGTGTTATCTGAGAGTTGAACGCGCGCGGCAGGGCTCTCAACCGATCATGACCAGAAGCAACGAACCCCTGCCTCTCGGCGGGGGTTCGGATGAATAACGTATGGTGGAGCATAGGGGGATCGAACCCCTGACCTCAGGCTTGCAAAGCCCGCGCTCTCCCAGCTGAGCTAATGCCCCAAGTTGCACATTCTTTGGCTAGTCGCGAACTGCATAAAACCGCGTCTAGAAATTAATAAACGCTCCACCGGCTAACTCGGCTCACGGTGGAGCGTTTATTGCAAAAAATGGTGGGCCCGAATGGATTTGAACCAGCGACCTCACGCTTATCAGGCGTGCGCTCTAACCAACTGAGCTACGGGCCCAAAAAAAGTGCCTGATCACTATACGTCGAATCACTAAGTTCGGTCAAGCACTTTTTGAATATTTCTTACCAGTTTTTGAATATCCGGTAACGGCAGCGTTTTTTCCAACTCGAGAGCCGTGCACTCGGGTGCGCATTCCGATGCATGGTACGCTAAGACCAAGCACCGAGCTTGGCATCGGAAGAGGAACGCTTCATTGAACATCAAACAGATCAAGTACTTCGTCAGCGTCGCGAATCGCGGCAGCCTGTCCTCGGCCGCTCGCGAGCACGGCATTTCCGTGCAGGCAGTGTCGAAGTCGATGGCAGACCTCGAATTCGAATTCGGAGAGAACTTGTTCGATCGCAGCCATCAAGGCATCGAACTCACGCCCCTCGGCGAGGCGTTCCTGGAAAAGGCCGCCGAAGTCGATTCGTCGTTTCGAGAGTTGGAGCTGATAAGCGAGTCCTGTGACGAAAAACCCGTCAAACTCCGGCTGTTCCTCGTCGCACCGGCGTTCTGCAACAACGCGAAAGCCCGCGCTAATATGGCTGCGTTCTTCGACAAGCACCTGAACGCCCGAACCGAAACATCCATCGGAACAGGAGAAGCCGGCCTTGACGCCCTTCGCGCGGGGTCATGCGATGCGCTCATCACCATAGGGCCGCTCGACCGCCCCGGCTTCGATTGCTTCCCCATGGGAACAGTTCCCGCAGGAATCTGCATGGCTGCGAATCACCCTCTGGCCCGCCAAAACGCCGTATCCCTCGAACAGCTGGAGCCCTACCGCGTGATATCTTCGCGCACGTTCGACCATTTCAACGAATCCATCTTGGTCATGTACCGCGAAGACGGGCTGAAATCGCCGATTGTCGAACCGCTCGCGTTTGACGCGCCGCGCCAGTTCTACGTCAAGCACGCGGTGTGCTTCATGGTGAACATCGCCCCGCTTGGCGAGACGCTTCCCCGCAGCCGGATGGTTCCCCTCGCAAGCGAAGATGCGAAGGCAATCCCTCTTTGCCTCATCACGCTCAAGGAGCAAAATCGCCCGCGTACCGAAGCATGGAGCAGCTGCTGAAGGCTCGCGTGAAAACACGACCGTCCGTATCTTGAAACCGAAACGCCACGGCGATGCGACCGGCGACCCTGCCGAAGCGCTATAATCGGTAGGCCGGCCGCGCGCGACGCGACGCAAGAAACCCGAGGAGGAGTGCCGATGATTCCCGTTACCGTTCAAACGCTGATCGTCTCGGCGGCGCCGTCGCCGTCCATCATCGTGCTGCAACCGGTAGAGGAGATCGTCCAAGAAGGAAAGTCGCGCATCATCCCCATCTGGGTGGGCGTGAACGAAGCGACGCAAATGGGCATCGCGCTGGAAAAAGCGCGGTTCTCGCGGCCGATGACGCACGACCTGTTCCTCGACGCGCTGACGAACCTCGACGCGCAGATCGACCACGTGGTCATCAACGACGTGCAGGGTGCGACGTTCTTCGCGCGGCTCACGCTGCGCCAGCACGACCGCCTCATCGACCTCGACGCGCGCCCGAGCGACGCGTTGGCGCTGGCCGTGCGGCAGAAAGCTCCCATCTATATCGAGGAGGATGTGCTGGAGCGTGCTTCGTTCCCCTATGTGCTGAGGCGGACGGAACCGGAAGCGAGCGAAGCCGAACTGTCCGAGTTCAAAAAGTTTCTCGAAGGTCTCGCCCCGGAAGATTTCGAGGGCTGACCGATTCAGCCGGCGGAAAGCTTTCCGCCGCCTACCACAGTGCCGTCAAGGCATCGATGACGGCCTGAACGATCCCATGCGTCAAGCCCCCGTCGTCGGCCAGCGCCAGCCCCATAATCGCCGACAGGCTGACGGCGCCCGGTTCTTTCGGACGGCCCGTTGCGCTGGGCTTCTTCAACACGAACATCGACGGCTTCGCGTACGACACGGCCGGAGTCTCCACGGCATCCGGAGGCGTTTCGAGCCGAGGCTCGGGCCGCCGCTCCTGAGCGCGCCGCCGCCATCCTCCGCGTGCGAACGTTACCAGCAGGAACCCGGCGCGCAGCCACTCGTCCACGCACATGGCCACCCACATGCCCACGATGCCCCAGCCTAAGCCGATTCCCAGCGCATAGCCGCCTGCCACCGCGAATATCCACGACGAGATGACGTTCACCGTCACCGGGGTCTTCACGTCGCCCACCGCGATGAGCGCCTTTACCATCACGATGTTGAGCGCACGCCCGATACCCAGGAATATCTCCACAAGCAGCACCTGGCGACCCAGCTCGTGCACCATCGGATCGGCGGTGAACAGGCCGAACACCGCGTCGGCGTTGATCCAGATGAGCGTGGACACGCAGGTGGTCAGCGCCACGGCGATGAGATCGGCCACCCACACGCGCCGCGCGACCGCATCGAACTTGCCCGCGCCGAACAGATACCCCAGCACGATCTGCGTCGCCTGCGACAACGCGATGGAATACAGGTAGGCGATGCCCGCGATCATCGAGCAGTACACCTTCACGGTGACCACCGTGGTGCCCAGCACGTTGATGAACGACAGGATGACGATCTGTGCGAGGTCGTAGTTCATCTGCTCGCCCGACGAGGGGATGCCCACGCCCAGCATGCGCCGAAGCGTCTTCCAGGGGAACGGGCGCAGGTACGCCAGGCGCATGCGCACATCGGTATGGCGCAGCACGAGGCGGCATGCCACCGCGAGGCCTGCGACGCGCGCCACCACGTTCGCTACCGCCGCGCCTTCCACCCCGAACGCCGGGACGAACGCGACGCCGCCGATGAGCACGGCGCTGGCTGCGATGTTCACCGCGTTCATCGCCAGGCTGGCGCGCATCACGTCGGCGCCGCGCGCGTAGCTGCGCAGCAAAGCCGTGAACGCGAAGAACGCGCCTTGCACCACCGTGGTGGAGCCGACGATCAGCAGGAACGACGACGCCATTCCCGTGATGGACCCGTCGATGTGCAGCCAGGAGAAGAACTGCGGCCAAAAGAGGAACAGCACCGCGGTCATGGCCGCCGCGAGCGCTACGTTCACCACGAGGGCCACAGTGGCGATCTCCGACACCTTGCTGGTCGCCGACGATTTCCCCAGCACGCGGGTCACGAGCACGGTGGAAGCCGTGCCCATGGCCGACAGCGCGATGGTCACGATGTTGAGGATCTGCAGCGCGTTTCCCACCGCGGCGGCCGGCTCGGTTCCCAGCGGCGCCAGCATAAATTGGTTGATGTTCCCGATCATAATTTGCATGAACAGTTCCACGAACAGCGGGACGGAAAGCACGAACACGTCGCCGGCTGTGGTTTTCTCCGCCGGAGAACGCAGGGCGCGTTCGCGGCGCGTCGTTTGCGCGCGCTTCGCGGCTCCGCGCGCTTTCGACGACAGGCGCGCCGCTTGCGCGGCAGCTGCTCGATACATGGGTTTCCGTCCTCCTTTCGCATGAACGGCCGCGTTGGCGGCCGTCGATAACAGTCATGAGGCGTGCAGTATACGGCACGTCAACAACCCGCCAGGGGGCTGCGGGTTCCTTCATGTTTTTCGCATTCATGAGGCAGAGGGAAAGAAAATGTTTCACGTGAAACATCGCGAACGAAGAGAGCCGCAAGCGATAACGCGAAAGAGGCTGAATGTTTCACATGAAACATTCGGGCGCGTGACAGGTGCAGTGCGGGAGCGAATGTTTCACGTGAAACATTCGCTGGGTAGCAGCGCGGCGCGCCAAAAAGAGAACGCCCCGCTTCGCAGGATGCGAGGCGGGGCGTTCAAGGTTACGCTGGAGGCTGTTTTCTACTCTTCGTCGCCTTCCGCGTTCTCTGCTTCTTCGACGCTCTCGATCTCGGCGGTGCCTTCGGCGCCGTCTTCAAGCTCGTCGATGGCGTTCTCGTCCAGCTCCTCGCCTTCCACCTGCGCGCCGGAGGCTTTCTTCTTCTTGCCTCGGCTGGAGATGGCCACCGCGGTCACGCGGTCCTTGTCGGCCGTCTTCATCACGCACACGCCCTGCGTGGAGCGGCCGAGCTCGGAGATGCCCGACACCGGGGTGCGCACGCACACGCCTTCCTCGGACATGATCATGATCTCGTCGTCTTCGGCGACGATCTTCATGACGGCCAGCAGGCCCTTCTTCTCGGTCATCGTGATGGTGAACACGCCCTGGCCGCCGCGATGGTGCTCGGGGTACTCGGCGATGGGGGTGCGCTTGCCGTAGCCCTTCTCGGTGATGACGAACAGGTCGGTGTCGGGCTGCGCGATCTCCATGCCCAGCACCTTGGCGATGGGCGGCACGTTCATGCCGCGCACGCCCATGGTGTCGCGGCCCATGGCGCGCACTTCGCCCTCGTCCCACATGATGGCCTTGCCGGCGCTGGACACCATGAGCACCTTCTCGCCCGGAGCCACGCGCTTCACCGAGATGAGGCGGTCGTTGTCCTTCAGGCTGATGGCGATCAGGCCGTCGCGGCGCGTGCGGTCGTACAGGTCCATCGACGTCTTCTTCACCATGCCGTGCTCGGTGGCGAACATGAGATACTCGTCGGACGGGAAGTCCTTCGTCGCGATGACGGCCGAGATGGTCTCGCCCTTCTCAAGCGGCAGCAGGTTCACGATGGCCGTGCCGCGCGCATGGCGCGACGCCTCGGGAAGCTCGTACACCTTCAGGCGGTACACCTTGCCCTTCGTGGAGAAGAACAGCATGTAGGAGTGCGTGGATGCCACGAACAGGTGCTCCACGTAGTCGTTGTCCTTGAGGTTCACGCCCGACATGCCCTTGCCGCCGCGCTTCTGCTGGCGGTAGGTGGCCACGGGCAGGCGCTTCACGTAGCCGGCCTTCGTCATCGTGACGACCATGCTCTCCTCGGCGATGAGATCCTCGACGTCGAGGTCCTTCGCCGCCTCGGACAAGAGCGTGCGGCGCGGGCTGCCGAACTTCTTCTTCACCTCGAGCAGCTCTTCCTTGATGATCTCGTGCACCAGCTGGTCGTCGGAGAGCACGCGCTTGTAGTACGCGATCCTCTCCAGCAGCTCTTTCAGCTCGTCCTCGATCTTCTGATGCTCCAAGCCGGTGAGGCGGCGCAGGCGCATCTCGAGGATGGCGGCGGTCTGCTTGTCCGTCAAGGCGAAGCGCTCGGTCATGCGCTCGGCAGCTTCCTTGTCGGTCTGCGACGAGCGGATGATGTGGATGATCTCGTCGATGTTGTCCAGCGCGATGATCAAGCCTTCGAGGATATGCGCGCGCTCCTCGGCCTTCGCCAGCTCGTAGCGCGTACGGCGGACGATGACCTCTTCCTGGTGCGCGATGTAGTAGTGCAGCATCTCCTTCAGCGAAAGCACGCGCGGCGCGCCGTCCACCAGCGACAGCATGATCACGCCGAAGCCCACCTGCAGCTGCGTGTGCTTGTACAGCTTGTTCAGCACCACCTGCGGGATGGCGTCCTTCTTGAGGTCGATGATGATGTCGATGCCGTGGCGGTCGGCGCCGTCGTGGATGTTGCTGATCTCGGGCAGCTTCTTCTCGCGCACCAGCTCGCCCAGCTTTTCCAGCAGGCGCTGGCGGTTCACCTGGTAGGGGATCTCGGTGACCACGATGGAGCTGCGGCCGTTCTTGCCCTCTTCCACCTTGCACTTCGCGCGCACGGTCAGCGAGCCGCGGCCCGTCTCGTACGCGTCGCGGATGCCCTTCTTGCCCATGATTATGCCGCCAGTGGGGAAGTCCGGGCCGGGCAGCGCCTTCATCAGCTCTTCGGTGGTGACGTCGGGGTTGTCCAGCATGAGGCACGTGGCGTCGATGGTCTCGCCCAGGTTGTGCGGCGGGATGTTCGTGGCCATGCCCACGGCGATGCCCTGCGAGCCGTTCACCAGCAGGTTGGGGAAGCGCGCGGGAAGAACCGTGGGCTCTTCGAGGCTCTCGTCGTAGTTGGGCTGGAAGTCGACCGTTTCCTTGTCCAGGTCGCGCAGCAGCTCCATGGCCACCTTGTCCAGACGGGACTCGGTGTAACGCATGGCCGCCGCGCCGTCGCCGTCGATGGAGCCGAAGTTGCCGTGGCCGTCCACCAGCGGCACGCGCATCGAGAACGGCTGGGCCAAGCGCACCATCGTGTCGTACACGGCGTAGTCGCCGTGCGGGTGGTACTTGCCGATGACGTCGCCGACCGTACGGGCCGATTTCATGTGCGGGCGGTTCGGCGTGTAGCCGGACTCGTTCATGGCGTACAGGATGCGGCGGTGAACCGGCTTCAAGCCGTCGCGCACGTCCGGCAGGGCGCGCGAGACGATGACGCTCATGGCGTATTCCAGGAACGACGTCTGCATCTCCTTGCCGAGGTAGGCGGAGCGCACGATGGTGCCCTCGCCGCCGTTGGCGCCTTCGACGATGGAGCCGTGCGGGTTCGCGATCGACGACATGTCGATCAGCGAGCGCGCCTTGTTCTCCTCGGACACGAACGCGCCGGGGCGCGACTCGTCCTCACCGCCCTCGACGTCGTTCAGCACGTCGTCTTCGTCGCCGGCCTCGGCCGCTTCGATGTCGCCCGCGTCGTAATCCTCTTCGGCGCGATTCAAGAACTCGTCGAAAGAATCGTTGTTGTCTGCCATAAATCTCCTACCTTACAGGTTGGCGTAGTAAGTCAGCGAGGTATTCCGGCGGTCGTCAGACCACCAGAACGCTAGATGTCCAGGAATCGGACGTCGCGCGCGTGCTTCTGGATGAACTCCTTGCGCGGCTCCACCTGGTCTCCCATGAGGTCGCTCACCACGCGCTCGGCCTCGGCGGCGTCGTCGATGCTCACCTGCAGAAGCGTGCGGGTAGCCGGCTCCATCGTGGTCTCCCACAGCTGATCCGGGTCCATCTCGCCCAGGCCCTTGTAGCGCTGCACGTCGAACTTGTTCGGATCGTCGTACTCGGCCAGCACCGAGCCCAGCGAGCTCTCGTCGTAGATGTAGCGCTCGATCTTCGGCGAGCGCGAGTTCTTCTTCTTGAGGCCGAAGATGGGCGGCTGTGCGATGTAGATGTAGCCGCGATTGATGAGCTCCGGCATGTAGCGGTAGAAGAACGTCAACAGCAGGATGCGGATATGCGCGCCGTCGACGTCGGCATCGGTCATGATGATGATACGGTGGTAGCGCGACTGGTCGGCGTCGAAGTCGTCGCCGATGTTCGTGCCGATAGCCGTGATCAGCGAGCTGATGGTGTCGCTGGAAAGCGAGCGGTGCAAGCCCGCGCGCTCAACGTTGAGGATCTTGCCGCGCAAGGGCAGGATAGCCTGCGTCTTGCGGTCGCGGGCCTGCTTGGCCGAGCCGCCTGCGGAATCGCCCTCTACGATGAACAGTTCGGAGTTCTCCGGGGTCTTGGACGAGCAGTCGGCCAGCTTGCCCGGCAGCGCGAACGAGTCCAGCACGCCCTTGCGGCGCGTCATCTCGCGCGCCTTGCGGGCGGCTTCGCGAGCCTTGAGCGCCTGGGTGGCCTTGCCGATGATGCGCTTGGCCGGGGTCGGATTCTCCTCGAGGTACTCGGCCAGGCCCTGGGTCACGGCGTTCTGCACCAGCGGACGGATCTCGGTGTTGCCCAGCTTCGTCTTCGTCTGGCCCTCGAACTGCGGGTCGTGCAGCTTCACGGACACGATGGCCGCGCAGCCCTCGCGCGTGTCGTCGCCGGAGAGGTTGGAATCCTTCTCTTTGAGGATGCCCTTCGAGCGGGCGTACTCGTTGATGGTGCGCGTGACGGCCTGCTTGAAGCCGTCGAGGTGCGTGCCGCCTTCGTGCGTGTTGATGTTGTTCGCGAACGCCATGACGGAGTTCGTGGAGTACGAGGTGGACCACTGCATGGCCACTTCAACGGTGCCGTCGTCGTTCTCGGCCTCGAAGTAGATGGGCTTGTTCAGCGTTTCCTTGCCCTCGTTCAGGAACTTCACGAAGTCGACGATGCCGCCGGCGTACTGGAACACCTCGGTGCGCGGCTTGCCGTCGGCATCGGTGACGCGCTCGTCGTACAGCACGATCTTGAGGCCCTTGTTGAGGAACGCCATCTCGCGGAAGCGGTTCGCCAGAGTGTCGAAATCGTACACGGTGGTCTCGGTGAAGATCTCCGGGTCGGGCCAGAACGACACGGTCGTGCCGTTGCCGCGCTTCGTGGGGCCAACTTCGCGCAGCTTCTCGGACGTCTTGCCGTGGTCGAAGCCGATGAAGTACTCCTTGCCCTCCTTGCGCACCTGCACTTCCACGCGGGAAGACAGCGCGTTCACGACGGAGACGCCCACGCCGTGCAGGCCGCCGGACACCTTGTAGCCCTCGCCGCCGAACTTGCCGCCTGCGTGCAGGATGGTGAGCACCACCTCGACGGTGGGGATCTTCTCTTTCGGGTGCTTGTCGATCGGGATACCGCGCCCGTTGTCGTCGACCGAGATCGAGTTGTCCTGATGGATCCACACCTTGATCTCGTCGCAGTATCCGGCGAGCGCTTCGTCGACGGCGTTGTCGACGACCTCGTACACCAGGTGGTGCAGGCCGCGAGGACCCGTCGAGCCGATGTACATGCCCGGACGCTTGCGGACCGCCTCCAGGCCCTCGAGGACCTGAATGTCAGAACCGTCGTAATGGTCAGGTTTGTTTGCCACTGACATGCTCCTTTTATAGTGCGATGTGTGAGTGCAGCGCTGATTCGCGCTAACCTGAAAATTCTACCATAACCATGCCTTGATACCAATAAAATCCATCAAGTATGAAGGGTTTTAGAAGCCGTACGAGCCGCGATCTCGTATTCGATCATTATTTTTCGCATCGAACCGCTAAATGCGATTTTTATCGGCACGTATCGCCCTCTCGAGCGCCCTGCGGACCGTGGGACTTTCCACCGCCCCCACGCTGGCTTCGAGAGCAGCTTCCTCTTCGGGCGACAAAGGCGTGCGCGGGGTTTCCTCGCGACTCGCGCGCGCAGCGCGCTCGACGGCACCGTCCTCTTCCGCGCGGCGGAAGGGATGGTGAGCCTTCATTTCGAAGCGCGAAGGCAGGATCTTGAACGTCTCCACGTGCTCGCCTTGTTCTTTCAACTTCATCTTGAGGAACTCTTGGCGCGCATCGAGATCCGAGCGGATGAGGCTGTCGTCGGCGTACACCACCAGCTGCGCGCCCGTGCCCGTATGCGACGCCTTCGTCGTCGCGCCCTTCACCACCTCGTCGGCGGCCATGATGTACACGGCGTTCACGTGGTCGAGCACCATCTGCGCGGCATCCTTGTACACGGCCTCCACCGCGTTGCGCCACGCCACGTTCACGGCGGCGGCGCGCTGCGCCTTGCGCGACGCGTCGTCGCCGGCGGCCAGCGCGGCCATCAGCTCGTTGATGCTCTCGCCCAGCTTCCTCATGAGTCCCCCTCGATTCGCGCCGAAGGTTGTTCGGCCGGATCGGACGGCTGCCCGTCGCGCTCTTCGGCCTCCCCGCGCGCCGGTTGCGCGTCGATCGGCGAATGTTTCACGTGAAACATTCGATCCTCGTCAGGCATTTCGCCGGTTTTGCGCGGTTTCTCCAGCTCTACGATGCGAGCGCCGCCCAGCAGGTCGTCGTCGAAGTAGGCGAGGTTCGTCGTGGTGATGAACGTCTGGATGTCGCCCGAGATGAACGCCACCAGCGCGCGGCGGCGCGCGGCGTCCAGCTCGCTCATCACGTCGTCCAGCAGCAGCACCGGCTTTTGGCGCAAAATGTCCTGGATCAGCGTGGCCTCGGCCAGCTTGAACGCCAGCACCACCGAACGCTGCTGCCCCTGGCTGCCGAACAGGGCGGCGTTCTTGCCGTCGATGAAGAACTCGATGCGGTCGGCATGCGGGCCCACGAGCGCCCGCTTTCGCACGCGCTCCTCGCCGCCGCGGCGCGCAAGCGCATCCGCCAGCGCCTCGCGCGCCTCGTCGCGCCCGAACGTGCGCGTGGCGAACGAAAGGGGATCGTGCTCTTCCCACGAAGGGACGAAGCCCGCGTCCAGCCGCTCATGCCCGTCGGTGATCTCAGCGTAGTACGACGCCATCGAAGCCGCCAGCTTCTCGAACAGCGCGGCGCGGTAGCACGAAAGCTGCGCGCCGCACGTGACCAGCGTCTCGTTCATCGCCCCCACCAGCGCAGCCGGCGCCTCGTCCTTCAGCAGGCGGTTCTTGTGGCGCAGCACCTTCTCGTAATCGCGCCGGATGAGGTAGTGGTTGGCCGACAGCTGCGAGCCCAGCGCGTCCAGCGCGGCGCGGCGCACCGACATGGCCCCTTTCGCCAGCTCCAGGTCGTCGGGCGTGAACGTCACGGACGGTACGAGGCCCTTCAGGTCGGCTGTGCGCTTGGGCTTCCCGTTCAGCAGGTGCTTCTTCTTGCCCTCGGCCATCTGTACCGCCAGCTCAAGCTGACGGCTGCCGTCGGTGACGTCGGCCGTCAAGCGCGCGAAGGGAGCCCCGGCGCGCACCAATTGGTCGACGGGCGCATGTCGAAACGACGATTGCGCCGTCAGCAGGCCTATTCCCTCGACGACGTTCGTCTTCCCCGCGGCGTTCGGTCCCACGAGCACCGTGAGCGGACCGATGCCGTCGAGATCGAACGCCTCGTAGCTGCGGAAGTTCAGAAACGAGATATGGGCGATGGCCAGATCCACGATATGCCGCGCGCGTCCTTACGCGATGCGCACGGGCATGACGAGGTACAGGAAGTTCTCGCCCTCGTCCGCCTTGAAGATGCCGGGCTTCATGGATGACTGCACTTCGAGGAACACGTTGTCAGTGTTCACGGAGGACAGCCCGTCCAGCACGTAGGCGTAGTTGAACGCAATCTCCACGTCCTCGCCTTCGCCCTCGCACGACAGCGTCTCCTGGGCCGAACCCACGTCCTGCGCCACGGCGGACAGCTGCACGGTCTGCGACGCCATATTGATGTCGAAGCGCACCGGCGAGCTGGTCTGTCCCAGCAGCGACGTGCGCTTCACGCCGGCCACGAGGTGCCCCACGTCCATGCTCACGCGCGTGGCGTAGGAATCGGGCAGCAGCTGGCGGTAGTTCGGGAAGTTGCCTTCCAGGCGGCGGTTGATGAATACGGTGTCGTGGTACGTGACGACGATCTGGTTCTCAGCCAGCGCCAGCTTGAGGTCGTCCTCCGAGCGCGGCAGCGAAGATATCTCCTGCAAGAACGATCCCGCGATGACCGCCTGGAACTCCTCGGCGCTGGATTCGGGAAGCTCGGCTTCGGTGATGGCGAGGCGATACGAGTCGGTGGCCACCATCTTGAGCGTGGTGTCCTCCAGCGTGATCAGCACGCCCGTGAGGATGGCGCGGCTCTCGTCCTTCGACACCACGCGCGCCACGCGCTTCACCATGGAAGCGAACTGCGTGAAGGGAATGGACACTTCCTGCTGCACGTCCACGTGAGGGAATCCGGGGAAGTCCTCCGCGTCGAGCGTCTTGATGGAGAACGACGCCGTGTCGCACGTGATGACCGCCGAGTCGTCCTCGGCTGCCACGTGCACGGCTGCGTCGGGCAGGTTCTTCACGATCTCGGAGAACAGCTTGCCGGGAACCACGGCCTTGCCCGTCTCCTCGATGAGCGCCGAAACCGAGTACTGGATGGACAGCTCGAGGTCGGTCGCTTGAAGCGTAAGGGTGTCGTCGTGCGCGTCGAGGTAGATGCCCGACAGAATGGGAAGCGTCGATCGGGTTGCGATGCCCTTGAGCACCACGGACAACGCGTTCTGCAATTCCGATTGGTTGATGCTGAATTTCAAGACGTTCCCTTTCTCTAGAAGCAGCGAGCGCTGCCGTCATTATAGAGGTTCGAATGTTTCACGTGAAACATTGCGCATGATCGGCATGACGTATGAATGCGGGTTTTCGGGTTTTGCTCTTTGCTCTTGATCTTCTCTAATATATCTAAGGTTTTAATAGTTGTAATAATAAGGGCGGTGGAAATGTGGAAAACCTACGTTATCGCATGTCAACCCTTGGAATTCTTCCTGAATCGATCGTGCAGACCGAGCACCCTCCCTCAACATCAATTATCGCTTTTATTATCTTTCCATAGGGTTGCACCGCTTTTCGGCAACTTGTCAGTCATGTTTCAGTCATCTTTCCGCCGAACGCGCGTACGCTACATCTCGTTGATGAGCCCGCGCAGCGCTTCCAGCTCCTCGCGCAGCTCGCGGTTCTCCTTCATCTTCTCCTCGACGTTGGTCACCGAGTACATTACGGTGGAGTGGTCGCGGTTGAACTTCTTGCCGATGTCGTTGAACGGCAGGTCGAGCATCTGGCGGCACAGGTATATGGCTATCTGGCGCGCGTAGATGATGTTGCGCGTGCGCTTCTTGCCCACGAGGTCGGCGTGGCTCACCTTGTAGAAGTTCTCCACTTCCTTTTGAATGTCGGCGATGGTGAGGCGCTTCGAAGGGCCGCCGGTGAAGTGGTTCTCCAGCAGCGTGCGCACGTCGTCCAGCTTGAGGTCGGGCTGGTTGAAGAACGTCATCTGGTAGATCACCTTCGTGACGGCGCTCTTCAGCTCGCGGATGTTCGAGCTGGAGCTTTCCGCGATGTACATCTGGATGTCGTCGGGGATGTTGAAGTCGTGCGACCCTTCCGACTCGCGGTACTCGTCCACGAAGCTTTTCACGATGCCCAGCTTCGTCTCGATCTCGGGGGGCTGGATGTCGAACGTGCCGCCCGAGTTGAAGCGGCTGCGGTAGCGCTCGTCGATGTCGATGTTCTTCGGCGCGCGGTCGGCCGACAGCACCACTTGGCGGCCCTGGCTGGTCAGCTTGTTGAATATCTGGAACACGATGTCGAGCGTCTGCTTCTTGCCCTGCAGGTACTGGACGTCGTCGATGAGCAGCACGTCGGCTTCCTCGTAGCGCGTCTTGAAGTTCTTGTAGCTGGATTTCTGCTTGTCGTGCGCCGCGCTGGCCTCCATGTAGTCGCTCAACAGCTCGGCCGAGTCCACGTAGATGGTGGAAAGCTGCGGCATCGTCTCGTTGATGTAGTTCTGGATGGCGCGCATGAGGTGCGTTTTCCCCAGACCCGACTTGCCGTAGATGAACAGCGGGTTGAGGTGCGCCTTGCCCGGCATCTCGGCCACGGCCACGGCCATGGAGTACGCCATGCGGTTCGAATCGCCGATGACGAAGTTCTCGAACGTAAGCGTGGACGCGGGGCTGTCGGGGCCGTCGAGCGCTATTTCTCGTTTCGCGCCGACGCCGGCGACCTCTTCCCCTACCGCCCCTCTATGCGCTTCGGGACGGCCTGCGTCGATTTGCGGCGAACTTGCGGCATTCGCGGCAGGAGCCGGCGCGGGCTGCGGAGAGCTGACGGGCGCAGGCGTTTCTGCCGCCGTCGCCATGGTTGCCGCCGGGGCTGCCTGCGCGGCGGGAGGAGCAGGCGCCGGAGCGGGAGGTTCGGCGGCTGTGATGTCCACTTCGATGATCACGGTGAACGGCATGTGGTACAGGTCGTTCAGCGCGCGTTTGATGAACTCGACATAATGACGCTCGATCCATGTCTTTATAAAGTCGTTGTCCGCGGTGATCATGAGGAACCCGTCGCTCATAGCCTGCGGATGCAGGCGTGAGAAGAACGCGTTGATCTGCGACGGATCGATATTGTTGTAGCTTTTCACCTGGCCGCATACTTCGGACCAGACCTGCTCGAGTTTTTCGCTGTTCATAGCTTGCTTCCTTGATGGGGGCATCGCGAATGTTTCACGTGAAACATCTCTCTCGTGCGTCAAGCGGGCGCCACCCGCCGCCGCTTCGATTGTATTAACAGATCGAAGCCGGGTAAAGGCCGATTATAGGGAATTTGCCACGTGGTATCCCAGATCGGTCAGAATGCGCTTCTGTCCGACCGTTTTCTCGATAAGCCCGGCTTCCTCTAATTTCGACAGCGCCACGTACGTGCTTGATTGCGGCACGCCGGTCAAACGCGACAGGTCCGTTACTCCCAGGGCTCCTTCGCTCAGGAAGATGGGCAGGAAGTCGCGCTCGCGTTGCGACAACGGGGGGATAAGCGGCGCCATCGCATGCTGGGCTTGCATGTCCATGCCCTGAGCGCGATGAGCCGGGGCACCGTGCTGGGGATAGTAGGGCGCGCCTGCCGCGTAGGGATTCTGCGCATAGCGCGGGGGCGCGTACTGCGGTTCGGGCTCGTAACCGTAAGGCGGTCGTGCGGGCGCGGCTTCCTGCGGATACGGTGGGTTTGCGTATCCGTATTGCGCCGGGTAGGCGGGTTGCTGCATCGGCTGCTGGGGAGGAATCTGCTGCTGCAGCTGCTGCGGCGCCTCGTGCATCGGGTAAGCGGGTTCCATGGCCGATGGTTGCGCGGATGCAGGGTGAAGCGCGCTCGATTGGTCGACGGGCGGCATATCGGTCGCCTCGCCCGCACGTAGGCTGATGGTCACTACGGCGCCTGTTCCCAGGTTGTCCTCAATGGTGATGGTGCCGTGCGAGAAATCGAGGTACTCTTTCACGATGGGCAAGCCCGACCCCACGCCGCGAATATAGTGTTTCATCGGCTCCACGGCGGATGTGAACCCGGGGATCTGCGCTTGATCCTTATAAGGTATGCCCGGGCCCTGGTCGGCGAAACGGATGGTATTGCCCTCGTCCAGGATGGACACGGTAGCCTCGGCGAAACGCGCGTGGATGAAGTTTTCCGATACTTCGCGGATGACGGTGTACGGAATGGTCCCTCCGGCGTTTTTAGCCTGTTCATAAATTTTCGATGCAAGGCTTTCAATGAATTCAGCCGTCGGCGCCGGGTGTATCTCCGTCACGCGCGGGGCGCTGCGAAGATCGTCGTACAGCGCGATGCGCGCTACGGCGTGTACATGCGTGTAGTCGAAAGGCTCCACGTTTTCATCAGCGGTTTCATCCTGATGATCTGCTTTTTCAATCTGGTTGTCCAATGGTGTTCCGTTTTCAGATTCGATATTCAGCATTTTTCAGCAACATTCAAAGGCATTGTAGCGTTTTTTCGATTCTGAATCTATCCACCTGGGGAATTCATAGCATTCAAAACTATGTATTCATCTATTTCTAAATCCTGCATTGCTTTCCACATGGGCTTTTCAACGTTTTCCACTTTCTATTCAGAAAATGTGGAAAACGTTGAAGAACATATTCTGGAAAACGTACGAACGTTGGTGAAAAACGTGCAAAAATGTTGATAGCCTCCAAGCGGATTGGCGCTTCCTGGGCCGAAACGCGTCCTCCGGCAGGACGTGACCGTTTGAATTCGTTTACGTGAAGATTGGGTAACATATTGCCCGGTCGCATGGGTGAATCACCCGGCAAGCAATATATAACACCAGGTCAAAGCTTTGTTAATAACTACGATCACCTTTTATGCCTGATGAGAGGCTTGTAAAAGAATGAGAAAATATCCCTTGACAAACCGATGACGTTAGAGATTTCCACAACGGCTCTCGAATGAATCGAGAGTTTTCAACATTTTCCACAATCGAGCTGCGCGAAAAAGAGGAAAACGGTTGAAAAAATAGCCACCCGGGCATGGTCAAGGGCATTCAGAACAAACTTTCGAGGTTTTCCACGGCGAAGAGACCTTCCCTGGGGTTCGTTCTATTCGAAGCGACCTGGAAAAAATCATGAACCCTTCTTGTGAGTTTTCCTTGACTCCCCGGTAACGTGAGCTATACTTTCGAGGTTGCTCTAAAACCATGAAAGGGAATCAATATGAAGCGCACGTATCAACCTAACACTCGTAAGCGGGCTAAGTGCCACGGTTTCCGTGCTCGTATGTCGACGAAGGGCGGCCGCAAGGTGCTGGCTGCTCGTCGCGCCAAGGGGCGCAAGCGTCTCTGCGTGTAAAGAGAGCTTTAGGTTGGAGACCATTAAATCCCGCGGGGATATCTCCGATCTGTTCTCATGCGGTAAGCGTCTGCATACGCCGTACCTTACGTTCATAGTGTTACCCACGAAGCAGCACGGCCAGCAAGGTCGTGTTGCTTTTATTGCGGGTAAAAAGTCAGGGAATGCGGTATGGCGCAACAGCGCTAAACGACGCATGCGAGCCATATGTCACGAACTGGGTGGTCCGTGGGCGGGCTACGATGTGATATTTCTCGCGAAGTCGGGTATCATGAGGAGTTCTTATAGTAAAGTGCATACAGCATGTGCCGAGACGTTGAAGCGGGCTGAATTACGTTAGGGACGAGAGGAATGAAGGCATTTCTGAAACAGGTGCCGTGCAAAGTGGCGGTGTTTCTCATCACCTTCTACCGGGCTGCCATTTCCCCTCTGTTCCCTTCTTGCTGCCGCTTCACGCCGACGTGCTCCGAATACGGGCTCATAGCCTTCCAGCGCTACGGGTTCTGCCGGGGTTTCAAGCTCACGGTGAAGCGTGTGCTACGTTGTCGTCCGGGGGGTTCGCACGGCTACGATCCTGTTCCTTGAGGTCGTCGCGCGGGCTTCTTTGGTATAGAGGAAGGAACAACTGAACATGTGGGACGTATTTAAGGACTGGATATTCGACATTATCCATTTCTTCTATGACTTCTGCGGCGACTGGGGCCTGGCCATCATCATCGTGACGGTCATCTTCCGTATTCTGATCTCGCCTTTGATGCACAAGCAGACGAAATCGTCGTTTCAGATGCAGAAGGTGCAGCCGCTCATGCAGGAGCTGCAGCGCAAGTACGCTGACGATCAGCCTCGCTTGCAGGAAGAGATGCAGAAGCTCTACGCCGAGGTGAAGTTCAACCCGCTGGCGGGCTGTCTGCCCATGCTGCTGCAGATGCCTATCTTCATGGCGTTGTTTCAAGTGCTCAGCGAGATGGGTTCGCGCACATCGGGCACCACCTACGAGTTCTACAACCTGGTTCCCAGCTTGGTTATGAGGCCTTCTGAGGCTCTGGCCGTTGGTTTTGGAACGTTTGTTCCCTATTTGATCCTTATGGTGATCTTCGCGGGCGCCACGTTTTTGCCCATGGTTCTCATGCAGATGGGAAACAAGGACAACCCGCAGCGCAAGCAGACCATGATCATGGCCGCTGTGATGAGCGTGTTCATGCTCTGGATCAGCTGGAGCTCGCCCGCCGGCGTGCTTCTGTTCTGGGGCGCGTCCTCCCTCATGGGCATCGCGCAGCAGCAGATCTCCATGCGCATCATGAAGAAGCGCGACGCCGAGGCCGCTGAAACCATCGAGGTGAAGCCTATCGAGGTGGACGTGACCCGCAAGCAGAAGAAGCCCCGTCCGACCAAGAAGGATACGACGAAGCGCAAGTAACCGCGATTGTTTCACGTGAAACATTGAGGAGTCTGTCATGGCTGAAGAATTGGTTGATGAGAAGCCTCTTGATGAGGAACCCGCTGAACTGACCGACGAGGATCTAGATCGCATTGCCGATACGGCGATTGGAGCGCTCCAAGATATTCTCAAGTACTTCGAGGTGGGCGAAGTGACCATCGACGAGTACGAAGGCGACGAAGGTGAGCTGATCCTCGACATCACGGGCGACGATCTGGCGGTGCTGATTGGCCGTCACGGCAAGACGCTCGACGCTCTGCAGTTCCTCGTGTCGGCGATTACCGTGCGCACCATCGGGTTCCGCTACCCGGTCATCGTGGACGTCGAAGGTTACAAGAGCCGTCAGCGCGAGAAGCTGGAATCGATTGCCCGTTCTTCCGCGAACCGCGCAGCTAGCCAGAACCGCAGCATCAAGCTTCGTCCGATGACGCCGTACGAGCGTCGTATCGTGCACATCTGCCTTCGCGACGACGACCGTGTGGAGACGGCATCTGAAGGCGAAGGCAGCGCCCGTCATGTGGTGATTCTTCCTCGCTAAACTTGTAAGTCTCAGTTTAGCCGCAAGCCCGCATCGAAAGGTGCGGGTTTTTTGTTTCTAATGTTTCACGTGAAACATTAGAAGTTCCTTTCAATCGAGACTTTCGATGATGGCTCCCCCGTCTCCCTTCGTGTTTCGAAAGCGAATCGCCTTAAACCTGATTCTCCTTTGTCCTTACGCTAAATGTTTCACGTGAAACATTAGAAAAGGGTCAAGAGCTCGGTTTATTGTCGTGAGTGTTTCACGTGAAACAATAGACAATGGTCTAACCTCAGTCTGTTTCGCGTCATGAATGTTTCACGTGAAACACTCTTACCTGAGGTGCGTTTCGCTCAAATGCTTCACGTGAAACATTTGAAACGTCGTGATTTGAATGTTTCACGTGAAACATTCCTCTATACTGAGGGCATTCGATTATAGAGGAGTGAACATGCGCGAGGATCTTTTGAAACGCCATCTGGAGTTGGTTATCGAAGCCAATAAGACCACCAACATCACGCGTATTTCGACATGGGATGAAGGGATGCTTCTCCACGTGCAGGATTCTTTAGTTGGTCTGCCTGAATTGAGAGAAGCACCGGAAGGTCGAATGGTCGATATTGGATCAGGGGCAGGTTATCCGGGTATTCCCCTAGCTATAGAGAGCGGTCGTTCTACGCTTCTAGCTGATTCCGTCGGTAAGAAAACCACGATCCTCGCTTCGATGGTGCAAACGTTAGGTCTTGATAACGTTGATGTGTATACCGGCCGAATCGAAGACCTTGCTCGTGAAGAACCTGCCTCGTTCGCTGCGGTGACCGCTCGGGCGCTTGCTCAGCTGTCGATACTCATGGAATTCGCCAGCCCGTTGCTGCAGGAAGGTGGGCGGTTGATTTGCTATAAAGCCAATGTATCCGATGAAGAGATGGAGCATGCCCTATCGTTGCAAAACCGCTTGGCGATGAAGCTTGTATCCGATCGTATCGTTGAGCTTGGCAAGAATCACCGCCGCATCATTTGCTTCGAAAAAACGGGTACCCCGCATGTAAAGCTTCCGCGCAAAACAGGCTTCGCGCAAAAACGCCCGCTCTAATGCAGAATGTTTCACGTGAAACATTCTGCATTAGAATCTAGCGCTAACCTTACGCGGATTCCATTCAGTTCTAACACGCAGCCTACGCGCATTTAGCTCGGATCCAGAGTAAACGCCAAACGCCGCGTTCTCGCATTGACAACGCAGATAGTGAATTGAATTCGGATCCAGCGGAGTCTAATGTTTGTCCTTCATTTTTTGGAATAGGCTTCCGTGAACGTCGTTACGACGCTTGAGGACTTCAGCGTGGATCGCTTCGCACACGCCTTCGAGGTTTTCCATTACTTCGTTATTAGTGAATCTGAGCTCTTTGATCTCGAGTATTTCGAGAAAGGTTGTTCTAACGCGGTCGTATTCCTTCTGGCTTTCGGTATAATGGCTATCACCGTCCAGTTCAATGCTGAGACGCGCCTTTCTGCAATAGAAATCAACAATGTATGATCCGATCACTTTTTGAGCTACGAACGGTGTAGGATATTCTCGTAAGAACGAGAACCAAAGCCTTCGCTCTGGATAGGTCATTTGATTACGCATGTTTTCTGCCCGCTGGGCGAGCAATTGGCGCCGCGTGGTATTCATCAGCAACCTCCTTTTTCCTATCTAGTATTGTACAGATGTGGTCTTACGTGCATATGGCAGGTTTCTAGCGTGCGGTCTATGCGGATCTCACGCCGTTTACCTCATTTTCCAACGCGGTTTCTATATTTGTTTCACGTGAAACACTTTTGGTTCTAGCAGGCTCCCGATGTTTCACGTGAAACATTTTGGGCGAGTGTTTCACGTGAAACACTAAACAAGGTATACTGTGTTCGCGGTCAAGAAAGGGGGTCCCTGTGGGACTATTCGATGGTCTCAAACGAGACAAAAAAGCAGCAGAGACTGTCAAGCAACATAAAAAAGAAGAGATCGTAGAGGACGAGTTGATCATCGACCATATTGAAGTGGTTGAACGAGAGACTGTGAAGCCTTTGGCAGAGCAAGAAGTTCCTCCTACTCCTATCAAGACGATCAAAGATAAAGCGCCTGTCAAACATGTGGTCGGTCAGACAAAGGTGATGGCCATCATCAATCAGAAGGGCGGCGTTGGAAAATCCACGACTGCGATCAACCTTTCCGCCGCATTGGGAGAGTTGGGCAAGCAAGTTTTGTTGGTCGATCTTGATCCGCAGGGCAACTCCTCGAGTGGTTTAGGTATCGAGAAGAGCCAAGTGCACAATTGCGTGTACGACGTTTTATTGAACGACGTTGCAATAGAGGATGTCATCATCCCGGATGTGGGCGAAGGGCTCGATCTCGTACCAGCCACGATAAATCTTGCAGGGGCAGAAGTAGAGCTTGTATCCGAGATGGCCCGTGAGAATCGCTTAAAAGACGCCGTAGGAAGCCTTCGAGGCAAGTACGACTATGTATTTATCGATTGCCCTCCTTCTCTCGGCTTATTGACGGTCAACGCGCTTGTTGCTGCGGACAAGCTGTTGATACCAATTCAATGCGAGTTTTACGCACTGGAAGGTGTGACAAAACTCCTTGATTCAATGAAACGTGTCAAAACTCGTCTGAATCCTACCCTTGATATCTTCGGTGTTCTTCTTACTATGTACGATGGTCGTACTACTCTTTCTCGACAAGTCGTTGAAGAGGTGCGCAGCTATTTCGGTAAAACGGTTTTTACGACGCTTATTCCCCGTACGGTTAAATTGTCTGAAGCACCGAGCTTCGGCCAGCCTATCACCCAATACGATCCATCGGGCAAGGGAGCGCAATCGTATGTAAACCTCGCAAAGGAAGTGGTACAACGTGGCTAAAGCGAACAAAAGCGGATTAGGTCGTGGCTTGAACTCGCTTCTTGGTGGAGCGTTTGAGGAAGCAGCCCCTCTCGAATCTACGCCTAAACGGGTGTTGGTGGAGCAACAACGCGAAGAGACTGTCGTGCCGATCCCTATGCATACCGAACCCGTGGTTGAACGTCAGAATGTTTCACGTGAAACAATCACGCCAATGAAAGAGGAATCGATCGTCGATGGTGAAAGCCAGGTAACCATCAAAAGCGTTGTTCAGCGCCGAACCGACGAGGTTCCGATAGAGTCCGTCAGCCCGAACCCCGATCAGCCGCGCACGAACTTCAAAAGAGAGGCGCTTGAGGAGCTTGCAGCATCAATCGAGAAGGATGGTCTGCTGCAGCCGATTCTCGTTCGTCCCGTTGGAACCAATGAATATCAGATCATCGCGGGCGAACGTCGTTGGCAGGCATGTAAAATCGTAGGATTGAAAACCGTGCCGGTACGCATTAAGGATGCGGACGACGATCAAGCGCTCGAGCTTGCTCTTGTGGAGAATATTCAGCGTTCCGACCTTAACCCTATAGAAGAGGCATACGGTTATCGCCGCATGATGGAGCGTCGTAACCTCACGCAGTCCGAAGTAGCACAGGCTATGTCAAAAGGCCGTTCTACTGTGGCTAATGCGTTGCGTTTGCTCGAGCTTCCCGAAGAGGCGCAGCAATTATTGTTCGAGGAGAAGATATCGGCGGGTCATGCACGCGCAATCCTGTCCATTCCCACGAAAGAAGGGCGTCAGAAGCTGACGGACAAGCTTGTTGCGGAAAAACTTACGGTTCGAGAAGCAGAGGCTATAGCGCGTCTGTTCTCGGGTAAGCGCAATGACGCCCCGACGAAGAAGGAGCCGTTGCCTAAGACGTTTAAAACGGTGGCGAAAGCTTTGAAAGATGTGTTGCACACACCCGTAAAGGTGAAGTCTTCTAACGGAAAGAACAAGATTGAGATTGAATTCCAAGATGAGGAAGATCTCGAGAGGTTGTTCGAGGAGCTCATAGCTGCAGCGTCCTAAAGGTCGAAAGGTTCCCAAAAGAAAGCCCGGAATGTTTCACGTGAAACATTCCGGGCTTTCTTATTTTTGTATACGTATTCTCTTGTATATCCGTTGCAACGGTAGGCAACTGAAGTGTTTCACGTGAAACACTTCAGTTGCAAGGCTTGAAGGTGTTTTTCAGTTGGCCACAGGCGCCGGAGATATCAGAACCGCGGGAGTCGCGCAGCGTAGCTTCCGTTCCTTTCTTAGAAATTTCGGAAAGCCATAGATTAATCGTTTCAGGCGAGCTCGGTTGGAATTCCGAACCTTCTATTGCATTGATAGGGATGAGATTGACGTGGCATAGAAGATTCGAGCAGAACTTTTGAAGAGCCTTAAGGTCGGCAGGTGCGTCGTTCACGCCTTCGATCATGATGTATTCGAGCGTAACCCGGCGGTTTGTCTTCGCCACGTAGTTCTGAAGCGCTTCTTTCAACGAAGGCAATTCGTAGCGAGCAACATTAGGCATAATGAGGTCGCGAATCGGTTGACGCGCTGCATGGAGTGAAACCGCGAGGGTAAATTGCTCGGGTTCCTCAGAGAAGCGTTCCAAACCAGGCAAAATCCCGCAGGTTGAGACGCTGATATGGCGTGCTCCGATCTCAAGACCTTTCTTGTGGTTAAGGATGCGCAATGCGGCCATGGTGTTGTCGTAATTGAGAAACGGTTCTCCTTGACCCATTCCTACGGCGTTCGTGACACGCTTCCCCATGTCTTCTTGGACGATAAGTACTTGGTCGACTATTTCTCCCGGTGTGAGATTGCGCGCGAAACCTTCCTGGCCTGTCGCGCAGAACGCGCATGCGATGGGACACCCTGCCTGCGTGGAGAAGCATACGGTCAAGCGATCGCCGTTGCGCGAAGGGATGCCTACGGTCTCTACGCGGATACCGTCGTCGAACTCAACAAGGTATTTCCGCGTCCCGTCTTTCGAAATCTGACGATCGACGACAGTCGGCATCGTGAGTGGAAAACGTTCAGCAAGGGTTGCTCGCAGAGAACCAGGGAGATTCGTCATCTCGTCGTAGCTGGACGCATGTCGTTGGTAGAGCCATTCCTGCAGCTGCTGCGTGCGAAAAGCGGGCTGCCCTAGTTCTTTCATTACTGAAGCGAGTTCGGGCAGCGAATAGGTTTTGATTGATTTATCCATAGCCGCCATTATACATTGTTTCACGTGAAACATCCCTTTGCTATACTGCAACGAACGTATCAAGGATGATGAAAGAAGGATGCATGTCTGAATGCCGCGTGGCGTTGCTCGCCGGAGGAAAGAGCGGGGAACGCGAGGTGTCTCTCGCATCGGCCGAAGGCGCGCGAGAGGCCCTTGAAGAAGCCGGATATACCGTTACGCAGCTCGATCCTGCCGACAAGGAGGATCTGAAACGTTTGATCGACGGTCCTTTCGACGTTGCTTTTCTCTGTTTGCATGGGAAATATGGGGAAGACGGCACCGTGCAGGGTCTTTTGGAAACGATTGGGCTCCCTTATATCGGTAGCGGGGTGTGGTCGAGCGCTTTGGCAATGGATAAAGTGAAGTCGAAGCTGTACTACGAACAAGCCGGCATCCCTACTCCCCCCTCTGTGCCGCTGCAGAAGGGAGGTTCTTACGACGTGGATTCTATCGTCGAGAAGCTTGGCACGCATTGTGTGGTGAAACCCGGCACGGAAGGAAGCGCACTGGGGGTGTTCATCGTCGAAGGTGCTGCGGCAATCGGCGAAGCAATCGAGAAGGCGTTCGACATCGATTCAGAGGTTCTTGTTGAACGCTATATAAAAGGTAAGGAGTTGACGGTTGCGGTCATTGGCGACGCAGAAGTCGAAGCGTTGCCTATAATCGAAATCGTTCCTAAAAGCGATTTCTACGATTTCGAGTCGAAATATGCTCCCGGTGGTTCGCAGCACTTGTGTCCCGCGCCGCTGTCGGACGAAACGACGCGGATGGTGCAAGAGCTTGCGGTTCGTGCCCACCGCGCGTTGTCGTGCGAAGGGGTTTCGCGCTCTGATTTCATTTTGGAAGAAGACGGTTCGTGCTGGACGCTGGAGACGAATACCATTCCCGGCATGACGGGAACATCGCTGCTTCCCGATGCCGCGCGTGCGGCGGGCATTTCTTTTCCGGAACTCTGTACGCGGCTTATCGGTTATGCCCTCAGCTAATAAACGGGAGAGTGGAATGTTTCACGTGAAACATTCCACTCTTGAAGAAAGACTAGAACGCGCCGCATGATTTGAGGCTGAAAAGAGCAAGGGCTACGAGCGCCAGCAAGAACAGCCAGCTGACCGCATAGCAGCCCTTGTTTCCTTTGCGCCCCTGCTCGATGAGTTTCTCGGACATTTTACGTCGACTCTTCATGATCACCGTTCCCGCTTCCTTTGGAGGAAATGCTACGGTCTGTTTTGGAGTCCAATTACCATTGCTGGAGATTACCTGTTCGACACCTTGCTCGCCGAGATCGATTTCCGGTCGCACGCCATCGGAAAGACGCTGCACCGTTGTAGCTATGAAAGGCTTGAAAGCTTGATCGAGATTGGAATCGTAGCAGATGATGGCGACTTGGCCCCAGTAGTGGCCTGGTTCGGGATGGTCGGTGAACGCGACGAACGACAACAAGGCTTGCAGTTTCCACTCGCGTGCGGCGAGAATGCTCAGCTGGCGTGAAAGCTCAGCATCGAGAAATCCGATCAGCGCGCCGAAGCGGTTTTTCATCCAAGCGGTGGACACCCCGTTGTCGGTTTGAAATACGATCTCGAACACGTCGCCTATAGGATTATCGGCTCCGAGCAGGATTGCAGCATCTTTCTTTGAAAGGGTATCGAATCGTGCGTACGTACCGAAGTAACGCTCAGCCTGCATATTCTCTCCTTCGAGCCGTTCTTTTTGTCAACGTCGGCGTAACAGTTTGTATGATCCCATGATAGATGATAGGCTGGACGGTATGGATAAACAAAATATGCTCTCGCAGGATACCCTGCAAAGTTTCATAAGCGATGGCACTTCCCAGGCCGTCCGCGACCGGTATGCGTCGCTTCCCGAAATCGCAGCGACGATGGATTTCGGCGATCTCGACCATAACGTCGTGGTACTTGATACGGAGACCACCGGTTTCTCGTTCAATCACGACGAGTTGACGCAGATCGCCGCAGCTCGAATGGAGCAAGGCGAGATCGTCGAATGGTTCATCACGTTCGTGAATCCCGGGAAGCCCATTCCGGAAGACGTCGCGCATCTGACCGATATCCACGATAGCGATGTCGCCGATGCTCCGCTTCCCGCCGACGCACTGGCCAAGCTTGTGGAATTCATTGGCGATGCGAAGGTGGTCGCGCATAACGCAGAGTTCGATCGTACGTTCACCACGCGTCATCCCAGCGGTTATCCCCTGTTGGAGAATACCTGGATCGATTCGCTCGATCTTGCGCGAATCGCGCTTCCCCGCATGAAATCGCATCGCTTGCTCGATCTTGTACGGGCTTTCGGCGCGCCTTTGTCGACACATCGCGCCGATGCCGACGTCGAGGCAACCTGCGCCATCTTCCGCATCCTGCTTGCAGGTGTCGCCGCGATGCCGCCGGCGCTTGTGTGCGAGATCGCCCATATGGCGACTCCTGACGAGTGGTCGACGAGGATGGTATTCGAGCAGTTCGCCCGAAAGTACGAGGTGGAAGCGAACCAAGATGTTTCACGTGAAACACCAAGTTTGAGATTCTCTTTGCGCGCCCTTCGTCGTGACCGCTTGGGCAAGCTGGAGCGCGCGGCGAAGCTGGACGCCGACGATATCGCGGCCGATCCGCAACGCTCGCTTACGTTCCCTTCAGATGCGGATATCGTTCAAGCCTTTTCGGAAACCGGGCTCGTGGGGTCGTTGTACGAAGAGTTCGAGCCTCGCATAGAGCAGGTCGCTATGGCAGAGGCAGTGAGAAAGGCATTTTCTTCTTCGGAGAACCTGTTGGTCGAAGCGGGAACGGGCGTTGGAAAGTCCATGGCGTACCTGGTTCCCGCCGCGTTGACGGCGCGGGCCAACAACATAGCCGTCGGCGTTGCAACGAAGACTAATACCCTGCTCGATCAGTTGGTTTACCATGAGCTGCCTGCATTGGAAAAAGCGCTTCGGTTGGCCGACCCTGACAGGCCGTCTCTGACGTATGCTCCGCTCAAGGGTTTCTCGCACTATCCTTGTTTGCGTAAGATCGGCCATATCGTCGAGGAAGGAGCGCAGACGAAGCTGTTCGGCAACAAAGAGCAGACCCAGGCTCCCTCCCTTGCCGCCTTGCTGTCGTTTATCGAGCAGACTGAATACGATGACATGGACAGCTTGAAAATCGACTATCGCGTGCTGCCTCGTCGTCTTATCACTACGACGGCGAACGATTGTCTACGGCGTAAGTGTCCTTATTTCGGTACTTCATGCTTTGTGCACGGTTCGCGCCGGCGCGCCGAGGCGGCCGATATCGTGGTCACCAACCATAGTTTGCTGTTCTGCGATCTCGTAGCAGATGGTGGATTGCTGCCGCCGATCCGCTATTGGGTGGTGGATGAGGCTCACGGAGCCGAAGCCGAAGCTCGTCGGGCTTTCTCGTTGTCGCTTTCGGCCGAGGACATAACGCGTCTGGCCAACCGTGTCGGTGCCGATGAGGCTTCCCGTAACGTGTTCGTGCGTGCCGAGCGCCGTGTGGTGGTGCCCGGCATGGAAGAAGGTTCTTCGCTGTTCTACGCCCTTACCGGCAAGGCGCGCTCTGCGGGCAAGGCCTACGCTGATGCTGCGCGGGAATTCTCCGCTCACCTCAAGAACCTTCTGTTCTTCGATCAGAACAAAAAAGGAAAAGGCTACGAGATCGTCGAGCTGTGGATCAATTCAGATGTGCGTTCCAGCGCAACGTTTGCCCAGGTAGCAAGCTATGGTCGAGCGATGACCGAAGCAGCGGAGAAGCTGGTGCGCGTGTGTCAGGAGCTCGTGGGATATCTGGAAGAGCTCGAAGGCGCGGCAGAGATCCAGCGCGAGATAGCATCGACCGCGATGGAGCTCAAAGACCAGATGAACGCCGCCGACATCATCTTGGACAGGGCTCCGGAAACGTATGCCTATGCGGCCACTTTGAGTCGCAAGAAAGATCGCGTCGCAGAAAAGCTGGAAGCGCTGCTGATCAACGTGGGCGAAGCGATGAACGAGACGTTGTTCGAGCGCACGCACTCGACGGTGTTCGCGTCCGCCACGTTGGCGGTGGACGATAAATTCGACGCATTCGAAAGCGCCCTGGGATTGAACGCTTCGGAGCATTCGACCTGTCAGATGTGCAAGCTGGATTCAAGCTATGATTTCGACGCTCATATGACAGTGTACGTGGCCAGCGATATGCCGGAACCGAACGAAGCCGCGTATCTTGCCGCGCTGCAGCGCCTGCTGGTGGACGTTCACCGTGCGCAGAACGGCTCGATGCTGACCTTGTTCACGAACCGTCGCGAGATGGAGCGTTGCTTTGACGAGGTGCAACCCCAACTCAAAGTCGACGACCTGCGCGTCGTGTGTCAAAAATGGGGTGTGTCGGTAAAAGGTTTGCGCGATGATTTTCTGGCGGACGAGCATCTTTCGCTCTTCGCTCTCAAAAGCTTTTGGGAGGGATTCGATGCTCCGGGCGCTACGCTCAAAGGGGTCGTCATTCCCAAGCTGCCCTTCGCGAAGCCGACCGATCCTTTGTCGTGCGAACGGGCGGCTCGCGACGATCAGGCGTGGAGGCGCTACGTGCTACCCGCCGCCGTCCTTGAGACGAAACAGGCTGCTGGTCGACTTATCAGGAAGGCCGATGATACGGGCGTGCTTATTCTCGCCGATCGTCGCTTGTTGACGAAAAGCTACGGCAAAGCGTTCCTTAATTCCCTTCCGAGCAGGACCATCAAGGTGATGACGGCGGCTGAGATTGTATCCGATCTCGAGCGCTCCAACAACGGGTAACGCAAGGCGATCCGGCTGGTACGAATGGGTAAGAGGGAAGACAAGATAACGCGTGCCGCGCATATCAAAAGGCATACGCGCGGCACGTCGAACGAGATATCGTTCAGCGTGCTCGACGCGGCAAAGAACGCGCTGGAAGGCGATGACGACGGCCTGAAGCACAGGCCAGGCCGCATCTCGCTCTTCACTCTTCCGGGCAAGCGGAAAAAGCCTGCTCCCACGCCGACCAAGGAACGTGGATTGCCGCTTTCAACTGGCGGTTTCGTGTCGGTTGATGATAGTGGACCGACGTCGAAACTTGGAATGATCGCTCCGCCGTCGCGTTCGTCCGGCTCGACGGAGAAAAACCCATCCACGACCCTAGCGGTTGCCCCTGTCAAACCAAAACGCTCTCCCGAAGAAGAGATAGCCCTCCGCAAAGCGCGGCGTCGTCTGAGCAAATGGCTTGCGATTGCGGTGGTCGTGGTGGTGAGCGCCGGCCTGTTGAGTGCGGGAGGCGTGTACCTCTATCGCGATTATCAAACCCAACAAGGACACGTTGCGGTACTTGACGATGCGTTGCTGCTCGTCAAAGAGGCTGACGAGACCATAGAAAAGCTCGATGAGGTAGTGAAGAATCCTTTTGCTGATGGAAGCGATGAACAGCGTGTTGATATCCAAGCGCAGCTCGAGGATGTCGAAGGAAAGCTGCAGGATGCTGATGAAAAAGCGCGCACTGTCTCGCTGGAGCTGAACGGTGCTCGCGAGAAGGAGGCTGCGAACCAAACGGTAGCGGCGATCGCAGCGCGCTACATGCTTGTCGAACAGGGCCAGCTTCTCATGAACGCCGCGACGGAGGCTCAGCTCGCCGCCGAGCAGGTGGATCGTGCTTGGAAAACCGTTTTGAAAGGCGACGATTTGGCGCGCCAGGCCGCTCAGCTGGTCACCGAGACGACGGCTGAAAACGTCGAGGCGTCTAAGAACAAGACGAAAGAAGCGCTGGCTGCCTTCGATGAGGCTTATCAGGCTTTTTCGGACGTTCAATCGACGTATGCGTCGGCTGATTTCTCGCAGTACTTCGATTATATTGGCAAACGTCAGGAATCGCTCGGTTATGCCATCGCGTCGGACGATGCGATTCTGGCAAAGAACAAGGAAGAAGCCACGGCTCAGAACAATGCTTACAACATCGCCGATGCCGAAGCGGCGGTGCTTGCGAAATCGCTTCCCGAAGATCCTGCGGTCATCATCGACGAAACCTTCGCAGAAGCCACGGCGGATGTTGCAAAGGCCTATTCAACAGCACGTTTACAAGCGCGCAGCGCAGACGCTTTTATTAGTGATTATTTGGGTGCGGAGAGCAAATAGCGTATACTTGCATTATGTGTGCCTTGTAGAATCATCAACGAAAGGCAAAAGAGTATGCCGGACATACTAGATCACGTCGCATATCTATCACAGGAAATCGGACCTCGTCCTGCGGGGACTGAAGAAGAGCAGCAAGCGGCGTTGTACATTACCGAGCAGATGCAGAAGGATGCGGGTCTTTCCGCAATCATAGAAGATTTCAGCGGAGCTCCCGGAGCCGAAGCCCCGCGCGTTATCTGCTGCGCGGCTACGCTGGTAGTCACTATTCTTGCACTGTTTTTGCCAGCGGCGGGTGTAGTGTCCATCGTGGTCACGCTGTTAGCGGCTCTCCTGTTCGCCGCCGAGGTGTTCAACCGACCCGTGCTGTCCCGCGCTTTCGCACGAGGTGTCAGCCAGAACGTCGTGGCGAAGTACGAGCCCGGCTACTCGGCCGAAACGGGCGGATCGCGTCGGCGCAAGGTGATCGTGGTGTCGCGCTACGACAGCGGCAAGGTGAACGCCGAGCTCAACGGCCCGCTGCTCTCGATTCTTCCCATCCTGCAATGGGCTACGTTCGGCGCCATGGTATTCCTGCCAGTGCTGCTGATCGTTCGTAACGTGGTATTCCTCAACGCCGAAGGCGCTACCGCCATCGTGTTGAACGTACTGGCGTGCATCGCGCTGGTTCTGGTTGCTTTGCCCCTGGTGTTCGCACTGCTGCACAAGCTGGCTTCGTATAACGAAGGAGCGAACTGCAACGCCGCGGGCACGGCTGTGATGCTGGAAGTCGCACGCCGTGTAGGCCGAGGCCGTGTGAGCGAAGCCGAGCTGGCCGCGAACGCCGATGCTGCGATCCACGGAGAAGATGCGGCGCGCAAGGCGGGGTTGGTTCCTGAAGGCGCGCAGCTGGTGTACGAAGCCGCTAACGTGAAGCCTCCTGCGCCTGCTCCGCAGACTCCCGAAGCACGCCTGGCTGCAGCGAAAGCCGCCATCGCCGCGCTGTCAGGCAAGCCCGTTTCAGGGGTTACAGCGTCGGATATCGCTCAGAACCTCGTCCAGATCAAAGAACCCCCGTTGCCTGCGGCTACTGACGAAGGCTATCGAGAGTTGCGCGACGAGACGCGCGAAGCGTTGTCCAGCATTCCCGAGGATACCATGCAGGAGGCTCTGGCGAACGCCGAGGCTGCAGCTGCCGAGGAAGCTCGCCGCGCCGCCGAGGAGGCGGCCGCCATCGCGGCGGCCACGGCCGGCATGGCGGCATCGTCGTACGATGCCGTGAGCCAGGCGGGTGAAACGAGCAACGGGGTTCCGGACTGGTTCAAGAAAGCTCAGGAGAAGGCGAAGAAGCCTCGTAACGCAGACAAGCCGGTGCAACGCTCTCGTTTCGCAAGCGCTCTTGATGCAGCCGACAGCGAAAGCGCCGGAAGTTTCGCCGAGGTGAGCAAGCCCTCGGATCGTGGAACGGCGGATGTATCCGATTCCGGTAGCAACGATTCTCTTGATGTGCAGGCTCCCCAATGGCACATGACGGAAGCAAGCGCTGCGGACGGTTCGCAGCGTCTCTCTGACGATGGCGATTACGAGGTCCCGTCCGGCGAGGAGGGCTTGCAAGCTCCGTCGAGCGCCGCGCACGAGGCTGCCGTCGAGGATGCTCAAGGCGATCCGTTCTCGACAACCGCCATGCCGCCTATTGACGTAAGCGGGCTTCGTCTGGATGACATGCCGCCCATCAGCGATGTTCCCATGCCCTCGTTCCTGGATCCGCGCAAGGTGCAAGAAGAGGCCCGCGCTGCTCAAGCCGACATGCAGCGCTCTGGCAACCGAGTGGACGTGACGGGCGCCCCTATCGGCGCAAGCGGACGAATCGACGTCGACATCGAAAGCTACGAGGTTTCCACCGAGGAAGCCGTCCCTCAGGCCGAAACGTCTGCCCATCGGCCTATCGTGTTGCCTGATATAGGAGTTTCGGCTACGAATCTGCCTCCCATATCAGAGCTGCCGAAGCAACGTGCTCCGTTGGCAGATGTTGAGACGTCTGGTAAATCTGCCGCGAAGAGCCTGCTGAGCATGCTTCCCTCCATCGACGTGAGCGGCGATTCGACGGAAAGAGTATCGGGGGAAAACGCCACGAACGCGAGCGGCGATTCGGTTGAGAAGAAGCATTCGCTCCGCTCGATGCTGCCATCGCTTTCGGGTTCGATCAGCCGCGCCGATGCGTCAGAGGGCAAAACTTCGAACGTCAGCGCAGCAGGCGCGTTCGTTCCTGCGGGAGCGACGGGCACGTTCGCGCCTATTGGCGATGAGCTGCTGGATAATGTCGACCCTGAAGATATCTACATCGACGATGCTGATGATTCCGCTTACGAGCAGAACTTCACCGAGTCGGGAGCCTTCGCCGGCCCCGGGTACGTGGAAATGCCCAAATCGCGCGTTCATCGTCTGTTCGACCGTCTGCGCCGTAAGAGCAAAGACCAAGAGCCTTCGCCTCAGGAGTGGCTTGAAGTGGATGAGTCTTTCGATGCTCGCACGGTGGGAGCTGAGCGCGGCGGCTGGGAAAGCTTCCGAGAGGATGAGGGAGTCGTCGATCCCGGTGCGACAACGCAATTGGATCCCTACAACGCGGACTACGAGAACGGCCAGTACAATACGATCGAAGAAGACGGATTCGACGGCTCTTACGACTACGAGGGCGTTGACGAATACGATGACGGATACGGGCCTGACGAGCGTCGTCCTTGGCATGGCGGAGCTTTCTCGCCCCGTCGTATGGAGAAGGCTGAACTCGACCTCAACAGCGCTTCGAACGAATCGTCTGAATCCCTCGATTTCGATGATCCCGACGTCCCTGCCGAGCTCAAGCAGATATACCAGTTCCGCAACCCCGACATCAACACGGAAGTGTGGTTCGTCGCGCTGGGTTCGGAGCTCGCTCAAAACGGCGGTATGCGCGCATTCATCACCGAACATCAGCAGGAGCTTCGCGGCTCTATCATCATCGATCTCGACGGCTTGGGTGCTGGCGACCTCTGCATGATCGAGCAAGAGGGCATGTACCGGACGGTGAAGACGTCCTCGCGTATGAAGCGTTACATCAAGAAGGCTTCGCAAGCCACCGGTTTGAACGTGGGCGGCGCGCAGATCAAATGGAAGGACAGCGCTGCTTCCTACGCCATCAAACAAGGGTACCAGGCAATGCATCTGGTAGGCATGAACGGAGCGAAACCGGCGTTCTTTGCGCAAGGCGATGATGTGTTAGAAAACGTTGACGAGCAAACGCTTGAAACGAATGCCGACTTTGTTATGGAGTTGTTGAAGAATGTATAGGTGCCCCTATCCGTCCTCGGTGGGCGGTTTTCAGCCTGCCTTATAATACGGGTTTGTATGCGCTGGTTATTGCCAGGGTATGCCACGATAAGGTGCGGGATGAAAGCGTCCTGCTCAAGTACAGAACAGAGAGGTGTTTTTGCAGCCATGGCTATTGAAGCTTATTGTGTGAAATGCAAGGCCAAGAAAGAGATGAAGGATCCCGTTGAGAGCCTGACGAAGAACGGTAAGCCTATCACGAAGGGCAAGTGCCCCGACTGCGGTACCACGATTTGCCGTATCGGCGCTGCGAAATAACCTCGCTCTCACTGATGACGAAAAGGACGGCTTTGGCCGTCCTTTTTTTGCATTATGAAGGTGTTTCACGTGAAGCAATCAATGAGGATAGTAAGGGCGAGGAACGATCGAGGCGGATGAGGGGTCGGGTTCGGTCTTCGGCGGGCGATAACGGATGCTCTATCCGTATCAACATGTTTCACGTGAAACACTTGTCGCATTGTTGTGAGACTTTACGATTTATGTTTCACGTGAAACAATCGGCGCTCGCGATTTTCGACAGCTTCCTCGGAGCTGCGTTCGTCCGCTTGACGCATGAAGCATGAAGCGCAGACGAACGTAGCTCCGAGGTTTTCTTTCCCGCTAGATGGGAAAGGACGCGTCTTTTCCTACGATGGGGTTTCGCACGAAGGACAGCAGCTCGACAGATAGTCGGTTGCGTCCTGAAAAGCATTCAAAAGACCGTCGAGGTCGTCGTATCCCAAATGTTTGCCGAGCCCGTCGAAGAACCGATCAAGCGTCTGCTCGGTCTCTTTTGCCGTGCGCGCTCCCAAGTAGGTAAGGCTCAGCGATAGGCTACGCGCATCCTCGGTGGTGCGGTGCCGTTCGATGAAGCCGCGATTTTCCAGGTTTCTCAACACGCGCGATAACGTGCTGGGCTGCAAGTTCAGCTGCTTCGCAAGCGCGCCGGGGCGCAACGATTGCTGAGCCGCGCCCAGTTCCAGCAGAACGCGGGCTTCGTCATGGGTGATGCTGATGTGGGTGCTGAGGAATAGCGCGCATGCGCGATCAAGCTCCGTCGCCAGATGTAGGAGATGGCGGATGGTACTGTACGTTTCGCGCATGCTGCTCTCCTCCTACCCGAACCGGTACTCCACGCCCATCGTGGGCCGGGGGTTCTCCCACTTCTTGACGATGGTGCCCTCGCAGGCGATGCGGCAGGTGCCGCACTCCAGGCAGCCCGCGTAGTCGAAGGACTTCTTGCCGTCCTCGTCGATCTTGTAGAGCGCCGCCGGGCACACGCGCACGAGCTTCAGGAACTCCTCGTCGCCGGGGTCGTCCACGAGCTCGATGTGCGCGCTCTCCTCGTCCACCTCGTACTTGTCGATGGCCAGGTACTCGTCGACGTTGACCGTGATCTCCTTGACCTCGCTCACAGCGACTTCACCGCCTTCCGAACCTCGCCGGCCAGCTTGAACAGGCCGCGCTGCTTGACTATGGGCATCATGCGCTTCATCAGCGGCTTCTGGGGCTTCCCGTCCACGCTGAACATGGCGTTGAAGATGTCCTTCACCATGACGGGGTATTCCGTGAACATGCGGTCCCAGTTCTCCATGACGTGGGGCCACTTGCTGAAGGTGCGCAGGTCCTGGATGACGAAGGAGTTCTCCATCTTCGTCTTATAGGAGGCGAGCCCTGCTTCGCTCACGTCGCCCTTGTCGATGGCCTCGACCGCCGCCTCGCCCGCCATGCGGCCCGATGCCACGGCGAAGTCCATCCCGCGCACCTGGTAGCCCATGTTCATGCACAGGCCCGCCGTCTCGCCGGCCACCACGCAGCCGTCGAACACGTACTTCGGGACCATGCCGTAGCCGCCCTCGGGCACCATGTGGCCGGAGTGCTCGACGAGCTTCGCGCCGCGGATGATCGGCGCGACCGCCGGGTGGCCCTTGAAGTCCTCGAGCATCTGGTACACCGGCGTCTCGTTCGCGCCGTCGGCGGCCAGCGAGATGGTGGCCACGAGGCCCAGGCTGATCGAGTCCCTGTTGGTGTACAGGAAGCCGCCGCCGACCTTGCCGTGCGTGCAGTCGCCCACGAACAGCATGGCCGCGCCCTCGCCCTCCGGCACCAGGAAGCGGTCCTCGATCGTCTGCGCGGGCAGCTCGAACACCTGCTTGATCCCGACGGCCATCTGGGAGGGCTTCGGGCGGGGGTTGCCCAGGCTGCGCTCGCAGAGCAGGCTGTTCACGCCCTCGGCGACGATCGTCGCCTCGGCGGTGATCTCGTCCTCGCCGGCGCGCACGCCGACGACCCTGCCGGACCCGTCCTTCAGGAGCTCCTCGACCGCGATGCCGCAGATGTACTCCGCGCCCGCGTCCTCGGCCTTGGAGGCGAGCCACTGGTCGAAGGGCGCGCGCAGGACCGAGTAGGAGTCCTTGCCCTCCTCGGCGAGCTCGGGGCTCGTGAAGTCGATCGCCGTCTGCGAGGCCGGGTCCATGAGCGCGATGCGCTCGTGGGTGATCCTGCGCTCGAGCGGCGCTTCCCGCTCGAAGTCGGGGAACACCTTCTTCAAGCTGTGCGAGTAGATGCGCCCGCCGGTCATGTTCTTCGCGCCGGCGAAGTTGCCGCGCTCGACCACGAGGGTCGACTTGCCGGCCTTCGCGAGCTCGTAGGCCGCCACGGCGCCCGCGCACCCGGAGCCCACGACGATCGCGTCGAAATCGGTCTCAGCCACGTTCCTCTCCTCTCTCTTCCTTCTCTTTTTTCCAATACGGTAAGGGCGCCCTGCCCCCCGCATCGCGGAGGCGAAAGCGGCCACCCGAAGGGGGCCGCCTCTCTCCGTGGCATCCCTCAAGTTCTCCAAAGCCGCCCTGCCGTCCAAGGCGGGCGGCAGCGACGTGAATCGAAGGGAGGGTGCCCGGCGTGCCCACCAAGCGAGTTCCACAGCGAAGCGAGGACTGTCTGAGCGTCTGGGCATGCCGGGCACCCTCCCGGACAGGTTGAAAAGCCTACAGAGCCGCCGCCAGCCTCGGCAGGACGTCCTTCAGGTCGCCCACGAGGCCGTAGTCGCACTGCTTGAAGATGGGGGCGTTCTTGTCCTTGTTCACGGCGAACATCGTGCCCGCGCGGTTCACACCCACCATGTGCTGCATCTGGCCGGAGATGCCGATGCCCAGGTACACCTTCGGCGCCAGCATCATGCCGGACACGCCGATGTAGGCCTCTCGCGGCATCCAGTCCACGCCTTCGGCCAGCGGACGCGAGCAACCGCACTCGCCGCCCAGCTTCGCGGCCACGTCGCGCATGAGCTGCAAGTCGGCTTCTTCGGCGAACCCGCGCCCGCCGGCCACCACCACGCCGGCTGCTGCGAGGTCCACGTCGCTCTTCGGCAGATCCTTCGTTCCCGTCACGCGCAGGGCGCGAGCTGGGGCGGCGAAGGGAGCTTCCTCGACGGCGTCGGTGCCCGAAGCGGAGGCCTCGTCGAACACGCCGGCACCCACCGTGTAGATGGCCGTGCCGTTAGCCCTGCTCTTGCGCTGGCCCACGCCGCCGAAGTACATGGTGGTGGCCAGGTCGCCTTCGAACTCGATGACGTCGGTGATGGTCGCCGTGCCCATATGGGCGGCCAGCCTGCCGGCCAGAACCTTCATGGAACGGGTGGGCTCGACCAGGACGATGCCCGGAGCCTCGGCGTCCACGACGGAGTTCACGCTGGCGTACGCGTCGTCGATGGCGTTTCCGGAGGGAACGTCGATATGCACGGCCTTGTCGGCCACGCCGGTCAGAGCCTCGACGCCGGGGGCGATCAGCACCACTTCGTCGGCCATGCCGCGGGCGCCGGCGCACAGGGCGCGGGCGGCGGCGGAGGTTTCAGCGATAACGCATGCTTTCATGTCCACATCACCTTTCCTACAGGGCCGCTTTGAGGGCGGCCGCGAATTTCTCCAGATCGCCGTCGACCGAGGCGTCCAGCATTTCCATCTTGCGCTCGGCCTGCTGCGGCGCCTTGGTCTCCACGACGTCGACGACCGCGGCCTCCACATCGGAAGCGGCGTTCACGGAGGACGGCTTCTTGCCGGCGGCGAGGATGTCCTTCATGCCGGGGATGCGAGGCAGCGCGATGTCGGGGACCACGCTGATCACGGCGGGCAAGTCCACCTGCACGGTCTGCAACTGGGTCTCCAGCATGCGGTCGCACGTGGCGACGGCGCCCTCCACCGACACGGCGGACACGGCGGTGACCACGGGCAGGCCCAGCGCATCGGCCAGCTGCACGTCCACCTGCTGCGCGTAGTTGTCGGCGGAGCCGTCGCCGCACACGATGAGGTCGGCGGCGTCCAGCCCGTCTACAAGGCGCGCCAGCATGGCGGCCGTCGCGTGGGCGTCGAGGTCGGCGCAGGCGTCGTCGGCGATCATCACCAGCTCGTCCACGCCGCGGGCGAGAATGCCCTTCTTCAGCTTGGAGTCGTCGGCCTTCGCGTCGGCGACCGACACGCAGACGACTTTCGAGTCCGCGTGGGCGGAGGCGAGCTGCACGGCGGCCTCGATGGCGTTCAGGTCGTACGTGGACACGATGCGATGGGCTTTCGAGTCGTCCAGACTCCGGTCGGCGGCTACGACGATGTCCTGATCGTCGGCCAGCACCTTGATAGGAACAATGATGTTCATGGATGCCTTTCCTTTCTTCTCCTATCGTCCTGCCGTTCTGCGGCATGGACATGCCGGGCAAACTGCTTGCCTGTCGTTCCGAGCGTAAGCCGAAGTCGAAAGATCCCGTGCTGCGTTAACAGGGAGTGCTGCGGCTGGCGCCGCACGGGATCTTTCGGCTTCGCGCCTGCGGTGCTCCGCTCAGGATGACAAGGGTCAGTTCCCGTTTGACCGGCATGTCCATGCCCGCGGGCGTTGCCGCGACCCTCCCTCCAAGGCCGCGGCAACGGGCGAGCGGGGTGCTACTGCTGCGCCTTGGCGGCGGCAGCTTCGAACTGCTTCTCGAAGAAGATCTTCTTGGCTACGACGAGGTGGTACTCGCCGGTCTGCAGCACGTCGCCGTTCTGGTCGATCATCGACATCTGGATGATGATGACGCCGCGCTCGGGCTTGTTGTCGTCTTTCGCGACGATCTCGGACGTGGTGTACACGGTGTCGCCCACGGCCGGCATCTTCAAGAACTTCCAGTTCTTCGTGCCCTTGGTCGCAAGAATGGAGTTGTTCATCTTCGCCATCATGGGATCGGACGGGTTGATGGACGGCGTGAACGTATAGATCAGCATGTGCTGAGCCAGCACGGAGTCATGGCCGTGGGCCTTGCAATACTCGAGATCCATGTGGATGGGCGCCCATTCGCCGGAGATGCCGGCGAAGTTGAGTATGTCGGCTTCGGTGATGGTGCGGCCCGTGGTGGCCGGGGTCGCATGGTTCAGCGGCACGTCCTCGAAGAACCAGGTGTCCTTGAACTTCTTGTCGAAAGCAGCTTGCAGTTGCTCGTTCATGTTGAATTCCTCCTTCAGGATGATGGCGGGCGAGGGCTAGTTCTTCTTGGCGATGTTGTAGTAGCGCACGTTGTCCAGAACCAGCGTGCCGTCCTGGTCGATACCATGCACGGCCAGCTCGATGGTGCCCGTGCCGTCGCCGTTGTCCGTCTTGTCCGTGATCTCGCACTCCAGGTGGATGGTGCTGTTGAACTTCACCGGGGCCATGAACTTCACGTGCTTGAAGCCCGTGAGGTCTCCCAGCGTCTCGGCCGTGGCCGACCAGAACTCGGTGCGCTTCAACATGCCGCCGGCCAGCGTCAGCGTAAGGGCGCCGTGGGCGATGTTCTCGCCGTACATGCCGGTCTTCGCGAACTCATGGTCCAGATGAACCAGGTTGTAGTCGCCTGTGATCTGCGCGAAGTTCACCACTTCGGCGTTCGTGATGGTGCGGCCGCCGGGGGACTGGAACTTGTAGCCGACCTCGACGTCTTCGAAATACAAAGGTGCTTGCAGCATTCTGACTCCTCCTCAGTTGGTTGCGCTTCTTGTTCCGATGCGCGGGTCGCGCGATGCTCCGTGCGACCCGCGAAATCGTTTCGTGATGCAGTTAGAACTTGATGACGTACATGGAGCGATCCCAGGTGTCGCCCAGGCCGACGACCTTCTCCTCGGCCATCTTCTTGATCTCCTCGTCGGTGTAGCCGCATTCCTTCAGCACGACCTCGGTGTCGGCACCCACGGTGGGAGCAACGACCGGGTCGGGAGCGCCGGCCTCGCGGAAGTAGACCGGGGTGCGCGGCATCTTGATGACCTCGCCGCTGGGCATCTCGACTTCCTTCATAAGGTTGCCGGTCAGCACCGCGGGATCGTCGGCGACTTCGCTGAACTTCAGGCAGATGTCGTTGGGGATGTCTTCCTCGGTGAGGATGTCGCTCCACTCTTGCACGGTCTTGGTAGCGAACAGCTCGTCCAGCATGGGGATGATCTCGTTCGACTTCGCCAGCGCGGTCATGTAGTCGGGGTACTTCGTCACCAGCTCGGGGTCGAGGCCCAGGCGCGCCACGAAGCGCGGCC
Source organism: Eggerthella sp. BIOML-A4 (assembly GCF_009875575.1). NCBI lineage: Bacteria > Bacillati > Actinomycetota > Coriobacteriia > Eggerthellales > Eggerthellaceae > Eggerthella > Eggerthella sp. BIOML-A4. Next base: position 155,547 of record NZ_WWRX01000002.1, on the reverse strand, counting down.
AGTCCTTATGCCACTGCAGGCCGGCAACCATGATCCAGCGGTCGTCCGAGCCGCGGTACATGCAGGAGAACGGAAGGACGTTCTCGCGGCCCTTCGGCCACAGGTTGTTGTAGGGCTTCTGGCCGGAGAGGATGGGCACCATCGCGCTCATCATGCCGGAGCCGTACAGGCTGCACGACACCTGGTCGCCCAGGCCCGTGCGCAGGCGGTTGATGTACGCGGCCATGATGCCGATGGACAGGTACAGGCCCGTGGGGATGTCGCCCTGCGCCTGGTAGGGCATGTAGGGATGCGCGCCCTCGGGAACCACGTCGGTGGTGAGTCCCGTGCGCGTCGCGTAGGCGATCATGTCGAAGCCGCCGCGGCTGGCCAGCGGGCCCGTGCTGCCGTAGCCGGTGGTGTTGGCATAGATCAGCGCCGGGAACTTCGCATGCAGCGTATCCCAGTCGATGCCCAGCTTGACCATATCCTTCTCGCGCATGTGGCAGATGAAGATGTCGGCCGTCTCCAGCAGCTTCCACAGCACGCCCATGCCCTCCGCCGTGCGCGTGTTCACCGCGATGTGGCGCTTGTTGCCGTTGATGGCGTCGTACAGCGGGGCGTCGCCGTTGTAGATGTTCTGCGTCATGCCCGAGCCACGGATGCCGTCGCCGGTCAGCGGCTCGATGCGAACGACGTCCGCACCGTATTCGGCCAGGATCTCGGCGGCCATCGGTGCCGCGACGAACGCGGACATGTCGACGACTTTGACGCCATCAAGAAGCTTCAAATCAGACATTGCTCGTTCCTTTCACTCGCTGCGGCCTCATGCGCGCAGCTGTTTCAAAATCATGTTTCGCGGAGCGCGGGGCTCCGCCGGGGCGGGGAGGTCGTTGCGGCCTTCCCGCCCTTTGCGGATGAGCCGTGTTTCCTACTTGCCCTGGAAGGGACGCGTGGGGCGCTTCTCCAGGAATGCCGACATCGCTTCCTTCTGATCCTCGGTGCTGTACAAGTGGGCGAACAAGGCCGATTCGAACAGCAGCGCGCGGTCGAGATCCATCTGCATGCCCTCGTTCACGGCCCACTTCACGTACTCGAGCGCCAGCGGCGGCTTCGCGGCCATCTCCTTGGCCATGTTCACGGCTGCGTCAAGCAGCTCCTCGGCCGGGAACACCATGTCCACCAGGCCCATGGCCAGCGCAGCCTCGCCCTTGTAGTGGTTGCCCGTCATCATGAGCAGCTTCGCACGGCTGGGGCCGATGAGGCGGGGCAGGCGCTGGGTGCCGCCAGAGCCCGGGATGACGCCCATGTTCACTTCGGTCAGGCCGATGCGTGCGCGCTCGGAAGCGAGGCGAATGTCGCACGCGAGCGCCATCTCGAAGCCGCCGCCCAGGCAGAAGCCGTTGATAGCGGCGATGACGGGAATGCGGCACTTCTCGATGCGGGTGTTCAGGCGGTTGCCCTCGATGCCGCCATGGTACGAGCCCACGACGTCCATCTGGATCTCGCCCTCGATGTCGCCACCGGCGCAGAAGGCCTTGCCGTCGCCGCCGGTCAGCACGATGACTCGAACCTCGGGATCCTCCTCGTACGCGTCGAACAGGTAGTACAGGTCGTCCATGATGTCCTGATTGATGGCGTTCAGCTTCTCAGGCCGGTTCAACGTGATGATGCCCACGCCGTCGCGCTTTTCGGCCAAGGTCGCCTTCAGCTCTCGTTCTGCCATAATGAAACTCCCTTTCTTTAATCTTCGCGATGCGACTCTTGCATCGCTTTCTCACTCTTTCGTTCCGGGTTCGCGTTCGGATAAGCTGGACACACGTTGCTCTATCAGTTCGCGTCTCCGGATTTTCCCCATTTCGTTGCGAGGCATGTCCTGTACGATTTCGTAGGTCTTCGGGCATTTGTATCCGCTCAGCTTGGTGTGGAGGAACTCTTTGAGACCATCCGTCGAAAACTCGCTTTCCGCGCCTTCGATCTCGAGAATCGCATGCACCCTAAGACCCCATTGCTGGTCGGGAATGCCTATAACCACAGCGTCGGAGATACCGGGATAGTCGAAAATGGCGTTCTCCACCTCGGCGGTGTACACGTTCTTCCCGCCGGTCACGATCATGTCCGAACGACGGTCGGAGATGTACAGGAAGCCTTCCTCGTCGAGCCAACCGAGGTCGCCGACGCTGAAGAACCCGTCTTCCTCGGATTTGATGGATTGCGGCCCCACGTACTTTGCGGAAAGCCCCATAGCCGGCTTGCCGAATATCTCGCCTACTTCGCCGCAGGGAAGCGCCCGACCCTCCTCGTCGCGTATCTGCAGCTCACAACCGAAGGGACGTCCCACGCTGCCGCGGTGCTCCAGCCATTCCTCTCCTCGTATGAACGTGCTTGCGATCATCTCGGTCTCGCCGTACATCTCGTACACTTTTCTCGCGCCGACGCGCTCGATCCAGGCAAGCTTCACTTTGTCGGGGCAGGGGCCGCCGCTGTGGAACACGGCCTCCAGGCTTTCCAGGTTTCTGGTTTGGAAGGAAGGATGGCGCATCATCCTGTCCATCATCGTGGGAGCCAAGCCTATGAATTGAATCCCATGCTTTTCGATGAGCTCGAGCGCCTGTCCTTCGTCGAAGCGTTCCATGAGGTACACGGTCTGCCCGAAGAACAGTCCGATGTACGTGGCATTGCTGTACAGGTTGTGAAACAGGGAACCGGGGATAAGCTGTTTCGACCAAGGGGTCTGCCCCGTCATCGCCGTCCAAGCCGACAGATCCATCTCGCAGTAGGCCGGCCTGACTTTTTGCACGACGAGCTTGGGTTTTCCCGACGACCCTCCCGTCGGGATAGCCCGCGAGGGCTCGCAGGCGAAGAACGGCAGGATCTCGGCTCCATGGGGGAACTCTCCTCGGATCCAGCTCCGCACGTCTTGCTGCGATATGCAATCCTCGTCGTCGCAATCCCATGTCGATATCAGCAGCTTGCGCTCGAACAGCGCGTGTATATGGTTGCGTTCTTCATCGGTTCCCTTGGGGGACATGAATACGCAACACGCTCCCAGCTGCCAGGCGGCAAGCGTCGCAACGACGTTCTCGTAACCGTTGGGAAGGGCTATGACGACGTAATCTCCCTGTTGAACGTTTCGATCATTGAGATGGCAGGCGACCTTCTCGATCGCCTCGAACAGCTCTCGACGAGACAACGCCCGTTCCGATCCGTCGCGGGAGACATCGACGAGAGCCGTCTCGTCCCCCCACTTTTCGGCAAGCTGTTGAAGCTGTTTCGAAAAAGCAACCTTGTCAATCGGTATGCCGTCACATCGATCCATCGCGTTACTCACCTCCTTCTGCAGCAGCAAGCGCTGCCCGTTTCCTCATGTGCGTTGAACGGGGCGGACGCGAGGCTTTCGTCAGCCCGCCCCTTGCTCGTTCTGGCGTCTTACCGGTAGCGCTTGAGGATCTGCGGAGCGGTGTTGAACACCATGACCTGGTCGGAACCGCCGGCAATGCGGGCGCTGCGGATGTCGATGTAGTAACGGCCCACACGATGGTCGCCCACCACGCCGATACCTGCCAGCACCTGGATGGCGTCGTCAACCACTTCGCAGGTGGCCTTGGAGCAGTAGTACTTGGCCATGCCGGCGAGGATGCGCACGTCCTGACCCTGATCGGCCTGCCAGCACAGCTTGTACAGCATGTTCATCATGTTCTCGATCTTGCAGGATATTTCCATGATCATCTCCTGCACCAGCTCGAAGCGGCCGATCTGCTGGCCGAACTGCTCGCGCTGGTTGGCGTAGGCGCAGGCATCCTCGAACGCATTGACCGCCGTGGCGATGACGCCGGACACGTTGGCGATGCGCTCGCGGGTGAAGTTCGCCATGGTCTGCATGAAGCCGTTGTGCTCGACGCCCAGGATAGCCGATCGGGGCACGCGCACGTCGTTCAGGAACACCTCGCAGATGCTGGTGGGGGCGTTCTCGTGGCCCATCTTGGGAAGCTTGTTGATAGTCACGCCGGGGGTGTCGCGATCGACCAAGAACATCGTCGCACCGCGATGGACGTTGTCAACCATCGGATCCTTGGCGATGACGATGATGGCCGGAGCTTCCATGCCGCAGGTGGTGTAGTGCTTGCCGCCGTTGATGACCGCGGTGTCGCCGTCCCACGCGTAGGACGTCTGCATGCCGGCAACGTCGGAGCCGGTGGAGGGCTCGGAGATGCCCAGGGCCAGCGGCGCGCCGCCCGCGATGTAAGGCTTCACGTACTTCTCGATCTGCTCGGGCGTGCCGAACTCGCACACGTCGTACATCGTGGGCATGCCCATGGAGTAGAACGCGGCAAGCGGGCCGCCGTAGCGGGAGATGGTGAAGTTGGCCAGGGCCACCGTCATGAGGTCGACGTCGGTGCCGCCCACTTCTTCAGGCAGGCCCAAGCCCGTGAAGCCGGCCTCGGCCATGGCCTTCCAAGCATCCCAGGGGAACTCGCCGTTGCGATAGCATTCGCGCTCCTTCTCGGCCGGCATCTCGCGCTCGAGAAGCTCTTTGATGCTTTCGATGAGCAGTTCCTGTTCCTCGGTCTTAGAGAAATCGATCATTTCTGTGCCTCCTTGGCGGTTGTTTTGCGCGGATCGCGGATCACCGGTATCCGCGCGGTTGAAAACGGTACTTCATCGGATCGCCGTCGCAGCTGGCGATCCGCTTTCCACTAACGGCGTCTCAGCTGTTACTCGGCCTTCTTCTTGGCGGCTGCGGCCTGGGCCATCAGCTTCTCCATGTTGTACTGATCCTTGTCCCATTGATCCTCTTCGGTCACGAGACCCTGCTCGCGCAGCTCGTCGATCTTCGCGTCGTCGAAACCGTATTCCTTGAGCACCTCTCGGGTGTACTCGCCCGGATAGCCGGAGGGACCGAACTCGGCCTCGCCCGACGAGAAGATGGCCGGAGCCTTGACGATGCCGATGTGCTTGCCGGAAGGATAATCTATGCCCTGGAAGAACCCGGCGTCCCAAGCCTGCTGGTCATCCTGCAGGTCGGCGAAATGCTGGCAGAGGTCGAACGGGATATCGGTGGTCATGAGCTTCTCGATGGCCTCGTCGCGCGTGACGTTGGCCAGCACCTCGGTGATGATCGGCGTGATCTCGGCAGAAGCGGCCAGCGCGGTCTGATAGTCGGGCCACTTGGCGATGAGGTCTTCGTCCATGCCGAAGGCATGCACGAACTCAGGCCAGGAATTGTGCCACTGCAGGCCCATCAGGGCGATGGCCTTCTCGTCGGAGCACATGTACGGACGGGCCAGGGGCAGCACGGAGTTCGGATCCGTGGGGTACTCGTCGCCGTAGGCGGCGGTCACGATGGGGACGCCCACGCTCCACATGCCGGCGTGCATGAGGGCCACGTTCACTTCCTGGCCCTTGCCGGTGCGCTGCTGCTCGATGTAGGCGGCCAGCACGGCCATGGCCAGATAGGTGCCCGTGGGGATGTCGCCGAAGCCGAAGTACGGGATCATCGGGTTGTCGCCCTTGATGGGGCAGTCCAAGTCGTAGCCTGCACGCGCGGCGTAGGAGGCCGCGTCGAACCCGCCGCGGGGAGCCCACTCGCCTTTGGTGCCGTAGCCGGAGGTATTGCCGCAGATGATCTTCGGATTGATCTTCGACAGGCTCTCGTAGTCCAGCCCCAGCTTCTTGGAATCCTTCGGTCGCAGATGCGAGAGGAACACGTCGCAGTCCTTCAGCATCTCTTTGAGGATGGCCAGCCCTTCGGGTTTGCGGGTGTCGAGCGTGATGCAGCGCTTGCAGGAGTTGATGGAGTCCCAACCGGCCTGGTCGCCGTTGTAGATATGGCGGGCAAGGCCGATGCCGCGGTTGCTGTCGCCGGTGGGAGGCTCGACCTTGATGACGTCGGCGCCCCATTCGCCCAGGATGCGTCCGCCCATCGGAGCCGCCATGAACGCGGCGATCTCGATGACCTTCATGCCTTCCAGAAGTTTCAGAGCCATGCGTTTCCTCCTCTTTCAAAAGGACTGTAGTGTGACGGGCGGTCCGGTTGTTTCCGGTGCCCGCCGGCTGCGGGGCTCGTGCCCCGCAGTGGAACCAAACGGGTGGCGCGCAGCGCATTCCGCGCAAAGCGCCGGGTGGCGCGTCTGATTTACGCCTTCGGCATCCACATGGCCTGAACCTTCTTGCCGGTCTTGAAGGCCATGATCATGGAGATCAGGCAGACGACGATGAAGCAGAAGATCATGATGAGGGCGGGCGTGAAGCTGCCCGTCGCATCGTAGATGAAGCCGTACGCCGGGATGAGGATCATGGAGCCGATGCCGGTGGCCATCATGACGATGCCGTAGATGGAGCCGAATTCCTTCTGGCCGAACAGCGTGCCCAGCACCAGCGGGCCGATGACGCCCAGCGTGGCGGACAGGCAGCCGTAGAAGAACAGCGATCCGAAGAACATGTACAGGTTCGTGCGGAAGAAGATGAGGCCCAGGAGGGCGATGAAACCGCACGCGCACGCCACCATCGTGGCCTTGAGGGGGCCCAGCTTGTCGGAGATCGTGCCGAACACGACGGCGGCGATAGCCGTGCCGATCATGTACGCCGTCATAGCGAATCCGCTGGTCACGGTATCGAAACCAGCTTCGATAGCCAGGGTGGGAACGATGGAGGCGAACGCCAGCGTTCCGGTGAGCAGAACCATGAAGATGAAGAAGAACCAGAACGTGGGGGTCTTCAGCGCTTGCTTGGACGTGAGGCCCGGCAGGTTCTTCGCGGCCTCGGCGGCGGCTTTCGGATCGGCGTTCTTGGCGGCTTCGATGTCGGCCTCGGTGGCGCCGAGGGGCAGCTGCCCCTTCTGCTCGGGCGTGCGGAACCAGATGAGCACGGCCGGGATCACGATAACCAGCGCGAGCACGCCCAGCACGATATAGCCCATGCGCCAGCCGTTCGATGCGATGATGGAGGCGACGACCGGCGAGAGAACGGCGGAGCAGATGGCCACGAAGCTCATCATGATGCCCATGGCCAGGCCGTTCTTATCCTTGAACCAGCGGTTGATCATCATGGGACCCACCAGCTGCGTGGCGAACACCGAGCCGAACGCCATGATGCCGGCCAGCGCGTAGAAGCCCCACACCGCGTCGACCAGCGACAGCGCGGCGAAGCAGCCCGCCTGGATGGCGACGGCGACTACGGTGATGATGCGGATGTCGAACTTGTCGAGCAGGCGACCCGCGAACGGGCTCCAGAACATAGTGATCAATGCCGAGATGGACGACATCATTGCCACTTCGCCCACGCCGATGTGCATGTCGGCGCTGATAGGCTGGAAGAACAAGCCCATGCCGCTGTTGATGCCGCCACGGCACAGACCCATCATCAGCAGAACGCCGATGAGGACGAACCATGCGAAGTGGATCCCCTTCTTTTTGGCTGTAGTGGTAGCCATGTTTACCTCCTGTGTGCGTTCGGTCGCAGGGACCGTCCGCGATTCAGTTACGATTCTTGCGGATCGATATCCACCGCAGACCGTGCTTCGCCCTGGCCGCTATGAGGCGGTCCTGGTGAAAACGATGTTCAGTGGAGTGACGCTGAGCCGTGCCCTCGACTTTCGCGTCGCCTTCCGGGAGGCGGGATGCGGAACCTAACTACCGATAGGAGATCGGAGGAAAATATGCGACCGCTTGCCGAACTCTTGCTGAGATCGGCTGGTGTTCGTATACTTTTGGCAACGATCTGGTGAGAAGGATCGGTTGTTAGGGGCATCCGGAGATCCTCCGGGAAGGTAGGACGTCAACGTCCTGCCTTCACCCCCTTTCTCTCCTTACTTCGGGCACAACGATACAAGGCAAGCGCGACCCGACAAAGGGCGCACTTCCCCCGAGGGGCACCAACTTAGGAAAGGAAGATGAAGAGCTTGGTTGCCGAGGCGTCTCCGTAGTTTGCGGAGGAATACGCAACGCGGCGAGTATTCAAGAACGAGGCGAACAGCGCGGAAGTCTTCGGCAACGTGAAGCTGGAGAAGAAGCGCTTGAACTGGCGGGGGCAGACTTTGCGGTTCCAAGCCCATTTGCTCATGAGCATACCCATCTTCGCTTGGCGTAAGCGTGGGTTCCGCTTGATGTAGGATTTGACGTTCAGCTCAAACATCAACACCATGTCCTAACATTCCCCGTGAATTCGTCAAATTATGACGACTTCCAGTAGTTTAGACGGTAAAACATTTAATGTCAACCACGTTTAGCATGGTGAATCGACATCGGTGCTCGTTTGCTTCCTCTCGTTGTCGTAGCAGCTGTTTGACCGGGGATTTCATTAGATATCCGATAAAATATTATCTGCTTCATTCGATAGGCAATCTGCTTGATTGGTAGCCGCCGCGGTACAATATCGCATCATGGAAGCGGCGAAGGAGAGGTTTGGAAAAGAAAGCCACCTTATTCGAGTACGTGTATCGTCAGCTTGTCAGCGACATCGAGCAGGGTGCGCTGCGCTATGGCGATGCGTTGCCGTCGCTGCATGACTTGTGCGATCGATTTCGGGTGGGCATCAGAACCATCCGCGACGTGCAGCGTGCTTTGAAGGCCGACGGGTACATTGTCGTGGAGGAGCGAAAGCGCGCTGTCGTGGCGTACCGTCCGGCCGATGACGCGGATGACGGTCGCATCCGTGCGCTGCTGGCGCGTCGCGAGGTGGTTGCCGATTGCTACAGAACCCTCGAACTGGTCATGCCCCCGTTGTTCCACTTAGCCGCTCGATGCTGCTCTGACGAGGATCTTTTCGCTTTGGCTCAGGATGCGAAGCGCGTTGATCGCTCTGGCGTATCGGAAGGGTGGCGCATATCGCACGCATCGATTGTTTTGCACGGCCTGGTGGCAAAGGCAGGCAACCCGTTGTTCACGTCGTGCTTCGCAAGCTTGGAGCGCATCGGTCTGGTGCCGGTGGTTCCGGGTTTCGAAAGCCCTTTTGCCTCGCGTGCGGTCGACGTCGACGGGGGTTTGATGACGTGGATGTTCTCCTCTCTGCTTTTGCGCGATGCTGATGAGGTGCAGTATCGGTTCGGTTGCATGTATCGCGGCGTCGCGCAGCGCGTCGGGGCGTATTTCGACGCGCTCGAGAACGCATATGCCCCCGCCGTGGACATCGGATCGTTCGGGTACGCGTGGAATGCGAAGGCCGGGTTGGAATTCGTGCACGGACAAATAGCTCGCAATCTTGTGGAACGCATCGTTCGGGGGGAATTCGTCGACGGCCAGCTGCTTCCTTCCATCGCCGAGCTGTCGGCGCAGTATGGAGTCTCCGCTTCCACGGTGCAGAAAGCGTACGGCGCGCTCAACGTCATAGGCGTCGCGCGCACCGTCAACGGGTTGGGCACGCGCGTGCAGTTGGGCAATGCGACGTTCAGCGAGCGCTGGCTGGAAGATCACTCGTTCAAGAGAGATGTGGGCACGTACGTCCATGCGGCGCAGATGATGTGCGCCGTGCTGCCTGCTGCATTGAGCCGCGTGCAAGGTCATGCGGAGGAGGTGGCCTCTTCTGCGGAACGCGCCCTCGCGGTCGAGGAGGGGGATTGGGCGGTGTCGAAGGCTCTCATGACGGGTTTGATCGAATGCACGGAGCCTTGCGCATTGCAGACGATTCTGCGGGAGCTGAACGATTTGCTGCGCTGGGGAGCCTTCCTTACGCTGTTCGCGGCTTCGCGAGAAAGCGCGTCCGCTCTCTCGTCTCTCGAAAGCATCGCTCTCGGGCAGGCGCGCAGAGCCGACGACGAGGGGTTCTCCCAATCGATGACCGCGTATTACCGCCTTATGCTCCAGTCCGTGCTCGCGTTTCTCGAGAGGGCGGGTATGATTGACGTCGACCGCACGATCGTGCCCTAGGACCGCGGCGGGCTCCGACGGTTTACCTCCTTCCCAATAGGGTGCTATACTCTGACACCGCATGCAATAAGGCTATGTTTGATCAGGTATAACAATTTCTGCACTCAGGCAGGTCGGTTTGATCGAGGGGATGTCGATGGCTCAGAGATTGGCTGACGCATGAAGCGAGCGCCGAATGCGCGCTGGACGCGCATCTTCGGGTTGGCGGGTTTGCTGACCCTGCTTCGCCGCGTGCGGCGCCGGGCTGATGCGAAGGAGCTGGCCATCGAGAGCCGCGAGCAGCTGTTCAGCATGCTGGTGCGCAATGCCGACGATATCTACGTTATGTTCTCTCCCGATGCGTACGAGGTCGAATACGTCAGTCCCAATGTGGAGAAGCTTTTGGGCGTGTCGGTCGAAGCGGTGAAGAACAACATACGAGCGCTGTCGGATTCGGCGGCCGATCCATCGTCCGACCCTCGAATCGATGACATTGCGTCGTTGGAAGAGGGCGAGTGCCTTCAAGTGTTTCGCGAGCGCATTCAAGCGCGCACAGGAGAGCGTCGCTGGTACCAGGAAACGTTGTACCGGGAATCCATCAAAGGGGTGGATAAGTACGTGCTGGTGCTGTCCGATCGCACGAACGAGCAAAAAGGAAGTTTGATGCTCGAGCAGGCGCTCGATATCGCGCGATCGTCGAACGAGGCGAAGAGCCAGTTCCTTGCGAACATGTCGCACGACATACGCACTCCTATCAACGCCATCGTGGGCATGACGAAGATCGCATGGGAAAGCGGCGAGGCCAGCGAGAAGATAGCCGGTTGTCTCGATGCCATCACCGCGTCGTCTCGTCATTTGCTGGAGCTTATAAACGACGTTCTGGACATGTCGCGCATCGAAAGCGGGCAGATGGAGCTTCAGGAGCGTCGGTTCGACATCGATGACGTCGTGGGCGGGGTAGAGGCCATCATCCGTCCTCAGGCTCAGGCGAAGAGCCAAGAGCTGCGCATCGATTGCTCGAAGATGAAGCATAAGGCGTTCTCGGGAGACGAGCTGCGCATAAGCCAGATCCTTTTGAACCTTGCGTCCAATGCGGTGAAGTACACGCAGGAGGGCGGCACCATAGCCCTCGTCGTGCAGGAGCTGGCGAAAACGCGGCCCAGCTATGCGAGCGTTGCTTTCACGATAACCGACAACGGCATGGGCATGTCGCCGGAATTCGTCGAGCGTATTTTCGATCCGTTCGAGCGCAGCGAAGAGGTGTCTATCGCGCGGATACAGGGAACCGGGTTGGGGATGTCCATAACGAAGGCGCTGATCGACGCCATGGGCGGCATTGTCGAGGTCGACAGCGAAAAAGGACGAGGCAGCTCGTTTCGCGTGACATTGGAACTTCGCGTCGTCTCGTCGGCGGATGCTTGTCCGCCGCTTGAAGTCGTGCCGGAGAGCACCTCCTATCGATTCGAGGGCAAGAGGTTTCTCCTGGCCGAGGACAACGACTGAACGCTGAGATACTGATAGAGCTTCTCGGCTGCCGCGGCGCGAAGGTGGAGTGGGCTGAGAACGGCGAAAAGGCGATCGATGCATTCTCGAAGCACCCGGCAGGATATTACGATGCGGTGTTCATGGACGTGATGATGCCGGTGATGAACGGCTACGAGGCAGCGCGCGCTCTGCGCGCTTGCAGCAGCGCCCGCTCGGAAGAAGTGAAGATCGTCGCGCTGACGGCCAACGCATTTGCCGAAGATGTGAAGTCCGCGCTCGATGCGGGCATGGATGCCCATGTGGCGAAACCGGTCGACATAGACGGGCTTGCATGCGTGCTCGGAAAGGTTTGCGGCTGAACGACGCGACGGGCAGCGTGCGAACCCCGATGTTTCACGTGAAACATCGGGCGGTTTGCTCGTGATGCCGTATGCGCAGAACCGTTGCGCGGCCAGCTCTTCGAGGGTAACGCCTGCATGATGCACGAGCAAGACGGCAGCGGCAAGAGGGCGCCGCGCCGGCCCGCTAGGCTCGGGCGGCTTCCTCTTCCATGGTCACGCGGTCTGCTGCGGAGCCTTCGTCCTTTCCCAGGCTGCGGATCACGCTTGCCACCATGAACGCCGCCACCACGATCATGACGCCGTCGGACAGGGCCGATGCGGCCCATACGCCGTGGATGCCGAGCCCTGCGACGTTCGGCAGGATCAGCACGAGCGGGACGAACAGGGCCACGGGTCGCGCGAACGTGAGGATCGCCGCCTTGCCGCCTTGTCCGAGCGCTTGCAAGAGCGTGATGCCCATGACCATGGGGCCTGCAACCAGGTAGGTGGAGAAGAACACCCTGAAATCGTCGGCGCCCATCGCAGCGACGGCCGGGTCGGAGACGAGCAGCGACAGCGTGGCTTCCGGCGCCAGCATCGCGGGTACCCAGAACAGCAGCGCCAGCGCCATCGAGCCCAGGCAGAAGACGATCGTCAGCTTGCGCACGCGACCGTAGAGTCCGGCGCCGTAGTTCGTCCCGGCCGCGGGCTGCAGGCCGTTGCTCATGCCCCACAAAGGGATGAAGGCGAACGCCTGGATGCGCAGCGCGGCTCCCAGCAGCACCTGCCATTCCGCGCCGCCCCATGCGGCGGCCGCGCGGTAGGCGATGGCTTGCTGCACCAGCACGAGCACCTGCATGAGCATGGCGGACGCGCCCACCTTCAGCACTTCGGGGAGTATCGCGGGCGAAACGGCCACGCGGACGATGCGCGCCGTCTTCTCGCGCTTGACGAACCACCACAGCATGACGCCCGCTTGGATCATCTGCGTGATCACCGTGGCGCAGCCCGCCCCCTGGATGCCGAGCCCTTGGTCGCGCAGGGCCAGGATGAACAGAGGGGCCAGCACCATGTTGAGGACGGCGCCTCCTCCCATGATGGCCATGGCCCGCGCCAGCTCGCCTTTGCCGCGCATGACCATGTTCGAGCTTTGCGCGAAGTTCACGAACAGGCTGCCGACGAGCATGATGCGCAGGTAGGATTCGGCCAGGTCGAGGACCTGTCCCTGTGCGCCGGTGAGGGCCAGCAGCGGGCGCGCGAACACCGTGCCGACGATCGTGACGGTGAGCGACAGCACCAGGTTCATGACCACGAGGTTGCCCATCACCTGGTCGATGGTGCGCTGGTCTTTCGCGCCGATGGCGCGTGACAGCACCGAGGCCGACCCCATGCCGATCATCGAAGCGCCGCCGGAATTGATGAACGTGAACGGGTAAGCCACGGCTACGGCTCCCATGGCCTCCATCCCGATAAGCTGTCCTGCGTACACGGCGTCCATGAACGTGTACAGCCCGATGACCGCCATGCCGACGATGGCAGGCAGGCTGAGCGACATCATGAGCTTGCCGGGCGTTTGCGTGAGCATGAGCGTGCGTTTGTCTTGCTGTAGAACCTGTCGAGCCATGAGCTTCCTCGCTTTCCTTGTCGGGCATAAGCCGCCCGAATGCCGGGAGCGGGTCTGCTCGCTATATGTTAACCATGTCTAACTTACTTGTTGTCTCCGACTCATGCAAGTGCGGAATAAGAATGTATGTAGATTATATGGTGAAATCCCCAAAATCATTTCTTGAAGTTAGCTATGGCTAACATCTGCACATCGGCCGGCTTGCCCCGCCGCCGCCCCTGTTTCCGAGAGAGAAAAGAGTGCCGCTTATGGAATCTGTCGACAGTGCCGCCGCTCGGCGCACGTATCTGCGTCTGATCGAGCCGGTGAAAGGGAGGATCATAGGCAACGTCGCCATCGCGGCCTTGTCGTCGGCGTGCGAGTTCGTCCCCTACCTCGCAATCGCGCGCGTTGCCCAGCTGTCCATCACGGAAGGCGTTCCCCCGTCCGACGTGCTGGCGATGTGGGTTCTGGTCGCCGTCGCGGGCGCGGCGGCGGGAAGGATGCTGTTCAGCATGGCCACCGGCCGCTGCCATTACGCCGACGCCGATTTTCGCGTTCACGTGCGCACCGTGCTGATAGAGCACTTGGGGAAGATTCCGCTGGGATGGTTCAACGACAACAGCTCGGCGCAGGTGAAGCAAGCTGCCACCGATGACGTTCTCAACCTGCATCAATCGGTCGGGCATGCGCCGGTCGACGTGACCGCCGCGCTGCTCTCGCCCTTGATCCCCTTGGTGTACCTGTTCACGGTGGACGTTCGCTTCGCCCTTCTTCTGGTGGCGTACTTCGTCGTGGTGATAGGCGTTGCGTGGCCGTTCATGATGAGGGATTTCGGTCCTCTCAACAAGAGGTTCAACGAAGCGATGGTGGAGGTTTCCTCCGCTGCGGTGGAGATGGTGGAGGGCATCGCCGTCATCAAGACCTTCGGTTCCCGAAGCCGCGCGGGCGCACGGTACCGGGCGGCTACCGAGGAGCTGGCGAAAGCGTGCTATGTGTGGACGAAGCGCAACGGCAACGCGTTCAGCTGGGTGTCGGCCTTGTTCTCGCCGGGAGCAATGCTGGTGGTTCTGCTGGCTGCAACGCTGGCCTTCGTCGCGAACGGCGTTTTGCCTTTGGAGCGGTGCGTCCCTTTTCTGGTGTTGGGCGTGGGAGTTCCCGCGGGGCTGGTCAACCTGTTTCGAAGCATTCGAATGCTGCAGATGTCGCTGCAGGCCGCCGACCATCTGGCCTCCGTTCTCAACGTGGCTCCGTTGGCCGAACCCGAGCGGCCTCGCCCGGCGGCCGAAGGACCCGTGCGCATGGAGTTCGAGGGCGTGGCGTTCGCATACGGCGAGAACCTGCCTTTCGTGCTGCAAGACGTCGACGTCGCGTTGGAGCCGGGAACGGTGACGGCCCTCGTGGGAGATTCGGGCAGCGGCAAGACGACGCTCGCCCGCTTGATCCCTCGCTTCTGGGATCCCGTTTCAGGGTCGGTGCGCATGAACGGAACGGAGCTTCCCCAGATGGCCTCCGGCGAGGTGCTTTCGCGTGTTGCCGTGGTGTTCCAGGACAGCATGCTTTTGCGAGCGAGCATCGCGGACAACATCCGTTTGGGCCGTCCCGGTGCCACCGACGAGCAGGTGCAGGCCGCCGCGCGCCAGGCCCAGATTCACGATCGCGTAATGGAGTTGCCGCAAGGCTACGACACGGTGCTGGGAAGCGAAGGCTCGGACCTGTCGGGCGGCGAGGCGCAACGCGTGGCCATCGCGCGCGCCATCGTCCAAGATGCGCCTATTCTCGTGCTCGACGAGGCGACCGCCCATGCGGATCCTGAGAACGAGACGGCCATCCAAAAAGCGCTGAACGCGTTGGCGAAAGGCAGGACGACCGTCGTGATCGCGCATCGGCTGGACACCATCGTGCATGCGGACCAGATATTAGTGCTGGTCGGGGGCAAGGTGGTGGAGCGCGGCGTCCATGAGGAACTGCTGGCGGCCGACGGCCATTATGCGGCGCTGTGGCGATCTCAGCAGGTGGATGCGCTGGAAAAGGCGCTACTTGTGGAAGGAGCCGCGATGCGCGGCGCGGCCGCGGGGCCGCAAGAAGCGGATGGCGAAGCGGAGCCGAACGGTGCCGATTCGCGCGAAAGCGAGGAACGATGATAACGACCCAAATCGACGATCTGGTAGGGCGGCCGACCGGCGTGAAGACGCAGGCTTTCCTGTACGTGCTGTGCGGCCTGGCGGAGGCGGCCGTGTACGTGGCGCTGCTTCCGCTGCTGCGCTCGCTGATAGCGGGCGACTACGTTGCGGCGGGGTATCTGGTGGCGCTGGCTGCAGCGCTGGCGCTGTTGCATTCCGTGATCGGCTTTTTCGCGGACAATCGCGGCTACTGTATCGGCATCGAGCAGATCTGCCATGCGCTGCAGGACGCCTTGGGCGACCATATCGTGCGCCTACCGCTGGGGTGGTTCACGAAAGAGCGCTCGGGGCAGGTTGCGGCTCTGCTCACCAAGGAGCTGCAGATGGCCATGGACGTGCCCAGCACTTTTTTGCGCCAGATGGTGATCGCCGTCACCACGCCGGCTGCGGTGGTGGTGTTGTTCCTGTTCGTGGATTGGCGCATCGGCCTGGTGTTCGTGATTGCGGCTCCGCTGCTGCTGTGGGCTTCGCGCGCCATGGCGAAGGCCGCAGGCGAAGGCCATAGGCAGGAGGAGCTCTCGAACGCTGAAGTGGCGGCCCGGGTGTTGGAGTTCGCGCACGCCCAGCCCGTTTTGCGCGCGACGAAGCGTTCGGTGGAGGGTTGGGACGCTTTGCAGCAGGCCATCGAGCGGGACCGTGCGGCGACGGTTGCCACCTTGCGCATGGCATCGGCACCCGTGGCGCGCTACACGATGCTGATCCAGGTCGTGTTCGCCGTCGTGTTCGCAACGGCCACGGCTCTTTTGGCCTGGGGCCAGATCGACGTGGCATCGTACGTGTTCGTGGCGGTGCTCTCCTTGAGGCTGGTCGATCCTTTGACGCTCATCGGGTCGCAGGGGATGGCGCTGCGCGTGGCGAAGAACGCGCTGGACGCGTCCGAGGGGATATTGAAGACGCCCCCTCTGCCCGAAACCCGCAACCCCCGCGTTCCTTGCGGATCCAGCGTGGCGTTCGATTGCGTGGGCTTTGCCTACGAGGAATCCCGTCCGGTGCTGCAAGGCGTGAGCTTGACGTGCCCCGAGCGCAGCCTGACCGCTTTAGTGGGCCCTTCCGGCTCGGGAAAGACGACGCTGACGCGGTTGGTCGCGCGTTTCTGGGACGTTTCCGAGGGCAGCGTTTCGATCGGCGGGGTGGACGTGCGCGACATGCGTCCCGACGAGCTCATGCAGCAGATATCCCTCGTGTTCCAGGACGTGTACCTGTTCGACGGAACCATCGAGGAGAACGTGCTGGCGGGGCGCCCCGACGCAACGCCCGAGGAGGCGCGCCGCGCCGCGCACGTCGCGCGCCTTGACGAGGTGGCCGCCCGTCTGGAGCAGGGATGGGACACGCCCGTGGGCGAGGGAGGCTGCCGCCTTTCGGGCGGAGAGCGCCAGCGCGTCGCTATCGCGCGCGCTTTGCTGAAGGACTCGCCCATCGTGCTGTTCGACGAGGCCACGGCCGCGCTCGATGCGGAAAACGAAGCGGCCATCGTGGAGGCTATGCACGAGTTGGCGCGCGATCGCACGGTCATCGCCATAGCCCATCGCTTGTCCACCATCGCCGCCGCAGATCAGATAGCCGTCCTAGAGAAGGGGTGCATCACCCAGCAGGGAACCCACGGCGATCTGGTGAAGGTGCCCGGCCGGTATCGGTCGTTTTGGCGCGAGCGCCAGCAGGCGGCCGGTTGGCGGCTGGCCAGCGAGCAGTAGCGCTTCGGATTCGATCCGGCGCGTTCGGTGCCGGAACATCAGATGAACCAAGACATGCAAAACGCATGGGAAAGAGAGGTCGATATGGAACATTCGCCTTATGAGACGTCGAAGTCCCGCAAAGGGGCCGCGTTCGAGATGTGGGGCGTCAAGGAGGTCGTCACCGCGGTGCTGTTCAGCGCCTTGATGATCGTCGTCATGTTCGTGGTGGGGTCGGTTACCATGCTGGGTGTGGATTTCTCCATGCTGTTCATGGCGGCGACGTACGTTTTGGTGGTTGCGCCGTTGTACATGCTCATGGTTATGAGGGTGAACCGCTTCGGCGTCACGGCGTTCTACGCGTGCGTGATGGCGCTGGTGTACCTCATGTTCGGAAACCTGTGGTACATGCTGCCGTTCTACCTGGTGGGAGGTTTGGCTATCGATGCGCTGTTCCTGCGCACGGCCGCGCAGCGGGCTAAGCCGAACCGCATCGTAGCGGCGTGGGCGACGTTCAGCGCGCTGTACTCGCTGTCGTCGATCATCCCCATACTGGTCAACCTTCAGGGGTACCTGCAAGAGCTTGCCGAAGTGAGGATGATGGGCGAGGAGTACGTGAACGCGTACCTCAAGTACTACGGGAATGCAGAATGGATCGTGTTCATAGTCGCTCTCACGGCGTTCGCCGGATTCCTGGGAGCCCTCGTGGGCAAGCGTCTGATGAGGAAGCACTTCCTGAAGGCAGGGGTGATCTGACGTGGAGGAGGGCATCCGAAACGAGCGGTTCTCATCGGGCGCTCGCGCCGTCGGGCGTTCGGCGACGGCGCCCGACGGGGAGCGGTTCTCCATGGCGACGAAGTCCATCGTGCTGGCTGCGACGATCGCGACGGTTTCCCTGGTGGACAGCGTGCGGCTGTCGCCTGCGCTGACCTGCTTTTTACTGCTTTACCTTGCTGCATGCGGACAGCGTTCCATGGCTTTCAAGATGCTGGTTTTCTACGCGGCGCTGTGGGGCGCGTGCCTGGCGCTTGCATACGGGAAGATGACCGTGATCGTTTTCTCGCCGGTTCATTTTTACGCCGCGATCAAAACCTATCCCATCATGGTTGCGTTCTTCGCGGTGGCGCTTTCCCCTCCGGGGCTTATCAGCGCCGCGTTGGCGAAGGCTCGTATTCCGAAGCGCCTGATCGTGGGCGTGCTCGTGCTGCTGAGGTTCTTCCCCACCGTTCGCTCGAGCTTCCGGCGTTTGTCCGAGTCGTGCAAAAGGCGCGGGGTGCTTTCGGCGGGAAACGTCGCGCGCAGCCCCGTTCAGGCGCTCGAGCATGCGCTGGTTCCCTTGATGTTCTCGTTGGTGGACAGCTCCGACCGCCTTTCCGCATCCGCCATCGCCCGCGCCGCCGAAGCGCCGACCAGGCGGACGAGTTACTATCGCAGTTCTTTCGGAGTGGCGGACGCGGTTTGCCTGACGGCCGTCGCGACGGCGCTGGCTGCGTGCGTCTGGGTTGTGCGGGGAGGGTGGTTCGGATGACCGGCGATCTTGTCGCGCAGCTGAAAGGCGCGAGCTTCTCGTACTACGGCGCTCCGGAAACGCTGCATGCCGTGGATTTGGACGTGCATGCCGGCGAATGCGTCGTGCTTATGGGCGCGTCGGGCAGCGGTAAAACCACGATCGTGCGCGTCTTGAACGGCCTGGCCGGGGGCTACTATCGCGGCAGCGTTTCCGGCGACGTGTTCTTGGGCGGGCTCTCTGCGCGCGATATGGAGGCGTGGCGAAGAGCCGAGCTGGTGGGAAGCGTGTTTCAAGACCCGACCGCCCAGTTCTTCTCCAGTCAGCTGGCGGGCGAGGTGGCGTTCGGGTGCGAGAACATCGGCTATCCCGCCGAGGAGGTGGTGAGGCGCACCGATGCGGCGATCGGCCGTTTGGGTCTGGACCGTTTGCGCACGATAGCGGTGGACGAGCTTTCCAGCGGGCAGAAGCAGCGCGTGGCTATCGCCTCGTCGCTTGCTCCTGCGCCGAGGCTCGTGGTGATGGACGAGCCCTCTTCGAACCTCGACGAAGATGCGGCTCAAGAGTTGGGCGCGGTGCTGATGGAGCTGAAGCGGCAGGGCTACGCGCTGGTGGTGGCCGAGCATCGCATCTCGTACCTGATGGAGTGCGCCGACCGGTTCTGCTATATGGAGGCCGGGCGGATGCGGGCGGTTCTCTCGCGCGACGACGTGTTCGCCATGGAGGGCTCCGAGCGCGTTGCCATGGGGGTTCGCAGCCCTGCTTTCGTCCCCCGGCCTTCCTTGAAGCCTGCGCCTCTTGCCGCGGGGCTCGCGCGGGAAGGCGAGCGGTCCGCGTTCGGCGAAGCTTTCGGCGCGCGTCTGGAAGCCGCGTCCCTGGAGGTGGACGGCTTGGCCGTTTCTCGCGGCGGGAATCTGCTGTTCTCCGATGTCCGCTTCGCCGTGGAACCGGGGCAGATCATGGCGCTGACGGGAAAAAACGGCGTGGGCAAGACGAGCCTGGCGCAGGTTGCGGTTGGCTTGGGCCGACCCGACGAGGGCTGCGTGCGCGTGGGAGGGCGGAAGCTGTCCCGGCGGGAGCTGCGTCGCCGCGTGTGGTACAGCCCCAACGACGTGAGCATGGAGTTCTTCTCTTCCCGGGTTGACGAAGAAGTGCTCTTGTTCTCGGATCAGGACGACGCGGCGCGCCACTACGCCGATCATGTGCTGGGCCGGTTGGGCCTGGCCGAGCTGGGGGATAGGCATCCGTCCTCGCTGTCGGGCGGCCAGAAGCAGCGGCTGTCCATTGCCTGCGGGCTGGCGTCGAGGCGGTCGGTGCTCATCCTGGACGAGCCCACCAGCGGGCTTGACGCTCTCAGCATGCGCCGGTTGGCCGACGCGCTGCGCTGTGCAGCCGAGGAGGGGGCGGCCGTGGTGGTCATCACGCACGACAACGAGTTCATGCGCGAGTGCTGCACCCACGCCTTCGCGCTCGAAGGCGCAGGTGCTGACGAGGGCGAACGGCGCGCGTGTTGAAGGCAGAAGGGGCGGGAGCTGGGAGTGTTTCACGTGAAACATCCGGGCGCCCGGGTGCCGCCCGTCCGGGCGTCGGCGTCCCGTTCTCCCGCCCCGCCCGCGCCGGTCGCGTCCCGCGCCGCCCCTCCGACCGGTTGGTCGCCCGCCTGCGCCCATGCCCCTTCCGCCATCAGCCGCCTGCCCCGCGTGTGCACGCCGCTCTGCCCGCCGCCTCTCCAGCGTCGGCGCATCGCCCTCTTTCCGGATGTTTCACGTGAAACACCTCGCGCGTCGGCGCCGTCCATCGCTCGCCCGGTTCCGGCGTTCCGTTTTCTCGTAAGGATGTTTCACGTGAAACATTCCTCGCGCTCCAGGACCGCTTGTCCGGGCCGCGTGCGAGCAAGGCGAGCCGCCCGTGATGGCGAAAAGGCATCGAATTCGGAAGAGGGCGCGCGCCTTCGCCGCCCGCGGCGCGCGGTCGCGGAAGCTCGCCTCCCTTCGACCAGGCGCTATGCGGAAGAAGGGTTTCCGGCGCGTCCGGAGCCCGGCGCAAAACTTCCGAATTCGATGGTTTCTTGCCATGGGGAGCCGCTTCCGCCGTCAAGCCGACCTCGGCGAGGCCTGGGCGGGCGGCATCCCGCAGAGAAATCGTCGGGGGAAGGGGCGACCTCGGGGCCAGTTGCTGTTGGCTTGACAGCGGGGTTGCGAAAAGAGCGTACGACATGGCCTTTTCCGCCCGTCAAGACTCAAAAGGCCAGGAGACGAGGTTATGCTACACGATTTCGCGGCTAAAAGGGCGTATCGGCCGGTCGGCCTAGAGGTTCTCGTGTCCGGCTCGGATCCGTCTGCAGGTTCAAGCGCAGCTTTGAAGGCGAAGCCTGCGATAGAAAATTCAAGTTCCGGTATTCGTGGTCTGTGCGCGAATTTTCGTTACTGTTTCTCACTTCGCGCATCTTGCGCTATAATCCTCAATCATGCGGGTGTCGCCAAGTGGTAAGGCCCAAGCTTCCCAAGCTTGTATTCGCGGGTTCGAGTCCCGTCACCCGCTCCATGAACCTACGATCCAAGCTTCGGCTTGGATTTTTCATTTAGCGAGGAGATTGACATGGCTCGTTTCGATACCTTTGTGTTCGACCTTGACGGCACGCTTCTCGACACGCTGCCCGACCTGGTGGTTCTGACGAACGCCGCCTTGAACGAGCAGGGCTTCCCCAGCCGCACGGCCGACGAGATCCACAGCTTCGTGGGCAACGGAGCCCGCGCGCTCATGTACCAGGCCGTGCCCGCCGATGCTTCGCCCGAGCAGGCCGAGGCCGCCATGCGCCGCTGGATGGAGCTCTATCCCGTCATCGGGAACAAGCTGACGAAGCCCTACCCGCATATGGAAGAGACGCTGGCTGCCCTCGCCCAGCGCGGCATCGGCCTGGGCGTTCTGTCCAACAAGTTCGACCAGGGCGTGCATGACGTGATCGACGCCTATCTTCCCGGCTTGTTCCCGGTGCAGTATGGCGAATGCGACGAGATTCCGCGCAAGCCCGACCCTACGGGGCTGTTGCGCTGCATCGACGAGCTGGGGTCCGCACCAGCCCGCACGGCGTACGTGGGCGACTCGCCGGGGGACGTCCTGGTGTCGCGCAACGCCGGCGCGTTCGCCATTGGCGTGTCGTGGGGCTATCACCACGCCGACGCCTTGCGTAAGGCGGGCGCGGACGTCGTTATCGAAGACGCGCGCGAACTGCTGCAGTTCGCGGTCGAGCGCTAGGCGGCTGGCATTATGGAGCATCAGCCGTCGACCCTCTCCAATCAGCCCCGCCCGTCGAAGCAGTTCACCGTCATCAGCTGGGCTCTCGTGGCGGCGTGGGCGTGCCTCATCTTCTTCATGTCTTCGAACACCGGCACGGGTCTCAACACGGGGCTCGGCATCTTCTCCAGCATCTACCGGGCAATGCAGGCCGTGCAGGAGCAGCTGCTGGGGCCTGGGGTGGACGCGCTGTCGTCCATCGCGCACTTCTGCGAGTACACGATGTTCGGCGCGCTTCTGGCCAACGCGCTGCGCTGCCACATGCCGCTGCGTCGTGCGTGCCTCATCGCCATCGCCTGTGCCAGCTTGTACGGGGTGAGCGACGAGGTTCATCAACTGTTCGTGCCCGAGCGCATGTGCGACCCGGTGGATTGGATGGTGGATACTGCGGGCAGCGCGCTGGGTTCCGGGATCACGTACGCGGTGCTGCGAAAAAGAGATGCCCGCTCTTAGTAAAAGCGCGCGTGTCGCACCGCAGCGACGGGGGAGCTTGCTTTCCGATGGGCGATTTCGTGGCGGATGTCCTCGTCGCTGTGCTTCGCCAGCAGGAAGCTCGGTGTCGTGGCAAGGGAATCCGCCAGTTTCGTGACGACGGATA
The DNA here is from genome assembly GCF_009875575.1 of Eggerthella sp. BIOML-A4. Lineage (NCBI taxonomy): Bacteria > Bacillati > Actinomycetota > Coriobacteriia > Eggerthellales > Eggerthellaceae > Eggerthella > Eggerthella sp. BIOML-A4. The sequence continues at coordinate 133,066 of NZ_WWRX01000002.1, read as the reverse complement.
GCCGTACGTCCGCCGTGCCGTCCTCTATCCTATTGAGCAGCGGGCGACCTATGCTCACCATGAGCGCGAGGCGCGTTTTCGTGATGTTGCTGTACGAGTGCATGCGTCTGACGTTCTCGCCAAGCACGGGAGAGAACCTGCTCTGATCAGGCTCGTCATCATTCAGCGGACTATGTTCGTGCTCGGCTTGCATGTCCACTAGAGTACCGGCGTGCGAGCAGAAGGCTGTAACCGCATGAATACGTTTCGGTTCATTTTTAGAAAATGTGCGGTTTGTACCCAGCCCATGCCTATTTTATGATGGTAGGTCAACGATGCTACAATATCTGCCATACGTGAGAATCTATGCGCGTCGACCTCGGGTTATGTTGCGGAAATGGTGTAATCGCCGGCGAAAGCGGGTTCTCGTAGGTATGAGAAAATGAAGGCTTCGACAATCGAAGCGCTGTGTCGCGAGGGGTACGCGACGTACGGTGCCTGCTTTGGCAGACGTGTTCGGAGTCGATGAGGAGACCATATGGCGTCAAGAAACTCTCGAACGAACCGTAAAGAAGCGCGCTCATCGCGGGCTCCTCAGTCTGCTCGCGCCGTGCGGTCGGCCAAGGCCGCGCAGTCGGGTCGCATCGCTCCGTACAGCCAGGCAAGCGCTTTCTCCCGCGATGCGTATGGCGATGGCCCTTCGTACCGTGCGGCCTACACGCCCGGCAGCCAAGGTTCCGGCGCGAACGGCGCGTACGCCCGGCAGACTGCGGCAAGTCAATATTCGCGCAACAATCCAAGCTACTCGGCAGCCCGCAAGAAAGCCGGGCGCGGCAAGAAGATAGCCCTCGGCGTGATCATCGCGATTCTCGTGGTGGCCGTGGGGGGCGGTTCGGCGTTCGCCTTGTGGAAGAACTCCGTCAACGAGAAGCTGATCAAGGGAAACAAGTCTGACGAAGAGATCATGGCCATCAACGATGCGCTCAAGCCCGAAAAGGACATGACCTTCACCGAGCCCTTCTACATGATCCTCATCGGCACCGACGAGGCCGAGGACAGCACCGAGGACATGCATCGTTCCGACACGAACATCGTGGTGCGCATCGATCCTGCAAAGAACCAGGCCACGATGGTATCCATCCCCCGCGATACGAAGATCGATATCGACGGCTACGGGACGAACAAGTTCAACGCCGCTTACGCTTACGGCGGCGCTGCCGGAACCATCCGCGAAGCGAATCAGCTGCTGGGCATCGAGATATCGCACTACGCGGAAGTGAACTTCGGCAAGTTGAAGGAATTGGTCGACGCAGTCGGCGGCGTGGACGTCGAAGTGACCGAGCGCGTCGATGATCCCGACGCAGACGGTACCACGGCTCATCCCGAGTGGCCGCGCGTCATTATCGAGGAAGGCGAGCAGCACCTCGACGGCAACCAAGCGCTGGTGTTCGCGCGCAGCCGCGCGTATCCCGACGGAGACTTCACGCGCACGGCGAACCAGCGCAAGCTGATCATGGCCATCGTCAACAAGGTGCTGGCACTGAACACCGCCGAGCTTTTGGGTGCGGTTCAAGCAGCGGCCAACTGCGTGACCACGGATCTTGCGGTGGGCGATATCGCCGCGTTGGCCCAGCAGTTCCAAGATGACGGCGATCTTACCATCTACTCTGCGATGGTTCCTTCTACCACGGCGATGATCGGCGACGTATCGTACGTCATCAACGATCCCGTGGCGACGAAGGAGATGATGAAGCTGGTTGAGGCTGGAGAGGACCCCAGCTCGGTTGTCTCGTCAGGATACGTTGATCCGGGCGACACCACAGGCGGTGCCAGCACGTACGGCAACGGTTACGGCAGCACTGGTTCGGGCGCCGGCAACGGCGCAGGAAACACCAATTATTACGATCCGGGCTACACCGATGCATCGGGAACCGGAGGGACCAACAACGGCGGCTATGTTGACAACGGTTACGTTGATAACGGTTACGTTGACAACACCGGCGGAGCGGGTGGAACCGGCGGGTACGACAACGGAACTATTGCTGGCGGTGCGGGCGGTACCGACGGTGCAGGCGGATACGACCCCGGCTATACCGATCCGGGCACCTACGACGGGACGGCATCCGCTGCTTAGCCGGCGTCTCGTTGGGATCCTCGAACTGCGCAAGCGGCATCGGCTTCGATCGATGCCGCTTTTTAATCGGCTCCTCAACCGGTAGGTTGAGCTTCGGCTCTCCTGTTGAGTTTTCGTACCCTCTGCGGGATACTGGTGATCACCGGTTGCAAAGACGGATGGGGCTCGCAAAGACATGAGCGACGTACACAATCACGAACATGCGAAAGAAAACAAGGGCGTCGGCCCTGCCAACTCTTTGCGCACCGTGATAGGGGTGATCGTCTCCATCATCGCGGTTTGCCTCGTGATGTTCGCGATCTTCCGCGTCTACTCCAACGAGCTCAGCGACGAATTCTACGATTTAGCCAGCGTCAGCATGGACGACTACACGGCTGCGCAAAAGGTGGAAGTCGAGTCGTTCATCAGCGAGGTGAGCTCCGTCATCTCCACCATGTGCGTGTTGGCCGAGTCCCCGGACATCGATCCTTCCGGCTCGACGTTCGCTGCGTATCTGGAGGAATGGAACCAGCAGGGGTCGTTCCAGGTTACCTATACTCCAATCGAGGAGCTGGAGCAGGGCGTTGCGAGCAATCGCAACGAGCGAGACGAGGAAACGCTTCGGCATCTGTACGCAGGCGAGACGGTGGTGTCCGACGTGCGCAAGTCGAACCGCCTGAACGGCTACTACTTCAGCATAGCCAAGCCCGTCAATCGCGACGGGCGCGTGGTCGGCGTGCTGCGCAGCATCGTGAAAGCGGAGAAGCTTCTGGATACGAGCCAGGCGAGCTCGCAGGTTACGCTGCTCGGCACGCTGCTGATCAAAGAGGACGGAACCGTCGTTCCCGTGTCGAAGGAATTCGAAGGTTATGAGGGATCCACCCTGTACCAGGTGCTTGAGGGAAGGGGCGTGTCTTCCGATCAGATCGCCGATGTACGTGCCAGCATCGAGAACGAGCGAGATGTGGCAACGGTCATGTTGGGCAAGCAGAACGGCTACATGACCTTTCTCACGTCTATTCGCCTCGATGTGAACGATTGGACTATCGTGAACTTCACGCAGGAAAGTTCGTTGGTCGAGCATTCGGAGAGCATTCTGCGTTTGACGGTGTACACGGCTGCGCTGCTTATCGTCATCAGCGCGGCGGCATGCCTTGCCGTGGCGCTGGTGGTTGGCCGCATCCGCAAAAGGGCGCGTCGCAGTGCGGAGCGTTACGAGGTCCTCGCTGAATTTTTCGACACGGTGCTGTTCGAGTATTCTTATCCGCGCGACACGCTTGAGCTGACGCCGAATGCGCGCGGGATGTTCTCCCTCAGCTCCCTTTCAGCCGAAGGCTACCTGGCCAAAGGCATTCCTCTCATCGATTTCCTGGAAGATGATTACAAGCGTGTCCGGATGGCGTTCGAAAACCCTGCGCCGCCGAACGAGCTGCGCACCATCACCTGTCGCGCACGCGTGTTGTCGGGCGAATATCGTTGGTTCTCGTTCACGTGCCGGTATCTGTACGAAGGTTCCCAGCCGTACATGGCCGTGGGAAAGATCGTCGACATCACGAAACAGCGCGAAACCGAAGAGCTGCTCACGCGCAAGTCGCAAATGGACGGGCTGACGAAGACGTTCAACAAGATGGCGTTCCAGGAGAAGATGGCGGCATTGCTGCCCGAGACGGGCAGGGGCTTGCTGTTCGTGATCGACATGGATCGATTCAAGCAGGTCAACGACGAATACGGTCACAGCATGGGCGACCGGGTTCTGGAAGAGGTGGCGCGTTCGTTGCTCGACGTGTTCCGTCATCGCGATCCGGTGGGGCGCGTCGGCGGCGACGAGTTCGTGGCGTTCCTCGTGGGCGCAAACGACGATGCGGTTATCGAAGCGAAGCGCGAGGCTCTGAGTTCGTTGATCGCAGAAGCCTCGCGCTCGTTGGGGGTGCCCATCGCTTTGAGCGTCGGGGTGGCGCGCTATCCTCAGGATGGCGCTACCTATCAGGAGCTGTTCGACGCGGCCGATCGGGCCATGTACGACGAGAAGAACGAGGGCCGCGTCGAGGATTCGGTCTAGGCCCGAGCGGTCGCGTAGCCGTCCGGGTTCTGCGACTGCCAGCGCCATCCGTCGGCGCACATGCGGTCGAGGTCGTACTGCGCGACCCAGCCCAGCTCGTCGCGCGCTTTGTCGCAGGCCGCGTAGTTTACAGCTACGTCGCCCGCGCGACGCGGCTTGATCTGGTAGGGCAGCTCGCGTCCGCAGGCGCGCTCGAAGGAATGTACCACGTCCAGCACGCTGGAGCCCGTGCCGGTTCCCAGATTGAAAATGCCCACGCCGCGACGCGTGCCGTCCGCTGCCGGTTCGCCCGCCATGGTGCCGGCCGTTTTCGCTTCGCCGGTGCCCACTTTGCCGCCCATCCAGTCGAGCGCCGCCACGTGGCCGCGCGCAAGGTCCACCACGTGGATGTAGTCGCGCACGCCGGTGCCGTCGTGCGTGGGATAGTCGTCGCCGAACACGCCGACGCTTTCCAGCTTGCCTACGGCCACCTGCGCAACGTAGGGCAGCAGGTTGTTGGGGATGCCCTTGGGATCCTCGCCGATCAGGCCGCTCTCGTGCGCGCCGATGGGGTTGAAATAGCGCAGCAGCACAACGTTCCATTCGTCGTCGCCCACGTACAGGTCGGTCAGCACCTGCTCCAGCATGGACTTCGTCCAGCCGTAGGGATTCGTGGCGTCGTGCTTCGGGCAATCCTCGGTGATGGGGATGAACTCCGGCTCGCCGTACACCGTGGCGCTCGACGAGAACACGAGGTTCTTCACGCCGTGCGCGCGGGCCACGTCGCACAGGGCCAGCGTGCCCGCGAAGTTATTCCAGTAGTATTCCAGCGGCTTCTGCACGCTTTCGCCCACGGCCTTGAAGCCGGCGAAGTGGATGATGGCGTCCACGTCGTTCTCGGAGAAGACGCGGTCGAGCGCCGCGCGATCGAGGATGTTCGCCTCGTAGAATTTCAGGCGGTCGTCGTTTGCCGCCAGGCCGGTGATCTGTCGCACCCGGTCAAGCGCGAGCTCGCTCGAGTTGCTCAGGTCGTCCACAACGACCACGTGGTAGCCCTGATCCAGCAATTCGACGCAGGTGTGACTTCCGATGAACCCGGCTCCGCCCGTTACGAGCACGCAGATATCGGCATGATCCTTGGCCAAGCTCTTGTTCGCCATTGAAGCTCCTCTCGGTACTGACTGTTGCCATAGTAGCAGGTGGAACAGATCGCGCGCAAATTCAGCAAAAGGCACATGGCCCGCGTTCCGCTCGGCGGCAAGGCCGCACGGGCTCGCGCGGGGCCCCGTGCGGCGCCGCGGGAAGCCGCACGAATGTTTTACGTGAAACATTCGGAAAAGGCAGGAATATTATTCTTGACACAGGATAATAAACGTCGTAAAGTATGACTCGTGGACACACCGACTCCAACGGTTCTCCTCGTTTCACTCGTCCAAGCACAGGCCGCTTCCCCCCGCGGCCTGTGCTGCTTTCGGAGTCATTTTGCGCGACGTGCGCCCGTTGCGCCTGTGCGCCTTCTCCTTCGCCTCTCGGTCCGCCCCTCGCCCTCGGAGCATGCCTTCCTCGGTTTCTGCATGCGAAACAACAGTTTCGGTTCCTTGCTTGGCGCATCATGCTCGGGATTGCCTTCCTTTGCGGGCGCCTTAGTCAGCCTGCTCGCTCGAAATGGCAAAAAGCAACCGAATTCGGAAATCATCCCGTCTTTCGGGCAAACTTTTCGCGCGAAGGCGAAAGGGGTCTCGCCTGTAACCTGGTGCTCTGTGCGGCGAGCGTTTTCGGCGTGACGTCGGCGCGTGTAAGGCACGACTCCGGGCTTCCGAATTCGATGCTTTTTTGCCATCGGAGGCCTCGTCGGATGACCGGCATCGCATTTGGCGAAGGAAAATAGAGGCGGATGGGTCGTCCGTTGCTGTGCAGGTCGTCCGTGCTGTATGTGCTCGTCGTCGTATCAGGACGGCACGGGTTTTGTTCGGGGAGGCTTTACATGCATTTCGTGTTCGGGCGAGTGTTTCACGTGAAACATCCGTTCCCCTGTCTATTTTGCGACGAAACCGCGCCTTGCTCGGCCGATTGACTATACTGGTGAGCAACAGGCTTTGAGAAAGGAAGCTCCGTGGCAGAAATTCATTTCGGAACCGATGGATGGCGAGCCATCATCGGCGAGGACTTCACCAACGACAACCTCGTGCGCGTCATCGACGCGGCTGCGCGCGTGTTCAAGGAGGACGCGGTTGCAGCCGGCCGTCCGGCCGACGCGCCCGGCACCCTCATCGTCGGTCACGATTGCCGACAGGATGCGCACGCTTACGCGCAGCTGGCGGCCGAGGTCGCGGCGGCGCAGAGCTTCCGCGTGCTGCTCACGCAGGACTACTGCCCCACGCCTACGCTGTGCTGGTCGGTGGCGCAGGACGCCGACGCGGTGGGCGGCATCATGCTGACCAGCAGCCACAACCCGGCCGAATACCTGGGCGTGAAGCTGCGCATGAACGACGGCGGCGCGGCGGGCAAGGAGTTCACCGACCGCGTGGAGGCTGCGTTCGCCGACGCACCCGCCGACGCGCGCGGTGCGTTCGAAACGGTCGACCTCATGACCCCGTACCTCGCCACCTTGAAGGAGCGCGTGGACGTCGAGGCCATCCGCAACGCCAACCTGCGCGTGGTGGTGGATCCGCTGTACGGCGCAGGCCGCATCTATCTGGCGCAGCTGCTGCGCGATCTGGGCGTGGAAGTGTGCGAGATCAACAACGCCGAGGATCCGACGTTCGACGGACTGCACCCCGAGCCTATTCCGCCCTGGGTCGACCGCTGCATCGCGAAGGTTCCCGAGCTGGGTTACGACGCCGGCTTCATCAACGACGGCGACGCTGACCGCATCGGCGCGGTTGACGAGCGCGGCAACTTCGTGAACCCGCATCGCATCATCACGCTGCTTACCTCGCACCTCGCCGAGGACAAGGGCCTCACCGGTCGCGTCGTGTCCACCATCACCGCGTCGGCCATGCTGGCTCGCCAGTGCAAGCGCTTGGGCCTGGAGCTGACCAGCACGCCGGTGGGCTTCAAGTGGATCTACGCCGAGATGGAGAAGGGCGACGTCATGCTGGGCGGCGAGGAGTCCGGCGGCATCGGCATCCCCAGCCACGTCATGGAGCGCGACGGCTTGCTGATGGCGCTGCTCCTGTGCGAGACGATGGCGCAGCGCGGCATGAGCCTGGGTCAGTTGGTGGACGATATGTTCCAGAAGGTGGGCAAGCTGGAGTTCGAGCGCCAAGGCCTGAAGATCACTGACGAGCAGATGGCGAACTTCCGCGTCGAGATCGTGCCGAACTACGCGCCTGCCGAGATCTGCGGCAAGCAGGTGGTGGACGTGGATCGTCGCGACGGCGTGAAGTTCTACCTGGAAGGCGACGCGTGGGTGATGATGCGCCCCTCCGGCACCGAGCCGCTCGTGCGCATCTACGCTGAAGCCGAGACGGTGGACGAGGTCCACGACCTCCTGAAGGCCGCCGAAAGCGTGGTCGTGTCCTAAACGAAGAGCGAAGCGAATGTTTCACGTGAAACATTTGTACGTAGAACGCCTCGGAGGCATCGAGCTTTCGGGGCGTTTCCTATTCTCCGAAGCGGGGCAGCTTCTTGAGCAGCGCCCAGGCGATCTGCTTGTCTTGCCCGTCGTCGAGCATCGCGTCGAAGTCGCGGAATGCCACCACGCTGCGCCCGAACGCGCGGCCGGGCTTTCCCAAGGGAACCTCGCAGCGGTACGCGCGTCCCAGCGCGGCGGCCGCTGTCGAATCGGTCGCGATCAGACAGAGCGGGTCGAGCCCCTCCACCAGCAGGAACAGCGCCTGGTCGTCCAGCCCTTCCACGGCGGCGAACGTGCACGCGCCGCTTCCGTATCCCAACGAAGCCATCGCGCTGTTCAGCGCTGCTCGGCTGCGCTCGCTCAGGGCGCTTCCGCTCGCTACGCACACGAGCGCCAAGCGCGCCCCATCAAGGTGCTCGTCGAACAGCTCCCACGCTTCGTCGAGAGCCACTTCGTACATGTTACCATTCGCAGATTTTTTCACACGATCCCTTGCGGTCGAGATAGGTTCGCCGTATAACCGTAATGATAGCAAGAAACGCCCGCCGCGGCATGGGCGCTGCGGCGGCATCACGATAGGAGAGCGCGTATGTGCACGAACGGAATCAACACAGGGCAATTCGAGCAGATGATCGAGCAGATCGACGACCATATCAAGTTGGAGCGTCGCTGGGCGCACAACCTGGGGCATATGGCGGGAGATGCCGGCTTCGCCACCGTTTCCGAGAAGATGCATGCCGCCCAGGCCATGCTGGACGACGTGCGCGCGCTGCTCGACGAGGCCAAGGATGCCCTCGAGGACGATGCCGAAGCTTCGGCGAACGTCACCGTCAACCTCGTGTAGGCGCCGCACGTATGAGCAACGATCTCATGCGCTTCTCGGTGGCCATGCCCGAGGAGCTGCTCGTTCGCTTCGACCAGCTGGTCGCGCGCCGCGGGCTGGCGAAAAACCGCAGCGAAGTGGTGCGCGACCTCGTGCGCGACGCGTTGGTGGAGGACGAGTGCTCCACGCCGGGCATGGAGGTGGTGGGCACGTTGACCATCGTCTTCGACCATCACGCCAGCGACTTGCAGGAGAAGCTGCACGCTATCCAGCACGATTACTTCGAATCCATCATCTCGTCCATGCACGTGCATCTCGACGCGCACCATTGCCTTGAGGTCATCGTGCTGCGCGGCGAAACGGGTCTCGTGCAGGACATCGCGAACCTCATCCTGGGCACGAAGGGCGTGAAGAACGGTCGTCTCGTGGTCACCACGACGGGGCAGCATATATAGGTATACGGTTCCGGCGGCCTACCGGCTATCGGAACGGGTCGACGCTGCGGCTTCCCGTGTCACCCGATCTCGCCATTTGCTCGCTTTCCCTTGCGCGCGAAGCACGCGCGGCCGCGAAGCGGAGCGATCTCGGGCGCCGCGGAAACCCTCGTCGGCTTTGCAGGACGGGCGGTGTTTCACGTGAAACATTCGTTCGCATCGACTCACGAGAAGGGCAAGGAGCTTTATGGATACCACGGTCATGCTGGGGCACGGCAGCGGCGGGACGATGATGAAGCGCATCATCGACGATGTGTTCTTCGCCGCGTACGCCGGCGACGAGCTGCTGCGCGGCGACGACGCGGCGGTGCTGCCCGCGCCCGCTCCGGGCGAGCGGCTGGCGTTCTCCACCGACAGCTTCGTGGTGACGCCGCATTTCTTCCCGGGCGGCGACATCGGACGCCTCGCCGTGTGCGGCACGGTGAACGACGTGGCCACGAGCGGCGCCGTGCCGCGCTACCTCAGCTGCGGCTTCGTGCTGGAGGAGGGCTTCCCCATTGAGGATCTCAAGCGCATCTGCGCCTCCATGGCGGAATGCGCGCAGGAGGCCGGCGTGCATCTGGTCACCGGCGACACGAAAGTGGTGAACCGCGGCCACGGCGACGGCGTGTACATCAACACGAGCGGCGTGGGCACCATTCCCGAAGGCGTGAACCTGGGTGGCGCGCAGTGCAAGCCGGGCGACAAAGTGCTGGTCACCGGCACGCTGGGTGATCACGGCATCACCATCATGAGCTGCCGCGAGAGCTTGAGCTTCTCGGCCGATCTGGAAAGCGACGCGGCCCCGCTCAACCACCTCATCGCCGAGGTGTTGGCGGCGGCGCCGAACACGCGCTGCTTCCGCGACCCGACGCGCGGCGGCCTGGCCTCCACGCTGAACGAGCTGGCTGCCCAGTCGAACACGGACATCACGGTGGAGGAAGACGCCATCCCCGTGAAGCCGGCCGTGCAGGGCGCGTGCGAGATGCTGGGCTACGACGTGCTGCAGGTGGCGAACGAGGGCAAGATGGTGTGCGTTGTGGCGGCCGAGGAGGCCGACGCAGCGCTCGCGGCCATGCGCGCGAACCGGTACGGCGCCGATGCGGCCATCATCGGCGAGGTGTCGGCCGCCCGTCCCGAGCGCGGCTCCAAGGTGTTCCTGCGCACGGCGTTCGGCGGTACGCGCATCCTCGACATGCTGGTGGGCGAGCAATTGCCGCGCATTTGCTAGAAGCTCTCCATGCAGCACCCTCATGCGTATGGAAGAGAGCGCTGACATGCGCAAAGGCCTTCGATAGCGCCTTTCGGGGCATGAAAGCGGCGGCGCTTTCGATAGAGAATTTGCCGCCGCACCCTGAGAAATTCGCCATTTCTTCTTGCATTTGCGGACAACAATGGTATCTTGCGGGCATAAAGTTTTTGGGGAAGTGACCCGACGCATCCCGTCGGAATGCTTTAGACGAGAAGGAGTTAACTATGTCTCACCCGGTTATCGAAGCCGATGAGTGCATCGGTTGCGGCATCTGCGTCGATGCCTGCCCGCAGGAAGTGCTCGAAGTGGTCGGCGGCGTCGCTGAGGTCGTGAACGAGGACGCCTGCATCGCGTGCGGCGACTGCGTCGAGGAGTGCCCCATGGGTGCGATCCCCGAGGTCATCGAGGACTAACCTCCCGCTCAATTCGCTTTCGACAAGCGCAACGAGAACCCCTGTCTCTTTCATGAGGCGGGGGTTCTTTGCGTTCGGGAAACAAGTGCGTGGAAGCGGCGTAACGGTGCGGCGCGAGAGGAGCGCAATAGGCATTCGATAGCTATAGTTTGGGACGTTAACAAAACTTATATGACAAATTGGTAACTAACTTGACAGCATGAGACTTAGATTATATAGTCCAATTTGTCGAAGCGAGGTTGAGCTTGCGGATCGCATCTCCAAGCCGCCGCCCTTCGTCCACCGAGTGCGCCCTCAGGGCGTGCTTTGGCGCATAAACAGAAACCGACTGCTAACGACTTACTTAGGTAACAACTCCAACAGAGAGGAAGCAGGATAATGAGCAAGATTCTTGGTATCGACTTGGGCACGACGAACTCCGCCATGGCCGTCATGGAGGGCTCCGAGCCCGAAATCCTCGTGAACGCCGAGGGCGACCGCACCACCCCGTCGGTCGAGGGCTTCCGCAAGGACGGCGAGCGCGTCGTGGGCAAGGCCGCGAAGAACCAGGCCGTCACGAACCCCGAGAACACCGTGTCGTCCGTGAAGCGCTTCATCGGCCGTTCCTACGACGAGACGCCGGAAGAGCGCAAGACCGTCAGCTACAAGCTGCAGAAGGGCAAGGACGGCCGCGCGGTGGTCGACATCGACGGCAAGGACTACACGCCGGAGGAAATCTCCGCCATGGTACTGCAGAAGCTGAAGAACGACGCCGAGAAGCAGCTGGGCTCCCCGGTGACGCAGGCCGTCATCACGGTGCCCGCGTACTTCAACGACGCGCAGCGCCAGGCCACGAAGGACGCCGGCAAGATCGCGGGCCTCGAAGTGCTCCGCATCATCAACGAGCCCACGGCCGCCGCGCTGGCCTACGGCCTCGACAAGACCAACAAGGATGAGAAGATCCTCGTCTTCGACCTGGGCGGCGGTACGTTCGACGTGTCCATCCTGGAGCTGGGCGACGGCGTGTTCGAGGTTGCGTCCACCGCGGGCGACAACCACCTGGGCGGCGACGACTGGGACCAGCGCATCATCGACTGGATGGCTGACAAGTTCCAGGCCGAGAACGGCATCGACCTGCGCCAGGACAAGATGGCTCTGCAGCGTTTGAAGGAAGCCGCCGAGAAGGCGAAGATGGAGCTGTCCTCCACCACGCAGGCCAACATCAACCTGCCGTTCATCACGGCCGACGCTTCCGGCCCGAAGCACCTCGACTACACGCTGACGCGCGCCGAGTTCGAGCGCATCACGAAGGATCTGCTCGACCGCGTGAAGAAGCCCGTTGAGCAGGCGCTCAAGGATGCCGGCCTCAAGACGGGCGACATCGACGAGGTCATCCTCGTGGGCGGCTCCACCCGTATGCCCGCCGTGCAGGACCTCGTGAAGAAGCTCACCGGCAAGGATCCGAACATGTCCGTGAACCCGGACGAGGTCGTGGCCATGGGTGCGGCGGTCCAGGGCGGCGTGCTGGCCGGCGACGTCGAGGGCATCCTGCTGCTCGACGTGACCCCGCTGTCGCTGGGCGTGGAGACGATGGGCGGCGTCATGACGAAGATGATCGAGCGCAACACCACCATCCCCACCCGCAAGACCGAGATCTACTCCACCGCGTCCGACAACCAGACGTCGGTCGAGGTGCACGTGCTGCAGGGCGAGCGCCAGATGGCCTCCGACAACAAGACGCTGGGCAAGTTCCAGCTCACCGGCATCCCGGCTGCGCGCCGTGGTGTGCCGCAGATCGAGGTCACTTTCGACATCGACGCCAACGGCATCGTGAACGTGTCGGCGAAGGACCTGGGCACCGGCAAGCAGCAGCAGATCACCATCTCCGGCTCCACCGCGCTGAACGACGACGAGGTCGAGCGCATGGTGAAGGACGCCGAGGCCCATGCCGAGGAAGACGCCAAGCGCAAGGAAGAGATCGAGGTTCGCAACAACTCCGACGCGTTGGTGAACGCCACCGAGCAGACGCTCCAGGAAGTGGGCGACAAGGCTCCGGCCGACGTGAAGTCCGCCGCTGAGGAGGCCATCGCCGAGGCGAAGCAGGCGCTCGAGGGCTCCGACATGGACGCCATCAAGGCCGCGACCGAGAAGATGCAGCAGGCGGGCTACAAGCTGGCCGAGGTCGTGTACTCCACGCAGGGCCCGGACGCCGCTTCGCAGGCCGCTGCCGCCGAGTCCACCCCGGCCGATGACACCATCGAAGCCGACTACGAGGTCGTCGAGGACGACGACAAGAAGGAAGGGAAGTAATCGCTATGGCCCAGCCCAACCAGCCCACGCCCGAGCGCGCGGCTCAAGGCGCAGGCAAGAGCATTCCCATCGAAGACGACCGTCCTGCGGATGCGAAAGCCCAGCCGCAGGCCCGGCCCGCCGACGCGAGCGGCAGCAAGGAAACCCCCTCTTCCGACGCTGCCGCCGCGGAAGCGGCGCCGCAAGGCGAGGCGATCGAGGCCGAGGTCATCGAAGACGCCGGCCCTTCGGCTGACGAGCAGGTGGCTCAGGCCAAGGCGGAGGCCCAGGATTGGCAGGACAAGTACCTGCGCCTGCACGCCGAGTGGGACACGTATCGCCGCCGCACCACCGAGCAGCGCGAGGTCGAGAAGGCGCGCGCGACGGAGAAGCTGGTCACCAGCCTGCTGCCCGTCATCGACGACTTCGAGCGCACCATCGACTACGCGACGAAGAACGGCGAAGGCGGCCTGTTCGACGGCGTAAAGGCCGTGCATGCGAAGCTCGTCGACGTGCTGAAGAAGGACGGCGTTGAGGTTATCGACCCGGCCGGCGAAGCGTTCGACGCGCTGGAAGCGCAAGCGGTGGCCACGGTGGACGATGCCAGCGTGCCCGACGAGACGGTGTCCGAGGTATACCAACGAGGTTACAAGATGGGAACGAAAGTTCTCAGGCCTGCAATGGTAACCGTCACCTCCGGCGGTCCCAAACGGGAGAAACCGCAGGAAGACGCGGAAAAGTAAAAGCAAACGACCAGAGCGGGCAAGGCCAAGAGGCTGCCCGCTTTTGGTTTACTCGATAGATTGAGGAGGTGGAGCGTTTTATGGCGGCGACTCCTGATTACTACAAGACGCTGGGCGTTCCACGCACGGCGACGGCCGACGAGATAAAGAAGGCCTTTCGCAAGCTCGCGCGCACCCATCACCCCGACGCCGGCGGCGACGAGGCGAAGTTCAAAGAGCTGAACGAAGCGTACGAGGTGCTGTCGGACGACAAGAAACGCAAGCTCTACGACCAGTACGGCACGGCGAACGAGAACCAGATCCCCCAGGGCTGGGGCGGCGGCTCGGTCAACGTCGAGGACATCTTCGGCGGCGCGGGCGGCGGCTTCGGCAGCTGGGCCGACATCCTGGAAAGCATCCGCCACGGCGAAGGCGCGTTCGGAACGGACTGGGACTTCAACGATATGTCCGGTTTCGGGGGCGGCCGCCAGCCGCGTCCGCGCAAGGGCCAGGACATGAACGTCACCCTCAACGTGACGTTCGACGAGGCCTTCAAAGGCGCCGAGAAGCGCGTGACCGTGCGTGTCCCCGGTCGCGGCGAGTCCGAGACGCTCACCGTGAAGATCCCGGCGGGCGCCGTGGACGGCGGGCGCCTGCGCTTCAAGGGCAAGGGCGGCCCGGGCGAGAACGGCGGTGCTGCAGGCGACCTGCTGATCACCACCAAGATCGATCCGCATCCGTACTACACTCGTAAAGGCGCCGACGTGCTGATGGACGTGCCCGTGAGCGTGGCGGAAGCTGCACTGGGCGCCAGCGTGGTGGTTCCCGCGCCCGACGGCACGAAGGTGCGCGTGCGCGTGCCGAAGGGCACGCAGGACGACACCGTGCTGTCGGTGAGGGGCAAAGGCGCCCCCAAGGTGAAGGGCGACGGCTCGGGCGACCTTAAGATCACCGTGAAGGTGGTCGTGCCCAAGGAGATGAACGAAGGCCAGAAGAAGGCCATGGAAGATTATTTAGCGGCTACGACCGATGATGTGAGGAGCTGGTGATGAGCGACCGAACCGACCGCAACCGCCCGCTGTACATGATCAGCGTGGCCGCGCAGCTGGCGGGCGTTCACCCGCAAACGCTGCGAGCATATGAACAGAAGGGGCTCGTATCGCCCCAGCGCACGAGCGGCAACACCCGCATGTACTCGCCGGCCGACATCGAGCGGCTCGAGCTGATCAACGAGCTGACGAGCGAGGGCATCAACCTGGCGGGCGTCATCCGCATTCTCGACCTCCAGGGCCGCCTGGAGGAGCGCGACACCGAGCTGGACGACCTGCACAAGCGCGTGCGCCGTCTGGCCGATCGCGTGCACGAGCTTGAAACGCGCGAAAGCGTGAACGCCCTCGTGCGCGTATCCGACTTACCGACTGCTTTGCGGCAGCTGCCCTAAGCGAAGGAGGAACGTTGTATGAACATGGGTAACCTGAACAAGCTAGCCCTGACCGCTCAGGAAGCGCTGCAACAGACGATTGTCATCGCTTCCGAGAACGAGTCATCGCAGGCAGAGCCCATTCACATGTTGAAGGCTCTGCTGGAATCGAAAGAGAACAACCTGTCCGCTATCATCAAGCGCATCGGTGCCGAGCCGTTCCAGCTGCAGGCCAACGTGGATGCCGAGATCCAGCGCATGCCGAAGGTCAGCGGGAACCCCGGCATGATGAGCGGCGTGCCTGGCCCGGCCCTGATGAACCTCATCGACAACGCCGTCAAGATCGCCGAGAAGCTGGGCGACAGCTACGCCACCAGCGAGCATCTGCTGATCGCGCTGTCCGAGGAGAAGGGCGCCGCGGGCAAGATCCTCACTACGGCCGGCGTCACGCGCAAGAGCATTGAGGCTGCCTACGAGGAGCTGCGCGGCGACACGCGCGTCACCGACCAGCAGAACAAAGTGCAGTTCGAGGCGCTGGAGCAGTACGGCCAGAACCTCACGCAGAAGGCGCGCGAAGGCAAGCTCGACCCGGTCATCGGCCGCGCCGAGGAGATCCGCCGCACCATCCAGGTGCTGTCGCGCCGCACGAAGAACAACCCCGTGCTCATCGGCGAGCCGGGCACCGGCAAGACGGCCATCGTCGAGGGCCTGGCTCAGCGCATCGTGGCCGGCGACGTGCCCTCTTCGCTGAAGGACCGCGACCTCGTGGCGCTCGACCTGGGCGCGATGGTGGCCGGCGCGAAGTATCGCGGCGAGTTCGAGGACCGCTTGAAGGCCGTGCTGCGCGAGGTGAAGCAGAGCGAAGGACGCATCATCCTGTTCATCGACGAGCTGCACACCATCGTGGGCGCCGGCTCCACGGGCGACAGCTCCATGGACGCGGGCAACATGCTGAAGCCCGCGCTGGCCCGCGGCGAGCTGCATGCCATCGGCGCCACCACGCTGGACGAGTACCGCAAGTACATCGAGAAGGACGCCGCGCTCGAGCGCCGCTTCCAGCCCGTGCTGGTCACCGAGCCCACGGTGGAGGACACCATCGCCATCCTGCGCGGTTTGAAGGAGAAGTACGAGATCCACCACGGCGTGCGCATCACCGACGCCGCCATCGTGGCGGCGGCCGAGCTGTCGAACCGCTACATCTCCGACCGCTTCCTTCCCGACAAGGCCATCGACCTCATGGACGAGGCCGCCAGCCGCCTGCGCATCGAGATCGACTCGATGCCCGAGGAGGTGGACGCCGCCGAGCGCAAGCTCACCCAGATGCAGATCGAGGAGCAGGCGCTCATGAAGGAGAGCGACCAGGCCTCGCAAGAGCGCCTGGAAGCGCTGCGCCGCGAGATCGCCACGGCTCAGGAGGACCTCGACAAGCGCAAGGCCGAGTGGCAGAACGAGAAGGACGCCATCGAGCACGTGCAGAACCTCAAGAGCGACCTCGAGGGCGCGCAGCTTGAAGAGGAGCGCGCCACCCGCGAGGGCGACCTGGTGAAGGCCTCCGAGATCCGCTACGCGCGCATTCCCGCGCTGCAGCAGCAGCTGCATGCGGCCGAGGAAGAGCTGAACGTGAAGCAGCAGGACGGCGCCATCCTCAAGGAGGAGGTGTCGGACGACGAGATCGCCGAGGTCGTTTCCACGTGGACGGGCATTCCCGTGCAGAAGATGATGCAGGGCGAGATGGCCAAGCTGGTCGACCTGGAGGACAAGCTGCACGAGCGCGTGGTGGGCCAGGACGAGGCCGTGTCCTCGGTGGCCGGCGCCATCCGCCGCAACCGCGCCGGGTTGTCCGACCCGAACCGTCCCATCGGCTCGTTTTTGTTCCTGGGCCCCACGGGCGTGGGCAAGACCGAGCTGGCGAAGGCGCTGGCCGAGTACCTGTTCGACAGCGAGAAGGCCATGGTGCGCATCGACATGTCCGAGTACATGGAGAAGTTCTCGGTGCAGCGCCTGATCGGCGCGCCTCCGGGGTACGTGGGTTATGACGAGGGCGGCCAGCTGACCGAGGCCGTGCGCCGCAAGCCTTATTCGGTGATCCTGCTCGACGAGATCGAGAAGGCGCACCCGGACGTGTTCAACATCCTGTTGCAGGTGCTGGACGACGGCCGCCTGACCGACGGCCAGGGCCGCGTGGTGTCGTTCAAGAACGCCATCATCATCATGACGTCGAACGTGGGATCGCAGTTCATCCGCGAGTTCGCCGAGCACGGCGACGAGAAGGCTATGAAGCAGGCCATCGACGGCGCCCTGCGCGCGACGTTCCGCCCCGAGTTCATCAACCGCATCGATGACGTGGTGGTGTTCAACGCGCTGAACATGACGAACATCGAGCCTATCGTCGATTTGCAGCTGGAAGAAGTGCGCGACCGTCTGGCCGACCGCCGCATCACGCTCGACGTGACGCCGGCGGCGATGGAGCACCTGTCCATCGACGGCTACGATCCCATCTTCGGAGCGCGTCCGTTGAAGCGCCTCATCCAAAAGGAGATCGTCGACCGCATCGCCCAGAAGGTGGTGGAAGGCAAGCTGCGCGATCGCAGCCATGTGCTGATCAGCATCGACCAGGACGGCAACTACGAATGCACCGTGGAAGAGCCCCTGGAGCTGGACGCCATGCCCCTCGACGACCTGCTGACCGAAGGCGATAAGTAAGTCGTCTGGACAGAACGAGCGCGGCTTCCCGCAAGGTCGCAACACGTAAACGGCCCGGCATTTGCCGGGCCGTTTACGTGTTGCGGCGCCGATCCGTCGGCTCCGCGCCCCGTTTCACCGCCCCGTCCGCAGGAGTGTTTCACTTGGAACAACCCAGGCGGTTGCGGAGGGTTGCTAGTTCGCTACAGGAACTCGCCCTTGCGGATGACGCATTCGTCGTCGAGGTAGAGGGTGGGGTTGAGGATGATGCCGTCGAGGTGGCAGTCCGCTTTGGTGATGCCGCCGAACGAGGTGTTCGTGCCGAAGGCGATGTGGACGGTGCCGTAGAGCTTCTCGTCTTCGAGGATGATGCCGCACAGCTTCGCGGCCTCGTTCGTGCCGATGCCCAGCTCGGCGATGGTGCCGTTTTCGGGCTGTTCGAACAGCACGCTCAGGCGTTCGGCGTAGGGGCCCTGCGCGTCGGCGCCCTCGATGCGCGTGAGGCGTCCGTTCTCGATGGTGACCGTCATCGGCTCGGTCAGCGTGCCGATGCCCACCATCGAGCCGTCGATGACGGCCGTCCCGTTCGCCCCGTCTTCGAGCGGTGCGATGTACGCCTCGCCCGAGGGGAAGTTGCCGCTGGCACCCGGCTCGCGGTACACGCCGGGGCTGGCCACGCCGTCGCGCCCTGTCAGCGCAAGTTCCAGCACATGGCCATCCTTCTCGATGCGCGCATGCTTCGCGTGCGTCAGGCGCTCGGTGAGTTGGCGGGTGCGTCGCTCCACCTGGTCGTAGTCGGCGCAGGCGGCGCCGTCGCGCAGCATGTCCATGGTAATGCCGGGCATGGTGACCACGCGCGTGCCCGCCGCTGCTGCCTTGATGCGCGCGTTCGTGTGCGTGATGGACTTCGCCGTGGGGCACAGTGCGACGTCGGCCGCCTTCATAGCCGCCGCTACCGGCGCGGGCGGTTCCTCGCCGGCTACCGAGCCTTCGGGCATCTGCATGATGAGAGCCCGATGATCCATGGCGCGTGCCGCTTCGTAGAACAGCTCGCCCACCTCGCGGGTGGGGTCATCGGTGACGACCAGCAGCGTCTCGCCTGGCTGAAGCGCAAGATTCGTTTCGATAATGGTGCGTGCACGTTGCTGTAGATCCATAGGATAACCTTTCAAGTCATGAAATGTTTCACGTGAAACATTCGTGCCTTCGGCGCTTCGCTCGGGATGACGACCCGCGTACTGTGTTCGGGATGGCGAACAGCGCTTACGCCTCCGGATCCTCGGCGGGCAAGGCGCCCATGCCTTGCAGGTGGGTCATGCTTCCGTAGCGTTCGACGAAACGGGCGTACTCGTCTTCGTCGTAGAACGCGCACTTGCCTTCGCCGAACGCCTTCGCCGCCTCGATCATGAACGACCCCGCCTCGTCCAGGTCGGTCAGGTGGGTGGCTCCGGTCGCGCAGCCGGGTACGGCCGTCTCGGTGGTGATGGCCACGCCCACGACAGGCGCGTCGGTGGCGGTGCACGGCTGCAGGATGGAGTTCAGGTGGTACAGCCCGTTGCCGTACGGCGTGATGTCGGCCATGGACAGCGGATATGTGCGCGCGCGACGCCCGGTGGCGATTTCCACCAGCGACACGAGGTCTTCGCTGACGCGCATGATGCAGCCCTGCTTCACCGTGGGAGAGATCATGAAGCCGCGTTCGTTCATGATGCGGTTGCCCTTCGTCGTGTCCACCACCAGCACGGCGTCCAGCTGCGTGCCGCCCACCTCCTCGCGGTTCACGTCGGCCGTGGCCACGGGCGATCCCATGAACGCCACCGGCTCGTGCGGGAACGTAGGCGCGTGCGGGCACACGTGCGTGGAGACGAACACGTCGCCCGGCAGCACGTCGCCGCGTGCGTGCATCGACAGCAGTTTCGCCGCGCAGGCCAGCGCGGTCAGCGCGCCGTCGCCATCTGACACGAAGCCGATGCGCTCGGGCCGCGCGCCCAAGCCGCCCAAGCGTCCCAGCAAGCCGATGGTGGGCGCCTCGCCGCCGGCGGCGCGCCCGCGCGAACCGGGGATGCGCACGCGCACCATGTCGGTGGAGCCCTTCGGCCCCTCCAGCACGTACGTTTCGGCATCGCACGCGGGGTCGATGCCGCGCAGGTACTCCACCACGCCCGCGCCGCTTGCGGAGGGCGAGTCCAGCAGGTCGTAGAGTTCGATCAACTGTTTGAAAATCATGGGAGGTATCTCCTTTTGTTTGTATCGCGGTCGCTTTCCTCGTTCGATTCCATGATAATACGGTTCAATGCGGTTCATAGCATCTTCGACGAAAGGTTCCATTCCATCATGAGAAGGAAAATCGGCATCAAAGAGATCGAGGACATGGCGCTTGGCGCGACGGTTCTCGGCGCCGGCGGGGGCGGCGACCCGTACGTCGGCAAGCTCATGGCCATCGAGGCCATCAAGAAGTACGGCGAGGTGGAGCTCATCTCGCCCGACGAAGTTCCTGACGACGCCGTGGTGTGCGTGTCCCAGATGATGGGCGCCCCCACCATCATGGTGGAGAAGATCTGCAGCGGCCTGGAGCCCATGGCCACGTACGACGAGCTGGTGAAGGAGCTGGGCCAGGAGCCGTACGCCATCTACGCGGTGGAAGCCGGCGGCGTGAACTCCACCATCCCGTTCATCCTGGCGGCCACGCGCCGCATCCCCGTGGTGGACTGCGATCTCATGGGCCGCGCGTTCCCCGAGCTGCAGATGACCACGCTGGGCATCAACGGCGTGAAGGGACAGCCCGCCGTCATGGCCGATGAGAAGGGCAACACGGTCACGGTGCGCGCGATCGACGACAAGTGGCTCGAGCGCATCTCGCGCCAGGCCACGTCGGTGATGGGCGGTTACACCATCCTGGCGTCGTATCCGTGCACGGGGCGCCAGCTCAAGGACTACTGCATCCCCGACACGCCTACGCTGTGCGAGGAGATCGGCCGCACGCTGCGCGAGGCGCGCGAGCAGCATGCCGACCCCATCGAGGCCGTGCTGAACGTGACGAACGGGTTTCGCCTGTTCCGCGGCAAAGTGGTGGACGTCGAGCGCAAGACCGACGGCATGTTCGTGCGCGGTCGCGCCGTGGTGGACGGGCTCGACCAGGACAAGGGCAGCCAGCTTATCATCGAGTTCCAGAACGAGAACCTCATCGCGCTGCGCGACGGCCAGCCGGTGACCACGTCGCCCGACCTCATCATGTCGCTGGACATGGAGTCCGGCTCGCCCGTGACTACCGAGGGCCTGAAGTACGGCGCTCGCATTGTGGTGGTGGGCATGCCCTGCGCGCCGCAGTGGCGCACGCCCGAGGGCCTGGCCGTGGTAGGGCCGCGCGCGTTCGGCTACGACATCGACTACGTGCCGGTTGAGCAGCGCGTCGCCGCGATGAACAACGAGGAGGTGCAGGCGTAATGGCAGATCAGAAGCGCATCTGGCGTCTGGGTATCGACGTGGGCGGCACGAACACCGACGCGGTGGTCATCGACGGCGACCTCAAGCTGGTGGCCGCGACGAAAAGCCCCACCACCGAGGACGTCATGAGCGGCATCGTGGCCGCCATGCACGAGGTGATCACCCAGATCGGTGCCGACGCGGCGCGCAACATCGGGTTCGCCATGCTGGGCACCACGCATTGCACGAACGCCATCGTCGAGCGCAAGCGCCTGAACAAGGTGGCCGCGCTGCGCGTGGGCGCTCCGGCCACGACGGCCATCAGCTGCATGGCTGACTGGCCCGACGAGCTGAAGAACGCCATGCGCGTGCGCGACTTCCTCGTGCACGGCGGCAACGAGTTCGACGGTCGCGAGATCAGCGCGCTGTCGGAAGACGAGATCCGCGAGGTCGCGCGCGTCGTGCGCGAAGAGGGCTTCGAGTCCGTGGCCGTGACCAGCGTGTTCTCGCCGGTGTCCGACGCGCACGAGAAGCGCGCCGCCGCCGTTCTGCGCGAGGAGCTGGGCGAGGGCTTCCCCATCACGCTGTCGTCGGAGATCGGGTCGCTCGGCTTCCTCGAGCGCGAGAACGCGTCCATCCTGAACGCGGCGCTGTACGACGTGGCGCGCACGACGGCCGACAGCTTCGAGGCGGCGCTCGCGTCTGAGGGCCTCGCCGATGTGGCTGTGTACCTGGGCCAGAACGACGGCACGCTCATGAGCGTGGACTACGCGAAGCGTTACCCCATCTTCACCATCGCGTGCGGGCCTACGAACTCCATCCGCGGCGCGTCGTTCTTGACGCAGGAGAAGGACGCCGTGGTCGTCGACATCGGCGGCACCACCACCGACGTGGGCGTGCTGGCGCACGGCTTCCCGCGCGAGAGCATGGTGGCCGTGGAAATCGGCGACGTGCGCACGAACTTCCGCATGCCCGACCTGGTGTCGGTGGGCCTCGGCGGCGGCTCGCTCGTGCGCCAGCTGGAGGACGGCAGCGTGACGGTGGGCCCCGACAGCGTGGGCTACCTGGTCACGAAGAAGGCGCGGTGCTTCGGCGGCGACACGCTGACTGCGACCGATATCGTGGTGGCGAAGGGCCTGGCCGAGGGCGTGGGCGATCCGGCGTTGGTGGCCGACCTCGAGCCGGCGCTCGTGGACGCGGCCTATGCCGAGATCACGCGCATCATCGAGGACGCGGTGGACGCGATGAAGACTTCGGCCGGCGACGTGACGGTGATTCTCGTGGGCGGCGGCTCCATCCTGGCGCCCGACCGCTTGGAAGGCTCGGACAACGTGCTGCGCCCCGAGAACTTCGGCGTGGCGAACGCAGTGGGTTCGGCCATCGCGCAGGTGTCCGGCCAGATCGCCAAGGTGTTCTCGCTGACCGAGACCCCGCGCGACCAGGCGCTCGCCGAGTCGAAGCAGCGCGCGTGCGACGAGGCCATCGAAGCCGGCGCCGATCCGAGCACCGTGGAAGTGGTCGACGTCGAGGACATCCCGATGGCCTACTTGGGCGACGCGCTGTGCATCCGCGTCAAAGCCGTCGGCGATCTGATGCTGTAACTGATTTTTGTCGGTTCGTCGTTGCCTTGGCTCGCGTACGCGTTGCTTGTATAATGAGGTAAGCCGCAGGGAGGGGCTAGACTCCCCACGGCTATCGGATCGCTCAGGCGGTTTGGGTTTGGTGTTTGCGCTCCTTTCCCCGATGGGTTAGGAGCGCCTCTTTTATCACCAAAATAAGCTCGATGACGCGAGAAACAAACTCCAAAAGCGCACTAGCCAGCACCATAAAATCCCAAGCGGTCACGGTCTTCACCTCCATCCATCAAAATTATGAGGGGGAGAGGCACCGCGCCGCCTTCGCTGCATCCGCGCTATATAGTATAGGCAGCTCGTCTTACGTCTCGATGGCGCGCATCACTATGGAAAGTCGCTCGAATCTCGCACAGATTCCACGCGGTTCCAATGCTATTTCTACGTACCTTGCCCGGTATTCCGACGCGTTTCTAGCGCCGGTTCAACTGAGGGCGTGCAAGGCGCTTTGATCATGAGATAATGCAGCGAAACGGTTTGAGGCGTTGAAGGAGAAACCCATGACCGAAACGAAACAAGCGGCTGGCGGCCGCACGGTGCATTTGGCACTGGTTCAGTTCGAGAGCGTGCTGTGCGATCCGGCAGCGAATACCCAAAAGGCGTGCCGGATGATCGCCGAGGCGGCTGCCGAAGGCGCCGACCTCGTGGTGTTGCCCGAGCTGTTCTCTACAGGCTACGAGCTGAACATTGTCGGCCCTCACGTGCCCGAACTGGCCGAGCCGGTAGACGGCCCCACGGTGCGTGCGCTGCAAGACGCTGCCCGCGCAGGCAACTGCTACGTGGTGGCGGGCCTCGCGCTCGCGTACGATATGGCTGGGGTCCCGTTCAACAGCTCGGTCGTCATCGATCGCCAGGGGGAGCTTCTGGGCACGTACGACAAGCAGCATCTGTGGGCGCTCGAGCGCTTCTACTTCCGCTCCGGCTGCGACTGCCCGGTGTTCGACACCGACTTCGGGCGCATCGGCGTGATGATCTGCTACGACATGGGCTTCCCCGAGGTCGCGCGCATGCTGGCGCTGCAGGGGGCTGATCTTATCCTGTGCCCCTCGGCGTGGTGCCAGGAGGATATGGACGTGTGGGACGTGAACGCGCCCGCCCGCGCGCTAGAGAACACTGCGTTCGTGGCGGCCGTGAACCGTTACGGCGTCGAGGATCAGCTGGTCATGCCGGGCCACACGAAGGTGTGCAACCCGCGCGGCCACGTGGTGGCCGAGCTGGCCGAAGAGGCCGAAGGGGTGCTGCATGTGGAGCTCGACCTGAACGAAGTGGTCGATTATCGCCAGCGCAGCCCCTACCTGCGCGACCGTCGCCCCGACCTTTACGATCTGGTGCTGCTCCCATAAAACGAAGTCCGACACAGGATCTTGCGTCTGAAGACGTCGCCGCAAAGCAAGAAGCCCCCGATGTTTCACGTGAAACATCGGGGGCTTCGCATTGTTGATCAGGGGCTTCGCATTGCTGATCGGGGTTTTCGCGGCGGTGGGGTGTGCTTTCGCTTCGCCCCGCCCACACCCACCGCATCGCGGCGAGCCTTACAGCACTTGGTCCGTTTCCGTGAACGTAACGGTGTCCACCTTCTTCATGGAGGCGTACACCTTCATCACGATCCAGTACAGCACGCCGGCCAGGATCAGCGAGTTCAGGCCCGGAATGCCCACGTTCATGATGCTGGTGATCTCGCCCACGGCGAAACCGGCGATCCAGCAGACGATGGCGATGGGGTTCCACTTCTCAACCTTCTCGGGCAGCTCGCCCTTGGCGCGCGAAGCGTCAAGCGTCGCGCGGCTGCGCTTCAAGATGAAGTAGTCCACCACCATGATGCCGGCGACGGGCGGGATGGCCACGCCCAGCAGCGTGAGGAAGTTGGTGAAGTAGTTGATGATGCCGATGACCGACAGCAGCGTGCCCACGATGCCGAGCGCCCACACGAGTCCGTTGCGGCTGATGGCCTTGTTGAACAGCGCGTTGATCATGGTTGCCAAGCCCAGGCTGGACGAGTACAGGTTGATGTCGTTCAGCTTCACCGTGGAGGCGACCACGATGATGACGCCGATGATGCCCGACGTGCCCATCATGATGTCGACGATATTCTCGGTGCCCATGGCGTGCGCCAGCAGCACGGCAAGCAGGTTCATGCCCAGCTCGCCCACGAACGTGCCGATGAGCGTCATCCAGAACACTTGGGTGCCGTTCTTCAGGAATCGCGCGTAGTCGGGCGTGCAGATAGCGCCCGCAATGAAGCCGCCCGCCACCATGGTGGTTGCCGCGCCCAGCGACAGCGCCGGTCCCGGAGGGGCCGTGGTGAGAAGCTCGGTCAGCGAATGGTTCTGCAGGATGATGGCTGCGGCTACGATGACCACGATCACGAACAACGGCACGAACACCGTGGCGAAGTTCGCGATGGCCTTGATGCCGAACACCACGAGCAGCGTGATGCCCAGGCCGGTGATGATGGCCCAGAAGATGTACTCGGGCGTGATTCCAGCCATGATGCCGGGCAGGATCTCCTGCGTGCCGAGGAAATCTGTGAACGGGACGATTTCAGCCATGCCCTGGCCAAACACCGCGTTCTGCACGCCGAACCAGCCCACCATGGAGATAGCCACCACGCCGCCGAACAGGGCGGATCCTACCTTGCCGAACCCGGTCCAGCGGGACAGCAGGCTGGTGGACAAGCCTTCGCGCGCGGCCGCCGTGCCCAGCGCCCAGCTGACCACCTGAAGCAGCACCGAGCCGAGCATGGTTGCTAGGAAGGCATCCCAGAACGTCAGGCCGTAGCCTAGTGCCGCGCCCAACATGAGCTGGGATACGCAGCAGATCGCGCCGATCCTGATGAAAAGAATCCGCCAAAATGGCTGTTTCGCTTCATCAGGAACGCGCGACAGCGAGTAATCGATGTCGTTTTCAGGAGCCATGATCGTACCTTTCTCGTTCCTCTTCGCGTTTTTTGATCGAATGATCAAAGAATGGTGGGATTATACCTTGCTCATGCGTGCTTCGATAGCTACGCGTGTAAACTTTATTATGGAGAGCGTCGAACGGCCTTTCTGCGAGCCTCGCGGCGCCCAAGTCATCATCATTGTGTCTGTTGCCGCGCCGGGCGTATCGCACAGCGGCCATTTGTACTAGAATACCCGCATGCGCAAAAGGAACAAGGACATCCGACAGGTCATCGAGACGCCGCTGCTGGGTTACAGCGTGGTGCTGCTGTCGCTGTCGTGCTTCCTGTTGCTGCTGTGGGCGCTTATCATCTTGGTAAGGATCGTGCTGGGTTGATCGACATCGAAACACTCGCCCGTTTGCGCGGTTCGAGGCAAAGGTAGACGCAGAATGTGGCAACGGTTCACATTGTACGACGTTCGGGTCATCGGCCATTATCTCGGCGTGCTCGTTCTCTTCTCCAGCCTTGCTCTGCTGGTGCCGTTCGTCACGGCTCTTGCGTGCGCTGAGTGGACTCCTGCGACGCACTATCTGCTGACCATCGGCATTGCGCTTATCGTCGGATCGGCGCTGCGGTTCCTGCGCATCGATCCGGGTCGGCTCAATCGCCAGCAGGCGCTCGCCGTTACTGGGTTCGCGTGGATCGTGCTCGCGTTCGTGGCGGCGGTGCCGCTGTACCTGTCGGGCCATTACCTCAGCTACCTCGATGCCCTGTTCGACGGCGTGTCGGGTCTGACCACCACAGGCGCCAGCGTCATCGTCGATCTCGATCACCTGTCGAACGCCGACAACATGTGGCGTTTCATGATGCACCTGTTGGGCGGTTTCGGTCTTATCGTGGTGGCGTTGTCGTTCGGTTTGTTCGGCAAGCGCGCTGGAGCCAGCCTGTACATGTCCGAGGGTCGTAGCGAACATGTGGTGCCCAACGTTGTGCAGACCACGCAGTTCATCGCGAAGATCGGCATGGGCATGATCTTTGTCGCCACGGTGATTCTCACGGCCATGTGCCTGTTCCTCGGCATGGAACCGCTGCGCGCGTTCCTGCAATCGCTGTGGTTGGCCATCTCGGGTTTCACCACGGGCGGCTTTGCCCCTATGAGCCAGAGCGTCATGTACTATCATTGGTTCCCGCTCGAGATCGTGCTCATGTTGCTTATGTTGCTGGGCTCCATCAACTTCGTTCTGCACTCCGAAATGTGGAAAGGACACGTGGAGGTTTTCTTCCGCGATCTGGAAATCCGCACGATGGTGCTGTGGTTGGCCGTGATGACATGCGTGCTGGCAGCCTCGCTCAGCGCAAGCCCCGAGTTTTCCAGTCTGCCTGCCATGTTGCGACGCGGGCTGTTCATGGTGATATCGGCGTTCTCCACCACCGGCTTTCAGAACATCACCACCAACGAGCTGACAACCGCGCTGTCGTCGGGCGCGTTCTTCGTGCTGGCCATCCTCATGGCCGTGGGCGGCAGCGGCGGGTCCACTTCGGGCGGCTTGAAGTTCAGCCGCATGGGCATCATCATGAAGTCCATCATCGCCACCATCAAAGAGGCGCTTGCGCCCGATTCGGCGCGCGTCGTGGTGTCGTACAACCATGTGGGCCGGCGCATTCTTTCACCGGAAGTCGTGAAGGAGGCCATGACGGTGTTCGTGCTGTACGTGGCCACGTACGCGGTGGGCACGCTGGTGGGCATCGCGCATGGCTACGAGGCGCCGCAGGCCATTTTCGAATCGGTGGCCATGGCCAGCAACGGCGGCGTGTCGTCGGGGCTTGCCGCTCCGGGCATGTCTCCGTCGTTGGAGCTCTTCTACATCGCGCAGATGTGGGCAGGTCGTCTGGAATTCGTTACCCTGTTGGCCCTGGTGGCGGAGATCATCGTGTCGCTCAATCCGAAAAGGCGGGTGCTAAAGTCATGAGGTGGGGAACCCGTCAACCGCTGCCGCTGCCGATTGCGTTCGTGAGTTTCGTCGCGGTGCTGGCCGTGCTGCTTGCGGCGGTGTTTGCGCTGCCGGCTGCCGCGCATGCCGATGAGCCTGCCGAGGGCGACAACGCGGTGAACACGCAGCAGCTGCCCGACAGCTCGTTCATCTACGACACGTCCATCGTCGACCTCAGCGGCGCCGATGCCTATTACGACAATCAGACCGTGCAGGTAACAGGCGAGGTCATCGGCGACAGCATCCGTGCCGGCGTGTCGGGGAGGCATCGGTGGATCACGCTTTCCTCTCAGGGCGATTCTGCGACGATCTCGGTGTATATGAGCAACGAATCGGCATCGAAGATCGACACGTTCGGCGAGTATGGTACTACGGGCACCATCTTGCAAGTGCGTGGCACGTTCCATCTCGTGTGCGCCGATCATGAAGGCCAGAGCGACCTTCATGCGGAGGCGGTGACCGTCATCGCGCCGGGCGAACGCCATCCCGACGAGTTCGACTTCAACGCGTTCGTTCCGGGCATTGTCGTGGTGGTCGTCGGACTGGTGATGCTGGGCGTGTTCTATTGGCTGAGGGAACGGCAGCGGTAGGCGCGCTGTTCGTGACTCGAAGGAGGGCTTTTGCAAAGAGGCCAGGTCGTCAAGCTTGATCGAGGATATCCGCTCGTGCGCATCGACGAGGGGTCTTTCGTGCGTTGCGAGCATGCCACCGCGCTGGTGAAAGGCGAGGAAGTGCGTGCCGTGATCGGCGACTTCGTCGAGGTGACCGTGCCGGAGGGCCACGACAAGGGCATCATCGAGAGTATCCTTCCGCGCACGCGCGCGTTCGTGCGCAAAGATCCCACCGAACGCGCGCTCCCGCAGGTGCTGGCTGCGAATTTCGACCGTGTGTTCGTGGCGCAACCGCTATCAGACGTGAACGTGAGGCGGCTCGAGCGAGAGCTGGTGCTGGCTTACGAGACGGGTGCGGCCGTGACCGTGGTGCTGACGAAAGCCGATCTCGCCGAAAGCGATGCCGAAGTGGCGGCGGTGCGCGATCGCGTGCGCGCGTTGGCCGGCCCCGACGTGCAGACCGTCGTCGTGTCGGCCGACGATCCTTCCAGCGTGGAAGCGGTACGCGCGCTTGTGCCGCCGAACACCACGGCCGTGCTCATCGGCAAAAGCGGCGTGGGGAAGTCGAGCCTGATCAACATGCTGGTAGGACACGAGTTGCAAGAAACAACCCCCGTGCGCGACCGCGACGGCAAGGGCCGGCACACCACGGTGAGCCGCGAGATGGTGGCTATTCCCGGCGGCGGCTTCATCATGGACATGCCGGGCGTGCGCGGACTGGGCCTGTGGGAGGCCGATACCGGCATCGGCGCAGCGTTCGCGGATATCGAGGAGGCGGCCGAGCGCTGCCGATTCCGCGATTGCAGCCACGAGGACGAGCCGGGATGCGCCGTGCGCGCCGCCGTCGAGTCGGGCGATATCAGCGAACAGCGCTACGCATCGTACCAGGCGCTTCGCCAGGAGACGAAAGACCTGCGCGCGCGCCGCGAAGAGGCTCGCCGCATGCGCGGCGAAAAAGCCTCCGACCGGGGAAAAACTCCCAAAAAGGGCAGGCCGCGCAAGAAGCGCTGAGGTTTTCGCTCTTTGAGCAACGAGATCATAATAGCCAGATGAGCGATGCGAATGCGTGTGTTTCCCCAGGTCGCTGATTGCTCGTTGCAGCTTTGCTTCGATCAGACGATTATGCTACGGTGCTTGCACGCTGCGAATTTTTCCGAACGCAGCGTAGGGGGCGCTCATGGGGAAGCATGCTTTCAGTCTGAAGACCATCTATCTTGCCGCTCTGACGGCGGTGTTCGCCGTGTCGTTTTTCGCGTTCGTCGCGTTCGATTTGTACTCGCAGCAGCGGCAGACCGAGCAGGCCATGCTGGAGGAAGCGCGCACGTTCGCGCGCGAGATGGACGCGGTGTGGCAGTTCATGGACAATTCCCAAAGCATCATCAACAATTCGTCCAGCGGCGGCTACGAGTTCAAGGGCCTGCACTGCTCGGTGGTGGGCAAGAGCGTCGGCCGGCTGTTCTCGGCGGGCAGCGACTACCGCATCCGGTACACGAACTTCGACCCGCGCAGCGAGCAGGACATTCCCGACGAGTTCGAGACGAAGGCTCTCGAGGCGTTCAACGCCGATCGTTCGGTGACCGAGTATTACGGCGTGGCCCCGTTCGACGGCGAGGACAGGTTCCGCTATCTGCAAGCGCTCGAAGTGGACGACAGCTGCCTCGAATGCCACGGCGAGCCGGTCGGCGAGCTCGACATCACCGACCACGCGAAGGAAGGTTGGACGCTCGAGTCGGTCGGCGGGGCCATCAGCATCGTGATCCCCCTCGATCAGCAGCAGGCGGCCATGCGCGGCAACGTCATCCGAGACATGGCGTACTTCCTGTTGATCACCGTGTTCATCGGCTTGGTCATCTTGGTGGTGACCACTGTGTTCGTGCTGCGGCCGTTGGGCGGCATGCACGCGGCGTTCGGCGAGCTGAAACAGGGACGCTTGGGCGCGTCCGTCAGCCAGCGCTTCGCCGCGAAGGAAGTGAGGAGCCTCATCGCCGGCTTCAACGACATGGCGGGCGAGCTGCGGGGCATGTACGAGCATCTGGAATCGCAGGTGCAGGAGCGTACGGTGGACCTGCGCGAGGCGAACGCCCTGCTGGAACGCCAGCGCGACAAGCTGGAGCAGCTTAACGCCGACCTGGCGCAGGAGACGCAGTTCAAGTCCGACCTGCTAAGCATGGTGAACCACGAGCTGCGCACGCCGCTGACGTCCATCATCACGTTCGCGCAGATATCGCGCGAGGCGTGCGACCCGGCCAACGAGCACGACCGTCGCTCGTGGGAGGAGATCGAGAAGAACAGTCGCATCCTGCTCAACATGATCAACAACATGCTGGACATCGCGCGTTCGGATGCGGGCGGCATGCGCGCCACCTGCGAGCCGATGGATTTGGGCGACGTGGCGGCATCGGTGAAGGGCACCATGGCTCCGCTGGCGCGCAAGTACGAGGTGTCGTTCAGCACGAAGGTGGCGTCGGACGTGCCCTTGGTCAACGGCGACTACGAGAAGACGACGCGCATGCTGGAGAACCTGGCCAGCAACGCCATCAAGTTCACGCCCGACGGCGGCTCCATCGAGCTGCGCGTGGCGTACGACGCCGAGGCGCGCGTGGTGACGTTGTCGATGGTGGACGACGGCATCGGCATCGCGCCCGAGGACCAGGCGCGCATCTTCGAGCGGTTCGTGCAGGTGGACAGCACGTCCACGCGTAAGTACAACGGCAGCGGCCTCGGTTTGGCACTGGTGCGCGAATACGGCGACATGCAAGGGTTCGCCGTGTCGGTGGAAAGCGAGCTCGGTCGCGGCAGCAGGTTCGTCATCACGATTCCCGCGAGCGCGATCGTGGGCGAGATAGAGGGGGAGGACGATGTATAAGGTCATGGTCATCGACGACGAGGACAACCTGCGGCAAGCGCTCGAGCAGCTGCTGGTGTCGAACGGCTACGCGTTCTGCGGCGCTAGGGATGCGGAAAGCGGGCTGGAGCTGCTGGCCAGCGAGCATCCCGATTTGCTGCTGCTGGACGTGATGCTGCCGGGCACGAACGGCTTCGATCTCTGCGCGCGCATCCGCGAGCAGGGCCGCCGCATCCCGGTGATCTTCCTGTCTGCGAAGTGCGACATCGTGGACAAGAGCATCGGCTTCCGCGCCGGCGGCGACGACTACGTGACGAAGCCGTTCGATTCCACCGAGCTGCTGCTGCGCATCGAGGCGAACATCCGTCGCCACAAGGACACCATCGATTTCGCCCGCTGCCGCAACCGCGAGGGCGTGGCGCGCATCGGCGAGCTGGAGGTGCGGTTCGGCGAATACGAGGTGCGCGTGAAGGGGCGCCCGGTGGCGCTGACCACGAAGGAGTTCGAGATCGTGGCGTTTCTGGCCGCGCATCCGGGCAAGGTGTTCACGCGCAGCCAGATCCAGGAGTACATCTGGGGCGAGTCGGATGCCGACTGCAAGCCCACGAACAACATCACCGTGTTCGTCCGCAAGATTCGCGAGAAGATCGAGGAGAACCCCTCGGAGCCCAAGTACCTGCTCACCGTCCAGCGGGTAGGCTACAAGATGGCCGACACCTTGGAGTGAGAGCCGCTGCCGCGGCTTCGGCTTCCGCGGAGCAACAAGCTTGCAAAAAAGTGAACACCGTGTTTACTTTTTGCGCAGCCTAGTTTTGGTTTGTCAAAATATTCACACCGTGTTAATATTTTGACATGAATGAAGTTGTATTCGACATAGATCGTCTTCGCGAAGTGGCTCTAGACCAATACGGGTTCGTGACGACTGCTCAAGCGGAAGAAGCAGGGGTAAGCGCGCCTTCTCTGGCCATGCTTGTAAAAAGAGGAAGGCTCGAGCGCGTCGTTCGCAGCGTCTATCGCGTTCCCCAAGTACCTCCGGCGAGTTTCGATAGGTTCATGTTGGCGCTCTTATGGACGGGGTGCGACGAAGCTGCGCTCAGCCATGAAACGGCGCTCGATGCGTACGATGTTTGCGATGTGAATCCCACTTCGATACATGTAGTAGTTGATGGCGGGCGCCGGATTCGTAGGAAGGGCGGCGAGGGTTATGCGATCCATTATGAAACGGTGGACGCGAAACAAGTTGGTTGGTGGGAAGGGATGCGCTGCGTGAAGCTGGCTACTGCGATCGAGCAGTGCGCGGCTACCGGAACGCCGCGCTACTTGTTGGAGCAGGCTGTCGAAAACGGCAGGAAAAGGGGGCTGCTGGGAAAAAGGGAGGCCGAGCGGTTCGAAGCGATGGTAGGGGGAGCTGATGAGCAAGAACAAAGAGGAGAGCCTTCATGAGCTGATGGCCGGCATGAAGCCCCGAGGCAAAGAGCCCAGAAACGCTGGTGTTCTAGACTCATGGATCGATCATGCCGAAGCTGATTTCGGTATTGCTGCGAGTGGAAGGGTGAGATGGCTCATCGCTTCGACGGTTATAACCGCCATGCTTCAACAAGTGGTCGATGATGACAATGCGTGCAGGTTCTCGCTGAAGGGCGGCACGCTTCTCCAGCACGTGTTCGGCCTCGCTTCAAGAGCCACTAAAGATATCGACGGGATAGTCCGTGGGGATTTGGACGAATTCTTGGAACTAATGGACGAGCAGTTCGTTAGCAGAAATTGGGGGCCGTTCGAGTTCGCTCGTTCGGAGATTGAGCAGATTAGGGTGCCAGGCAAAAGCATCTGCCCGCGCAGGTTCGTCGTAACCGTTTCTCTGAGGAACAAAACCTGGCGCAAGATTAAAGTGGAAGTGTCTCCTGATGAAGGCATGGCGGGTTCAGCCCAGGAGCCTTTCGCCGCGCCGTCGCTTGAGGGTTTTGGCATACCTACTCCGGAAAAGCTTGTCGGTATGGCCATGTGCTATCAAGCGGCTCAAAAAATTCATGCGGCAACCGATCCTCATGACCCTGACAAGGGGTATAGAAACAATCGACCGAGAGACCTGGTCGACCTCGTGCTGATCAAGCAGCTTTCCGATTCGACAGGGCATCCCTCTAAGTCGGATATCAAGCGTGCCGTCATCGACATTTTCGAAGCCCGTGCGAAAGAAGCGGTGAAGGCCGATCGTGAACCGAGGGTATGGCCTACGAAGGTCGTTGTCTATCCACATTGGGCTAACGATTACCTTGCGGCTGCTCAGGCCGTTGACTTGAGGATGAGCGCTGAAGAGGCGGCGGAGGTCGTCAATGCCTGGTTGCTCGAGCTGGATGGCGCTTGATCGCTGTAATGCCTCGAACAGCTCTTTGACCAGCGGCGTTAATACGTGGTTAAGAATTTTTTAACGCAAAACTTATTTCCGATTTATCGCAATATCCTTCGGCGCTCCGTAAAGTGAAACTCATGAAAGGCCAGGGGAACGAGGCTTTTCACCCCGCCCTTCGCAGAACGCGATCCCCTCCCCGCTATCTGCGAAGGGCGAGCATCGGAAGGCCTTGCGGCCGAGGAGTGAAAAAGAGAGGAGCACACATGGCTGAACAAGCAACGCATGGGTTCACCCGCAGGAGCTTCATCAAGGGTGCGGCGGCGCTGACGGCGACAGGCGCGCTGGTAGGCTGCAGCCCCCAAACCCAGAACCTGGAAAAAGCCGAACCGCAAAAGGGAGCCCCCGAGACGCAAATCTTCTCCGGTGCCTGCCGCTCCCAATGCGGCCAGGGCTGCTATCTGGATGTCCATGTTCGCGACGGGCAGGTCGTCCGCACCACGGCGGGCCATTTCGAGGACGGCCCGGAATTCGACCGCATCTGCCCCAAGGGGCTCTCGCAGCCTGCGCGCGTATACAGCTCTGAGCGTCTGCAATATCCCATGCGTCGCGTCGGCGAACGTGGCGCGGGAGAGTTCGAGCGTATCACCTGGGACGAGGCCATCTCCGAAATCACCGATAAGTGGAAGCAGTACATTGACGAGTTTGGTCCCACGTCCATTGCGTTCTTCCTGGGTAGTGGCAACACCGCCGAACTTGGCGGAGGAGCCCCGGAAGGCTCCGTCATGGCGCGTCTGCTCAATGTCATGGGGGCGAGCCGTGTTCTGCCGGACCGCGATATCGCCACGCCCATGTCTTGGACCTACATGTTCGGCCCCGGCTCGGCCGGAAACCGTGCTTCGGACGTTCCCAACGCTGACCATCATGTGATCTGGGGTGGTGACACTGCGGTGTCGGACAAGCAGCGCACGCATTTTTATCTCGAGGCCCGCGATGCCGGCTCCGAGCTCGTAGTCATCGACATCGCCTACCGCACCATGGCTTCGAAAGCCGACTGGTTCGTTCCCGTTCATCCTGCGACCGACGGCGCGCTTGCTCTGGGAGTCGTGCGCGAGATTCTCGAACAGAGCTGGGAAGCGACGGACTTCCTGCGAGATCATACCGAAGCGCCGTTCCTCATCAAAGAAGACGGCATGTTCCTGCGCATGAGCGATTTGGGGGTAGAACCTACTACGACCACCAACGCGCAAGGCCAAGAAGAGAAGGTCGATCCGTGCGTTGTGTGGGACGAAGAAGCCGGCGAGGCCGTTGCTCACAGCGAAGCCAAGAAGCCTGCTATGGGCGACGTTCCCGAGATTGCCGGGCATGCCGTGAAAACGGAGATGGAGATGATCCGAGAAGCCGTCGCGCCGTGGACTTTGGAACATACCTCGGAAGTGACCGGCGTGAGCGCTGACGACATCAAACATCTCGCTCATCTGTACACGCAAGAAGGCAACGTGCAGACGGATATGAAATTCGGCCTCAATCATTACAACAACGGCATCTACAGCTCGAAGTGCGTTAACACGCTCCTTCTGGTCGCCGGCCAGATGGGCAAGCCGGGTTCGGGCCTGTACACGGGTGAGCCGAATTTCGGAGAAGGCAACGTGCAAGCCTGCCTCCAGCTGCCGAGCACGACAGGCGAGGTACCTCAAGGAGTGGGTGCCATAATCAACTGGAGCGACTTCTTCAATGTCGTATCGAGCGGTCAAAAGCTTGGCGAGCCGTTCCCCGTCAAGGCTTTCTACGCTTCGTGCACCAACATCGTCTCAAACCAGACGGAGCAGAACGAGACCATCGAGCTTATGAAGGCGCTCGAGTTCATCGTTATCCAAGACATGACCATGAACGACACTTCTCTATACGCTGACATCCTGCTGCCTGCGTGCCATTGGTTCGAAACCGAGGACCTGCGTGTGCGCTATTACGGCAACCCCTATCTGCTGTGGAACCAGAAAGCCATCGAGCCTTTGTACGAGAGCAAGCCCGACTTCGAGATTTACAAGCTGTTGGCCGAGGGCATGGGCTATGGCGACTTCTTCCAGTTCACTGCTGACGAATACCTGAACACCTGCCTCTCAACGCCCTTCGGCAAGGAGAACGGAATCACCATCGACAAGGTGCGCGAGAAGAACTACCTGCGCTGCGACACCGAGCCGGCTGTCGCTTTCGAAGGCGGTATCTTCAAGACGGCATCGAAGCGGGCCATGTTCTATCGTGAAGCTCCTAAGCCTGATTACAACATGGGTCAAGAGGTTGATCTTGAGAAGGAGAAGTTCTCCTGCTACTGGGAGCCGGCGCGCGAGGCAGATCTCGGCAATCCCATACGCGAGCAGTTCCCCTTCACCATTTGCTGCGAGCATATGCGCACGCGCACGCACACGCAATGGTACGACGTGGATTATATGAAAGAGTTTGAAGCGCAGCCGGTGTGCCGCATCAATCCCGAAGATGCCGCCGAGCTTGGCATTGAAGAGGGCGATGAGATTCGCCTTTACAACGATCGCGGATCCGTCACCTTGCTCGCCGTGCTCAACGCGGGGCAGCAGCGCAAGTCGCTCCATTGCCCTCGCAGCTTCCTGACGCGTGAGCATATAGATGGCGATCTCGCACGTACCACGTTCAATGATTACAACCAGGCTTGCAGGAACCAGTCGTACTTCGACTGCGCCGTGGCCATCGAAAAGCTCTAGGAGGTTGGGAATATGACTCGATACGGAATGGCTATTGATCTTCGTCGCTGCATTGGCTGCCAAGCTTGTGCGACTGCTTGCAAGTTTGCGAATAACCTTCCGAAAGACCTCTCGTACAATGTGGTGTACACCAAGGCGGACGATGACTGGAACACGCTGGGGACGGCAGTGGTGCGCGGGGCTCTCGCAAACGACAACGCGGGTGGCACGTTCCCCAATTGCACGTTGAACTTCCTTCCGATGCAGTGCCAGCATTGCGAGAAGCCTGCGTGCCTCGATGTGTGTCCGACGGGCGCTACCGCCAAGGACGAGGAGACGGGCATCGTTTCGGTGGACAGCGAGCTGTGCATCGGGTGTGAGTCGTGCATCAAGGCGTGCCCGTACGAGGGCGTGCGCACGCTGATCAAGAGCCCCGAGTACTACCTCGACGTCGTGGTGGGCGAGTACGATGCCCCGCCGCATAAGGGTGGCACGGTGGAGAAGTGCACGTTCTGCAAGAACCTCATCGACCGCGGCGACGTGCCCGCCTGCATGCAGCTGTGCCCGGGCCGCGCGCGCTACTGGGGCGACCTAGACGATCCCGAGTCGGACGTGTCGAAGGCCATCGAGGGACGCGAGACGATGTTCCTCAACGAGGAAGCCGGCACGAAACCGAGCGTATACTACTTGCAGTAAATAAGGCGCTGACGGCCTAAAGGGGATCGCCCCCTTTAGGCTCCGGCGCACGGGGCATCTTCGCTCCAAAAACACGCCTCACGCGCTGTGGCGTGTTTTTGGGGCGAAGATGTCGGAACAAGGGGGACTTATGGGGCGAGAAGAAGCGGTGAAGCGGGCGGTGGGGAAGGCCGATGCGTTCGAGTTGTTGTCGTGCGCGTTCGCGTATCCCGATGAGCGCCTGGCGCAAGGGCTGGTCGACGGGTCGTTCGCCGACGATGCCCGGGCATGCCTGCTCGATGCGGGCGCCGACCCGGCGGCGGCGGATTCGACGGCTGAAGCGCTTGCTGCTTGGCGCGATGCGTCGGCGGCCGATCTGTTGGCCGATATGCGCATCGTGTACTCGCGCCTGTACCTGGCACCCGGCGGCCACACCCCCATCTTCCCGTACGAAAGCGCGTTTCTGCACGTGGAGCGGGGGATGAAAGGCGTTCCCGCGCTGTTCCGCACGCCGGTGACGCTGGATGTAGAGCGCTTGATGCGCGAGGCGGGCGTGGTGGCGAAGAATGCGCGCAAAGAGCCGTGCGATAGCGTGTTCGAGGAGTTCGAATTCCTGTCGTATCTGTACGCGAAGCTCGCCGATGCTCTGAACTGCGACGATGCCGAAGCTGTCGCTGCTTGGACCGAGCGCATTCAGACGTTTGAGCGCGAGCATGCGCAAGCGTGGCTCCCTGCGTTCATGCAGCGCACGCAGGAGCTTGCGGCCGAGAAGCCCTATTGCGCGTTCGCGGCGCTGGCGTTGACGGTGATGGAGGTGCACTCATGACGCTCATCTTGGTTCTTGCGGGCGCTGTGGCATTCGCGTTCGCATGCAAGCGGCCCATCAAGTCGTGTCCGTTGGCGTTCTACGCCCTGGCTGCCACGCTTGACGTGCTGTTCGTGGTCGGCTCGTTCGCGGGACTACCGCCGATGCTGTACGACGCGCTGTTCCTGCTGTTGCACAAGTGCACGCTGGCTACCGCGCTGTTCGCCGTCGTGATGTACATCGGGGTGTTCGCGCGCGACTCGCGCGTGGCGACGTACCTGCGTCCCATCCGCGCCGAGCTGTCCATCATGGCGTGGCTGCTGTCGCTGGGCCACATGGCCATCTACCTCTCCTCGTACGCGGCCAACCTCTCGACGGGGCTGCCGCAAACCAATGTCGCCGTGGCGCTTGCGCTTGCGTTGGCGCTGTTCGCGCTGCTGGTCGTGCTGGGGGTGACGTCGTTCAACGTGGTGAAGAAGCGCATGAAGAAGGAGACGTGGAAGCGCGTGCAGCTGCTGGCGTATCCCTTCTGGGGCCTCGTGTACGTGCATCTGCTGCTCATGCTGGTGCCCTCCGCCCTGCGCGGCGGCGCTCCTGCGCAGATGGCCGTCGCCGTGTACTCGGTGGTGTTCGTAGGCTACGCCGTCCTTCGCATCCGCCGCGCCGCGGTCGACCGCCGCAAGGAGGAGTCCGGGCGCGTAGGCGATGCCGTGCAGAATCCAGCGTGATGCACGCTCCGCGTGCTTCTACGCACAAAAAGCGCCGATGTGTGATTTCGCCGACCGTTCGCTTGCGATAGGCTTCTGCGCGATAATGTGAAGCGCCAGGTCAGAGCATCGTGCATAATCGAAGGCCTGAAAGCTGCACCCTTGGGCGCGCTTTCGGGCCTTCTTGTTATCGAACGTCGCGGGTTTTTGTGCAAAAAGCGCTTCATGGCGTGCATAGCAAGCAGGGCGGTTCGTCCCCGTGTTCGATGCTTGCGACATGCGGCGCCCCTCGTGCTTTTACCGTGCGCCCTCGGCCGCGCCTCTGCTATACTTCCTTTCGGCCTTTGCCGGTTGCGAAACTCACGCTCGCATCCGTCGACGGCTCCGCGTTTGCATCGTTGGGCCCTGCACTCGCGGATTACTAGCTGCCCAAAGCCCGCGGCACCGCGCCGCGCGGAGAACAGGAGCATATCCATGAACAAGAAGACGACGTACGTCGCCCAAGCGGGCATGATCGCGGCCGTGTACGCGGCTGCCACCCTCATCACGCTTTTGGCGCTGCAAGGACTGGCTTGGGGGCCGGTGCAGTTCCGCATCTCCGAGGCGGTGTGCGTGCTGGCAGTGCTTACGCCGGCGGCCGTGCCCGGCCTCACTGTCGGGTGCATCATCGCGAACCTTATGGCGCTCGCCATCAACGGAACGGGGGCGCTGGGCATGCTGGACGTGGTGTTCGGCAGCCTGGCCACGTTCCTTGGCGCGCTGTGGTGTTGGAAAATGCGCGAGCGTCCGAAGCTGGCGCTGCTGGGCCCCGTGATCGCGAACGCGCTCATCGTGCCTGCGTATCTACCCCTTCTGCTGCAAGGCCTGGGCTACTACACCATCCCGTTCACGTCTATCGCGCTCGACGGGCTGTACCTGCCCATGTACCTGTTCGGCGTGGTGGCCACCGGTCTCGGCGAAGCCCTGGTCATCTACGTGTTGGGGCTTCCGCTGCTCTCCGCGCTCAAGCGCTTCGACGTGGTGAAGAAGGCAGTAGCCCGCTAGCGGGAAAGCAGGCGCGGAACGCGTGAGCCGCGCCTGCTTTCTTTTAATATATGACCAAATAGCTCGCCTTCACTGATTCGATGAATTGACAAGGCTGCGGGGCGTATATCGCTACAATATGGGGTTGGGCCGAGCCCTCGCAGTTGTACCCGAGTGAAGGACGTGCATGAACCCCGTTATTGTGATCCCCACTTTCGTGTCCGCGCGTCGCCGCAAAGAAGGCGGCAGCGTGCTCACGACCTACGATCACGCGACTCCCATCTCGCAACCCGGCGAGCTCCCGCGTTTGCTTGCGTCGTTGCAGAAGGTGCGCGGCGCCGGCCAGATCATCGTGCTCGTGGTCAGCGAGCCGTCGATCGAGAACCAGGCGGCCGAGAAGGTTCAAAGCGTTGTCTCGCGCTTTCCCTCGCTGAACACCGTGGTCATCGGCGCTCCCGAGCTGGCACTTATCCAGCAGCGCATGGAGCAGCTGGGTTTGGGCAAGCTGCAGAAGGAGATCGGCCTGTCCGGCTACGGTGCGGTGCGCAACCTGGGTCTGGTGATGGCCGACGTGCTGGGCTTCGACTCGGTGGTGTTCCTCGACGACGACGAAGTGGTGGATGACGCCGACTTCCTGCAGAAGGCCATGTACGGCCTGGGCAAGCTCACGAAGAAGGGCATTCCCATCCTGGCCAAGACCGGCTTCTACTTCAATTCCGAAGGCTCCTACCTGTCGAAGAGCCAGGACAAGTGGTACAACCATTTCTGGCAGCAGGGAAAGGCCTTCAACAAATGGATCTCGAAGGCCATGCGCGGCCCTCGTCTTTCCCGATCGAACCATACGTGCGGCGGCTGCCTTGCTTTGCATAAAGAGGCGTTCAAGCGTCTGTCGTTCGATCCTTGGATCGCGCGCGGCGAAGATCTCGATTACATGCTTGACCTGCGTATGTACGGTTCGGACATCTGGTTCGACAATCAGTGGAGCCTGCGCCACCTTCCTCCCGAAACCGAGAGCGAGGGCACGCGCTTCCGTCAGGATATCTTCCGATGGCTCTACGAATACCGGAAGATGGAGTACAGCCGCACGCAGATCGACCTTTTGCAGGTGAAGCCGTCTTCGCTGGAGCCGTATCCGGGCCCGTTCCTTGAGCCAGGCATCACGAAGCGCATTCGTTTGACCGCCTTTCTGAGGAGCTTGGCGCGCCCCGACAAGAAGGCGTACCGGAAAGCGGCGAAGGCGGCCACCGGCGAAGCGACGACGTATGCCCAGCGCAACTGCTCGAAGT
This sequence comes from Eggerthella sp. BIOML-A4, assembly GCF_009875575.1. Taxonomy (NCBI): domain Bacteria; kingdom Bacillati; phylum Actinomycetota; class Coriobacteriia; order Eggerthellales; family Eggerthellaceae; genus Eggerthella; species Eggerthella sp. BIOML-A4. The sequence continues at coordinate 92,370 of NZ_WWRX01000002.1, read as the reverse complement.
ACTTCGAGTTCCAGTTCGTGTGGCCGGAGCTGATGGCGCGCATGGAGAACGATCAGATCCTGCGTACGGCGCTTATGCAGTCGGCCGCGCAGCGCCAGGCCAGCGCCGGCAACGGAGCCGATCGACTTGCTTCGGCGCAGGCGGCCATCGCGGCGGCCGGCATCGATCCGGGTGTGACGAGCGAGATTCGCCTGAACGTCGCGGAATAAATAAGCACGCTCGGCAACGTTTGCATGACGGAGCCTCCACGGGGCGCAGTCTAAGCTGTACGATGGCGTGCAGTTGAGCGGCTCGCGTGTTGAGAGATCGGGAAAGGATCGGGCGTCAAACTATGGATGTGCTCGCTATGTTCGTGCTGCCGGCTATTGCCGGCGTGGCTATCGGAATTTTGTCCGGATTGCTGGGCATCGGAGGCGGCACGGTCATGGTTCCCATCTTCCGTTTGGCGTTCGGCATGAGCCCCGTCGTTTCCACGGCCACGTCGCTGTTCGCCATTATTCCCACGTCCATATCGGGCGCGGCATCCCATATACGCCATAAAACGTGCATCGTGTCGCTTGGCGTGGCGGCAGGCCTCGGCGGAGCGCTCACCTCGCCTTTGGGCGTGTGGCTTGCGCAGATTTCGCCCGCCTGGATGATTATGGTGGCTGCGGCGCTCATCATCGGCTGGTCGGCGGTGAAAATGCTGGGCAAGGCCTTCAAGATGCGCTCGCAGAACCGCACGCAACAGCATGCAGCGTCGAGCAGCACGATCGAGCCGGACGAAGCCGCCATCGAGCGTGTAGGCGACGCTGCGGCGAACGACGACGCGATTGACGATCCGACGAAGGTGAGCGCACAGGCTGGCGCTGCCGTCGACCCTGTGCCGCGCAAACTCACGCGCAAGCAGCTGCTCATCGGCGCAGGGATCGGCCTGGGCGCGGGCGTGGCATCCGGCTACGTCGGCGTGGGCGGCGGGTTCATCATGGTGCCCCTCATGCTGTCTCTTATCGGCATCGAGATGCGCCAGGCGTCCGGCACGTCGCTGATCGCCGTGATGATCCTCGCCATTCCCGGCGTCGTCGAGCAGGCGTTGCTGGGAAACATCAATTACGCGGCGGGCATTGCCATCGCCGTGGGCTCTATTCCCGGCGCGGTCATCGGCGCGCGTCTTGTGCGGGTGGTTCCCGAGCTCGCATTGCGCTTCGTCTTCGGCTTCTTCCTGATTGTGGCCGCCGTCATACTTGTTCTCAACGAATTCGGTATACTGGGCTGATGGGCTCAAGCGCGCTGCTTGGGCAGGGTTGAGCAACGCGGGGAGGTACCATGCAGGAAGAGACCAGGGAGTCGAAATCGGCGCTGCCGCGCTTCTTCACGCTCGAGATGTTCATGTTCACGGTGACGGCGCTTTCGGGTCTTGTGTTGCTGTGGTCCATCGCGGTGCCGTATCGCAATGTGGCAATCATGGTATGCGCAGGCGTGGTGTTCACGCTGTCCATAGTGGTGGTCATCCGTCTCATCATGGATCCCGATTCGGTGCGCGCTCGTCAGTCTGACTCCATGTTGAAGCTGGCTAGCCAAACGCTGACCTGCATGAACGACGGCATGGATTACAAGGCCGCGCAGAAGATCTGCGGGTTGCTGCTGCCGTCCACCGCGGCTATCGCCGTGGCTATCACCGACAAAAAGCAGATTTTGGGATACGCAGGCTTCGAGGAAGCTCAGAACCTGCCGGGCAGCATCATCCGCACCCACGCGACCCATGCCACGCTCGCCGACGGCAAGTTGCGCATCCTGTTCACGCCCGAAGATATCGGCTTCCCCAGCGAGTCGTCGAATATCAAGGCGGCCATCATCGTGCCGCTTGCCGTAGGCCGCAACGTCGAGGGCACGCTCAAGTTCTACTATCGCCGAGCGAAGCACATCAGCGAGACGCAGAAGTCCATCGCCGAAGGGTTCGGCAAACTGCTGTCCACGCAGATGGCGGCATCGGCGCTGGAAGAGCAGACGCAGTTGGCCACGCGCATGGAGCTGAAGATGCTCCAAAGCCAGATCAATCCGCACTTCTTGTTCAATACCATCAACACCATCGCCTCACTCATTCGCACCGACCCCGAAACGGCGCGCAAGTTGCTGCGCGAATTCGCCGTGTTCTATCGCCGAACGCTTGAAGACTCCGCCGATCTGATCGTGTTCGCGCGTGAGATGGAGCAAACGAAGCGGTACTTCACGTTCGAAGTGGCGCGTTTCGGTGCCGACCGCGTGGAGATGGAGATGCGGATCGATCCTCGTGTGGAAGACATGCTGGTGCCGCCTTTTTTGCTGCAACCGCTCGTGGAGAACGCTGTACGCCACGCCATGCCGAGCGAGGGGAAGTTGACTATCGAGGTGACGGGCGAGGTCACGGGCAACGACGTGATTGTGCGCGTGTGCGACAACGGCGTGGGTATGACCGAAGAGGCGCGCTGCAACATTCTTCATCCCGAATCGTCGCTCGGCCTCGGCATCGCGGTGAAGAACGTGCACGATCGAATCTGCGGCTACTTCGGTCCCGGTACGCATATGGAAGTGGAAAGCGAGCTCGGCAAGGGAACCTGCGTGATCCTCGTATTGAAGGAAGGGGCTCTGCGCGAGTACCAGTAGGAGGAGGGCGGAACGCGCTTCCGGCTTGCAAGAAGAAACGGCGCCCGAGAGGCGCCGTTTTGCGATCAGATGGTGCCCCAATCGCATGTCAAAACGAACGTCAAACGGGTATCCTTTTGAGACGTTGTACACCGAAAACGGAACGCCGATACTCATGCTTGAACATGGTTTTGGGCTGGTCGTATCACTTAAAGCTTCTTGACGAACTTGGACATGATGAAAAGGTCGTGGGTAAGCTTCGTCCACTCGCCCATGTCCTCAACAGCGCGCAGCTTCGTCCCAACGGGAACAATCAAGGCATCGTTATCGTTCTCAACGGATGGATTGTCGCGCAGGACGATTTTCGTGATGCGCGTGTCTTCGCTGCAAACGATGACAGGGTACTGGTCTTCGACCGGTGCGTCCTGCGGGGCTTCAGCCGGTGCCTGTGCGGCCTCGACCGGTGCGTCCTGCGGGGCTTCAGCCGGTGTCGCTTTTACGTCCTTTGCTGGCGTAGCCTTCGCGGTGGTTGTCTTTCTGGTTGCCATCATGATTCCTTTCTAGTAGGTCAACTGGTCGCCCGGATAGATCGTGTACGGGCTTGAAATGCCATTGCTCGAAGCGATGCTGCGCCAATCAACGCCCAGCTTCGCGCCAATGCCTGATAGAGTGTCGCCAGCAACGACGGTGTAGATGCGCTGCCGATTCGCGCCCAGCAGATCGTTCACGCGGCCTTGAACCGTATCGAAGTCGTATCCCGCAGCGGCAAGGCGGGCGCGGCGCTCGTCGCCGTTCCCCCACGCCCCCGCGATGACTTCATGGGCGATATCGTCAACGCTTTTCACCGGCTCCGCATTAGGTTCGGTCGAGCCAGAACCGGCGGAAGCGTATGCGTCCCATGCGCTTTCATCGCCGAAGAATATGTTCAGATCAAGCGAGCCGTTCCAGCCTGGAAGGCTTCCAGCGCTCGAATACTGGAACATCGCAGGGAAAGGCCATGCGCCGATGCCGCCGTTGTCAGTCCATGGCGAATCCTGGTAGCCCGTCGCGTTGTAGTTCGCATACTGCGCGAACCACAGACCGTAACCGGCGTTCGCCACGGAAGACCAGTCGTATTCGCGCAGCACGCTCTTACTCGCGTAAAGAAGCGGCTTCACGCCCGTTTCGGCGTAGACGGCATCAAGGAATTCTTTAGCCCACGAAACGCCTGCCGACAGTTCTTCCTCCCAGTCAAGCACGGGAATCGCTTCGCCAAAGTAGTTGCGACAGCTGTCGATGAAGAAGCGCGCTTCGTCGGCGGCGCTGCCCTTGTAACCCTTCTCGCGCGCGTAGTGGTAGAAGCCAAGTTTCTTTCCTTGCGCCTTCGCTTGCTGGTAGGCGCGGTCGCAATCGGGGTTCACGTAGCCGATGCCGCCGGTCGCCTTGATGACAACGAAGTCGCAAGGAACCACCGAAAGGTCGATGCCGGTCTGCCAAGATGAAATGTCGATACCGTTAAGCATAGGAAAGCCCTTCGTTCGTGAGTGAGTAGAAGTAAGACCATTCGACGTTCGCCAACTCGTCGCGCGTGAAGCTGCGCTGCGAATTCGCGCCGGAAGCAGGGTCGCGCACGCATACCGCATCACCATCGACGTGCCATATTGCGACGATGTGTCCGCCGTAGGTGGAATCTCCGAAGCGACCCGTCAGCGAAGCGAAGACAACGGAGCCGTCCGCAACGTCGGCGACGGCCTGGTTCAGGTCGTAGTAGATTTCTGATTGCGAAAGGCCGTAGGCCTGTTCCATGTAGTCGCCGAACAAGGCCATGTCGTTCACCCCGTGAACCGTGCATGTGTCGCCGACGATGCCTTGCAGATCGCGCGGCGTTGTCTTCTGGTTCGTGAGGTATTCGAGCGCCATGGCGGCGCACGTAAGCCCGCACCCGCTTTCGGCAACGGTGCTGTCGCCTGCGTACTCGATGTGCGCCCACTGAACATCGTCTTGCAGGTAAAGCGGCATGGTTCGCCCTGCCGGGATGACCTTCGGCATGGGTATATCGCTGACGGGAAGCGTCTCGCTTTCCGCGCCCTCTTTCGCTGTCGGTTGGCCGCTTGCGAAATGGACGGCGCAAGCGGCCAAGCCGACGCACAGGAGGGAAAGGAGTAGAAGCGCAAGGAATATGGCGGCGATCTGGCCGTCAGACACGATGCGACCGCGCTTGCGGACGTGGGAGCGCCCAGCGCTGCTAGTCCGCAGCATGGCCGTAGGAATCCTTCACCGCGTCGCCGACGAGGGCGGGAATGCGCCAGCTGTTGTTCTTCCAGTAGTTCCATGCGGACACGGAGAACGTGGCAACGCCGCTGATTATGTCGTACAGCGCCGCAGTGTCGATATCGAGCGTGGGAGCGCCGAAGAAGACGAAAAGCTGGTTCAGCCACACTATCGCGAACGCGACGGTTCGCGCGATCGTGCCGCCGGAAACCTTCAAGTCCTCCGAATCAACGTCGGCCATCACTTCAATGTTCTCGTTTTCGCTCATAGGTTTACCTTCCTTGTAGCTTGTTTTCGATTCTGGTCAGCGCAGCGTTCTGCTCTTGGAAACGCAGGTCTGAAGCGCGGTCGTGTTCGCGCAAGATAGCGACGGTCGTGTCACGCTCGTCGTTGTTTGCGTGCAGGGCTTCGGAGTTGTTCCGCAGGGCTTCGGAGTTGTTGTTGACCGCCGCCGTGCAGTTCTCTATGACCTGTTCGATGCGGGCGGAACTCTTGATCTTCGTGACCAGATACTGTTTGATGACGGGCGCGAAATAGGCGCTCGCGGCTATCAGCGCGATGACGAAGACCCAGAAAAAGCCTATCTCGCGCATCATGTCGGGGTTTTTGATTAGCTGATCGATCACGGCTTCACGTCGCTAGGCCGCAGCTTGCGATTCAAGTTCGTTGATTCGCGTGCGCCACTCCGCGCGCTTCTGCCGGATTGGCGCGTACTCGTCTTCGGCCATCGCGCCGTCAGAGAACTTCAGAGCCTGGTAGTCCGTTTGCGCCAGAAGCAGCTTCAGCGAATTGATTTCGGCAGAAGCTTCGTTTTCTGAATCCATTGCACCGCCCTTTCTATCCTGTTGTTTCCCTATTAACAGGATAGAAAGCGTGTCAGGGGTTTTCGCCGCTCATGCGGCCAAGCGCCGCGCAGCCGGGAAAGCGCAGTTAATCAGACCCCCCCCGTGGGAGGTTTTTCGATTCGAACAACGACGCGAACAGCGCGTCCATCGCAAGCACCGTCTTATGCGCATCGAGCCGGAGCATCGAGCCGCGCCAAGACTGGTACGATCTTTCGACTTGCTCAAAGGTCATGTCCCCGGAAGCGACGAAACGAGCCATCTTCTTCAGCTTCCTGCGCTCTCGCGTGATGGATTCCCGGCATGGGCGCATGACGATCTTGCCGTTGTCGCCGTAGCTTATCTTCTTCTTCAGCCACGTGAAACCGTGTGACAGCTTCACGATGTGGGTCTTCTTCCGGTTGATCTCGATTCCAAGTTCCGCGCATTTCCGCTCTATGAGCGCAAGAACGACCTGAAGGTACTCCTTCGATTCATGCAGGCAGTAGGAATCGTCCATGTAGCGCCCGTAGGCTTCCACGCCCAGCATTTCGGTCACGTAATGGTCGATTGACGAGGGGAACGCAACGGCGCATATCTGGTTCGGCTCGCTGCCAAGACCCAAGCCCACGTCGCCGCACGCGTCGATGAAGCCGTGCGTCAGCGCGACAATCCTTTCATCGTCAAGCGCGGCTCGAACGATCTCCTTCAGCGGGTCGTGCGCGATGGACGCGAAGTAGTTGCTGAAGTCGATAAGGAGGATGTACCCGCTTTTCCCGTGCGCGCGGTAGTGGGCGACAAGCTGCTTCTTCAGCCTTCTGATGGCGAAGTCGGTGCCACGGCCTTTCGTGTTGGCCGAGTTGTCCAAGATGAACGAGGGCGTGAGCGCCGGGACGAGGGCGTTCACCGACAGCGACTTGTGAATCACCCTTTCGGAGATATGGACGCTCGAAATGTTGCGAAGCTTCCCGCGTTCGTACAGCTGGAACTCGTGGAACCCTCGCCGAACGTCGTTTCCGGCAAGAAGGTCGCGGCGCGCCTTGACGATGTTGCGCAGCACGTCCTTCTCGTACCTTTGAACCGACGATTTCCACGCGATGCCGTTCTTAGCCTTAACGGCGGCGCGGTAAAGGCTGTTCAGGTCGGCGACGTTTTCCATCGTGCAGGATGCCAAGCGCTCGCGGCGCTTCTCCGCGCGCTTTTCCTCGCGCCGCGCGCGGCGCGCCCGCCTTCGTTCCTCGGATTTCAAAAGGCACCCCGCACGGATTGCAGCGCAGCGTTCGGTATCCGCATGAGAAGATGGCATGAAACGGCGCTGAACGCCGAAGCGCGCCGCCATGCAAGCAGCGTCCGCCATCCCTCGCGGGGTGCAGATTCACGGGCCCAAGCCCGAACGTCACGCCTTCCTTCCTCTACAGGCTCTGCTTTCGGGCATGTCCCTACTCGGTCTGGCCGTTCAGCGGAATCAGGGCAAGGGGCGAACCCACGTGTTCGTCGGGGAGTTGTAGTTGGCATTGCCATTGTTGTTGACGTAGCACGCGTTAACCGAAGAACCTCCCGACACGGAGCGAAGCCACCAATTGATGCGACCAGCAAAGCGTAACGTTCGCCCATTATAGCGCACGGAGCCTTTCCAGTTCGGCGGCGGTCGATTCAATGAGGTCTTCGGCGCTCTGCTTGCCGACCAGCTTCACGTTCTTTCGCGCGCCCTTCAGCAGCGATATCTCCAACTCGATTGATTCAACCACCGCATCGAACCTGTTCACGTTGATCGGAAGGCCGAGTTCGAGCAGGCATTGGAAGTCAAGGCACAGCTGTTCGCAGTCGGCGATTGCAAGCGTGAGGTATTTCCGGCGCTCAAGGACGTTGAAGGACGTGTTCGGGAAGAACTGGTCGGCTCGCGTTATGTTGTAGACGATGGAACGCGCCGTCTCGACGGTCGGCACCGCGTTCAGAAGCCGGTAGCTTTTCGGCACCACGTTCGGCGATGCCATAAGCTTGTTCACCTCGACGCGTATCGCGATTGCGCGCGAGTAGAATTCGTAGTCAGACAGGTTGCGCTTTCGTTGGTAGACGCTCAAAAACACCCCTCCAAAAACCGACCCGCTTCGCGGGTAATTGCGCCCGCGCAAGGCGGGCGCAGATAAGTATACGGTAGATGGCTCTTACGCTCCAATGAGGAAGCAGGGCAAGGGGCGAACCCACGTGTGCGTCGGGGAGTAGCAGCCGGCATAGCCAGAGCTGTGGACGCAGCACGCGTCAACCGAAGAACCTCCCGACACGGAGCGAAGCCACCAAGAGATGCGACCTTTGATGCGGTTCTTCGTCTCGCGGAATATCGGGAACTGGCTGTCCATGCCCTGACCGTAGCCCTTCGTCCCCCAGATCGGGCAACCGTACACTTCCATTTCGGACGGCGACCAGATTTTGCCCAAGTCCGCCCATTTCCAACTTGTGCTGTCGGTGAGCGCGCCGGAAGCCGAGTACCGCGTTTCAACAAGGCTGCGATGGTTGCGCATTACGTTCTGCCAAGCCGTGGGCATGAGCGGGAGGAACACGCCGGTTTCCCAGGCGTGGAGGTTGCTCGCAAGATACGGGTTGCTCTCGTCGGCTGTTCCGTTGTTGGTGTTGGTGGTGTTCCAGTAGATGTAGCTTCCGTTGATGGCGTAGTCGCCGGTGACTGCCGGGGTGGAGGTCGGAACCATGACGATGTGGTGTCCCATGGCCGCATCGGCGCAGTTGTAGTAGTGGTCGAAGGCGGCTATCTGGTAGCGCATGGTTACGCCACTCGAAAGGACGATATCAGTCCAGTCGCCGATGCGCAGCCCGTTGAAGTTTCCGGCCTTCGCGCGGGCGTTCAGGAACGCGGGGATGCTCCCTGCCGAAGCGATCTCGCTCGCAAGCGCCGTGATGGTGCTAATGTCGCGCCCAGCGTACACGTTGTCGGCAAGCTGGCGGTTGTACTCCGATTCGAGCAGCGCCGTCGATGCGTTGGTGCGCGCCGTCAGGTCTGCGATGTTGACCTTGTTCCCGTTTTTGTCGGTGATGTAGTTCACGTCTGCCATGGTTTTATTCTCCTATCCTAGTGTGATATTGCCGCTTGCGTAGGTTGAACAGGCGAGCGTGATCGTGTTGGCCGCATAGGTCGTGTCGCTTGATTTCGTCCACATGGTGTTCGCAAGGTAGAAGCATCCGTAATCTTCGCGCAGAAGCTTCGCCAAAGCGTCGATCTGCGCGGCTTCGCTGTCGCCGTCCTGCTGCGACAGAGCCTTGACGGCTTCCGCGACCACGTTCGACGCGGTTGCGGCGGCGGCGTTGGCGTTGTCTGCGGCTGCGTTGGCCTTTCTCGCCGCCCCGTCTGCTGCGTTCGTCGCTGATTGCGATTGGCTTTTCAACTCGGCGAATTCGGACACGCGGTCTTCTTCGGCGGCTGCTCTTTCGCTTTCCGCTCGCGACCTTTCGCTTTCGCTCCGGGTTCGGCCTTCCTCGTTTACGACGCGCGTCTTTTCAGCGGCGGCGCGCTCGCTCTCTGCCGTTGTCCTGTCCGTCTCGGAATCGATGCGCGTCGATTCGTTGTCGATGCGCATCGATTCGGCGCGCAAGCGCTCCTGCTCTGCGGCGGCGCGGGCTTGCTCGGCTTCCACCCGCTTAGTCTCGGCCTTCGCCACCGCGTCGTTCGTCGCCGTCAGGTCGGCGACGGCCTGCTGGAACATCGACAGATCGTCGTTCGAGCCGCCCGTTATGTCGTTGGTGATGGAGTGTTCGACGATTATCCTGAACTCGCGGCTTGACGTGATGACGCTGCCGGTTGCAGAAAGCTTGATGATCACGCGCGCAAGCACCACGCCGGGTGTCAGCATTTCGGTCGGGTACGTGACCTTCCATCGACCGGAAGCCGCGCTGACGGCATCGAACAGGCGCGAGTTGCTCTTGCCGGAGTTGAGGTTGCGCCAGCCGAGAATCACCGTGCAGCCCGTGGTGTCAACGGCTTCGCCGTTGCACTTCAGGGTCAGGTCGATTCCCTTGCCCTTCGCGTCCTCCGGCGAAGCCACCATGTCTTCGATGGCGCGCTGGTAGGCCGTGTCGATGGTCAGCGGGCGCAGATACCATGCTTCGCTAATCTTGCTTGCCATAAACCAGTCCCTTCAGTCGTGCGACCGCCGCCATGAACCCACCTTCAGCGGCAGAATCAGCGGCTTCGGCGCTCATGGTCATTACGGCGGCGGACGGGTACAGGTCTGCCGCAAGGGCATCGAAAACGGCTACCGTGGCCATCATGCGCTCGTCAACGTAGACAGGCTGGACGAGAACAAGCGGTTCCCCCATCGCGGGCGGCTCAACGACCTCTGACGCGTCCACGATCTCGCGGTTGCCGCTCTCGTCAACGGCTATGAACACGATGTTGTTTTCAGCGTTCTTGGCGAGCGCAGATCTATCGAAGTCGCTTACCTGCCATTCGCAATTTCCTACAGGGTCGTGCGCGAGGTAGTACAGGATGTTGCCCATTGGTTGAATCCTCCTTAGTCGAAGTTGCACACCGTGCAGAAGCCGTCCACAAAATTGATGTTTCGCGTCGCGTTCCACCACGTGATAGTCCCGTCGCTGTTAGGGTCGATCTTGCTTATGTAGTGCAGGGTGCAGTTTTTTGTCACCGCATGCGTCGTTGTCGTTGATTCGCTGCTCGAAGCCGCAGCGGAGATAAGCGGCGTGGTGATGCGTATGTGGTTGTTGCCGGTAAGCTGCAACCCGGTCGTAAGCTGCCCGGTACTGACGTTTCTCATATGCGCCGAAAAATCGACAACGCCGATCTGTACACCGTTTTCTATGCCTTGAATCTCGCCGTTGATGAGCCGCAGCAGGTTCGATGACGTGCCGCATTCGAACGTTCCGCTCGCGTCGATGTTGCTCGCTTTCATGTAGTTGGTCGTGAGCGTCCCGCTCCCGAGATTCCACGAGTTTCTTCCGTAAACGTCGCTGATGATGCCTGTCTTCAGGTAAGTTGCGTTGATGTACAGCTTGCCGCCGGAAAGGTAGATGCCCTGCGTCTGCCCGTCGTTGGTCAGCTTGTTGAATATGCTGCGCTGCGTCTGCGCGTCCACGGCATCCTGGGCTATCTTGGCGGCGGTCTTGTCGCCTATCTTGGCATCGGCGGACAAGGAGAACTCGCCGGTGTCCAAGTCCCAAAAGTTCTTTCCTTTGCTATCGCGTATGCCACCCTGTTTGAACAGCATGTCGCCGGTTTCGAGGTTCCACCAGTTGGAACCGCCTTGTATGATGCCCGCGTTTATCTCGTCGGCGCTGAAGCCGTCGCCAGTCCCGAACGTGCGCCATTGCCACGTGTCGCCGACGCGCCTGTTCGCGATGCGGAAGCCCGCGCCGTTCAGCTGTATCGCCATGGTCGGGTTCTGGTCAACCGGCCTGTCGTAGACGGTTATTCCCTCGCCGGGTTCCATGTAGACGTACCCGCCGGTCGCGTTCATGACGGCGTTGATAACTCCTATAACGCCGCTGATGTAGCTTTCGTCGGCGCTCGCCGCCTTGTCCCACGCCCCCGAATGGTCGCGCATGCTCTGCAACGCCGCAGCCTGCCTGTTGATCTGGTCTGAAATGGCGGGGGTGACGTTGCCAAGCGTGATGACGGTTTCGGACGGCACGCGGTAGTTCCACTCGACGCGCAGGATTCGCCCCTGCAACTCTAGGGCGGGCGAAAACGCCCAGTCGATGATCTGCACGTCATCGCCCAAGGAAAAGCCCTCGAACCTGAAACCAGCTTCGCAGAGCGCCTGCACCGTCGCTTCGTAGGTGACTTTCGGCTTCGTCCTGTTCGGCAGTTCCGCTTTCGTTAGCGCAAGCAGTTCGGACGGGTCTTCGCACTCGTCGTATTCGACTTCGCCGAAAACGTGCGCAAGCCCGCCGGGAAGCAGCGTGCCGTCAGGGCGACCCCACAGGAGAAGGGCTTCGTTGTCGGCTACGTAGTTCATGCCGCCGTTCACCTCGCCGAAGGTGATCTTGCGCGTGAACCCGCCCGTTTCCTCTCCCGATTCGTCGGTGGCCGCAAGGCCGGAGCCGTAGCCGTAGAGCGCCGTCACAACATCGTCAGATTCGACCTTGCGCCTGATCGATATCAGGTCTTTCTTGTACTCGAACCGCTTGTACCCGTTGCCGCCGATGCGCGACACGACCGACACGCGGCGGCGCGAAACGCCTGCCGTCCCGACGCTGATTTCCGTTCTGACCTCGCCGCCCCATGTTTCGGCCACCGCGTTGATGGCCGCGCGGGCGCTCATGTGGTAGAAGTTCTGCGACTTGCTTCCAAGGCTTGACGTAGCGCCCTGCTCCCACCTGGTCACGGAAAGCGCCTTCGCAAGCGCGGCGGACGCGGCCATGTTCTGGTTGCGGAGGTCTTCCACGTAGTCGCCGTTCGTCTCGCACAGGCTGTTCTCCGCGATGACCGTGTTCAGCACGCGCGCTTCCTCGCGGCTTTCGTCGGTTTCGGTCACCACGTGCTCGTGCCACACGCCGCCGCCGTCTTGGAACACAACGCGGTCGCCCTTCTCGAACCGGACGGGTGTCGTGAATGTCAAGGTGTCCTCGCCGTTGACTTCCTCGGCGCGGGTGCAGGTGATGGGCGTGACCGTGCCGATCTGCGCGCCCCAGCGGTCGTACACCAGCAGTTCGACCATGGCTACAGCCTTCTTTCGGCGTAGGTCATGGTCGCCGATACCGCGCTTGACGCGTTCAGTATGCGCATGGTGTGCGTTCCCGGCTCCAACTCGAACCACCGCGATTGCGGCGTGATGGGAAGCTTCGTCGGGGTCGTTGACGTTGCGGTCGCGTAGAGCAGCGGAACCTTCATGCGGTCGGTTCCAACGGTGCAATCGAACACGACGCGGTTGCCAGCCTTGAAGGCGTATTCGCTTCGCATGACAAGCCCCGTGGTCATGTCGCTGACGGCGACGTAGCTGCACGCTGCGGGTATGTCGATTGCGACGATAGGCCGCGCGAGGTAGGTTCCCATGATCTGCACGTCCTTCGCGGCGTAGCCGAGCGCCACGGTGCGGTCATCGTCAACGTAGCGCACGGGGTCGTAGGCGACGAACGTGACGGTCGCGCCGCCCGTTCCGAACCACTTTTCGAAGTCTATCGTCCCCGTCAGCATGGCGATGTAGTATTCCCCCGGATGCAGGCGCGTGTACAGCTTCGTCGGCGTTCTGCTGTGCAGCTTCGATGCCAGGAATGGCAGCAGTTCGTTGAGCGCGCGCCTGTTCTCGCGGATGACGCGCACGTCGATCTCGATCACGCGCGTTCCGAACGTCGCGGAATTGAACAGCTGGCCGTCCGCGCCCGGAACGTCCAGCGCGTCAACAACCGTTTCGGGTAGGATGGATTCGCGGATATCCTCGTCCACCATGTACAGCGAGAAGTCGAAGCCGTTGTAGATCATGCGTACACCGTGCCTTCCACGCGCGCGGCGCGCTGCCCCAACCGGTACAGTTCTTGGGCTACGCCGCGAATGTCGCTTTCCTTCCCAACGGTCATGTTCTGCACGATCACGGTGCCGCCGCCGCTGCCGCCGCGCACCATCTGCAACGCTTCGGCCATCAGTTCGGGCAGCTTCGCCAGCGGCATGACGGCTTCAGCGCCAGCTTCGCCAACGCCGATCACGGAGGGCTTGTTGATGATGCCGCCCTTCGCGTACCATTCAACGCCGAACGTCGGTATGGACGGCGGGTTAAGGCTGAAGGAGCCTGAAACCGTGAAATGCGGAAGCGTGAACTTCGGGAATTCGAGGTGCAGCCCGCTGAAGAAGTTGGCAATCGCGTTCAGTCCGTCAGAAACGACGTTCTTAGCGTCGCCTATTGCGTTGCCTATCGTGTCGGCGATGCTGCCGAAGATGCTGCCGACCGTGTTCGACACGCCGTTGAACACGTCGGAAACGACGCTTGCGATGGTGTTCACCACGTTCGTGATCGTGGATGCGATGCCGTTCCAAACGCTCGTTACTATCCCCGTGATTCCGTTCAGGATGCTGCTTATGCCGTCCTGCATCATCGAGAAGTCGCCGGTGACTATGCCGACGATCAGGCCGAGAACGGTTTGGAAGATGCCCGATATCACGTCCCACGCGCCCTGAATCACGCCCGTCACCATCGCGAGTATCGTCGATATCTGGTCGGCGATGGCCGTGAACACGGTTCCGACAACCGCAAGAATCGTGTCGAGAACGCCGGTCACGATTGCCTGTATGGTCGGCCAGACCACTTCGAATATCTGCTGAATGATCGGCATCACCGTCGCGAACAGGTTCTGGATTTCAGTCCAGATGTTCATGACGGCGGCTTGGAACTCGCTGTTGGTGTTCCAAAGGTAGACGATGATCGCGATGACCGCGCCGACCGCAGCCACGACGGCGGCGATAGGGGCGAGCGGAAGGCTGATCGCACCTGCAACCATCGAAAGGCCTGCCGTCAGTCCGGGAAGCGCCATGATGATCATCCCGACGATGGTCAGAATCGGGCCGAGCGCGGCGACGAGCGCGAGCGCCACGGCAACGACCGTCTGCATGGACGGGTCTAGTTCGCTGAACCACGTCGCGAGGTCGCCGACGAATCCGGCGACGGCCTGGATGGCGGGAGCGAGCGCGGTTCCCAGCGCGATGGACGCGCTCTCTATCGCGCCCTCCATGTTCTCCATCGCCCACGACAGTTCGCCCTTCTGCGCCGCCGCCATCGTTTCGGCTGCGGTCGCGTCGTGGGTCGCTTCGGTGTACTTCGCAAGCCCGTCCGCGCCCTGCGTCATCATGACGGCGGCGGCGCGGCTCGCGTCGCTGCCGAAGATGGTCTGCATGGCAGCGTCGCGCTGCGCGTCGGACAAGCCGCCGAGTTTCGTTTGCAGTTCTGCGGCTATCTCGCTCGCGCTGCGCATGTGGCCGTCCTGGTCGCGCACCTGCAAGCCAAGTTCCGCCACCGCGTCAGCCGCCTTGTCGGTCGGCGCTGCAAGGCGCTGTAGCATGGTCTTCAGGCTCGTGCCAGCGTCGGAGCCTTGTATGCCCGCGTCGGCGAACATGCCGAGGACGGCGGCTGTGTCCTGGATATCCCACCCGACGAGGTTCGCCTGTGCCGAGCATTGGGACATGGCCTGCGTGAGGTCTGCCACGTCGGCGGACGAAGCGTTTGCAGACCCGGCGAGCGCGTTCGCGATGACGCTCGCATCGCCAGCCGCAAGCCCGAACGCGCCCATCGACTGAACCGTGGCGTTCGCGGCGGTGGCAAGTTCAAGGCCGCCTGCCGCAGCGAGGTTCATCGACGCTTCGAGCGCGCCGGACTTGATGTCTGCTTCGGTCAGACCGCCCTTCGCCAACTCGACCATGGCCTGACCGGCTTCGGTTGCCGAGAACACCGTGTCAGCGCCCAGCTGAAGCGCGAGCGTGCGCAACCCGTCCATGTCCGCGCCCGCGTCGCCGAGCGCGCCGGAAACCTGCGACATGGCATCATCGAAGGTCGCGGCGGTGCTGACGGCCTGCGAGCCTGCGGCGACGAGCGGAACCGTAAGGCCTGCGGTCATGCCAACGCCGACGTTGCGTATGCTGCTGCCGATATCCCTGAACCTGTCGGCGTTCGCCTGCATCTTCGCGGACAGCTGGCCGAGCGACGTGCTGGCCGACTGCTGCGCCCTCTCCGCCTGCTTCAGCTGCGCTTCGTAGGATTCAAGCTTGCTTTCGGTCTGGATGATCTCGCGCTGAAGCTTGTCCCATTCGTCGGTGCCGATCTTGCTTTGGTCTTGGGACATGGCTTGCAGCTGCGAGCGCAGAACCTTCAGGCGGTCTTTGGTCTGCTCGACCTTGTTCGACAGCTGGCCGGTCTGCTGCGCAAGCAGCGTCATGTTCCCCGGATTGAACTTCAGCGCGGTCTTGATCTGGTTCAGTTCTTTTTGGGTCTTCGACGCGGCGGAATTGACTTGGCGCATGGCCGACTGAAGGTCTGACGTATCAGCCCCCAGTTCGATCACTATGCCTTCGTACTTCGTCGCCACGTCGCTCTACATCCTTTTCAAACTCTCAATGTCGGCTTGGGTCGCTTCTCTGTAGCGTTTTCCTCTCCCCGCGCTCGAAGCCGCCGAATTCGCTTCTGCTGTGATTGCGGAGAAGATCAGGTAGTCGTTCAAGGGCATTTCCCACAGGTCGGCGTAGCTGAAGCCCATGGCGAGCGCACCTAACGCCATCGAGTGGTACGGATACCTGCGCGCCGCTTCGCCGACTTCGCTAACCTGCCTTGACTTCGGAAGCTTCGGCGGTGCTTCGAAAAAACTCCCTGTTCGCTTCCTCCATCACGCCTTTCATCCAGCTTGTTTCCTTGTAGTCGAGGTCGGCGTTCGCGTTCATCCACGCCGAATAGGGCGGTATGACGGAAGGTGCCGCCGTCTTCGCCATCGCCCACAAGGCGCGGCGCATGATGCCGAATTTCGGCGTTTCCCCCATCGATGAAATGTCGGTGACGATATCGGCACCGTCGAACTCGCGTTCATACAGCAGGCACGTCATCGAAGTGGCGTGGATGTTCAGCTTCGTGTCCTTGCTGGTGTTTACTTCGCGCATGTCGTTCCCCCCTTAGCCCGCGACGCTGTTCGTCGCAGTGGGAAGGTTCACCGATTTGAACCAGTTGTCGAACGTGGACGCGTTGGTGGCGCTCAACTCGCACATCGCCTTGATGTAGGGCGTTTCGCCGATCATGTACGGGTCAATCGAAATGCCGCACTTCTCGGTTGTCGGCTCCACCTCGTCTTCAGTGGTTCCCCATTCGTGTTCGGGTCGGTCAAGCGTGCAGTTGTAGTAGCAGAAGCGCGTGTTGGTCAGGTCGCCTTCGACTTCGAACAGCAGGGCGAAGGGCTTCACAACGACGTTGCCGCCGATTTCGTACAGCACGCCGGTCGCTTCGTCGTATGTCCAGCCCTGCGCGTCCGCCATGATCTTCAGCGCAAACTTCGCAAGTTCAAGTTCGCCGCTATAGCCGTTGTTCGCGCGGCCGATGAAGTACACCGTGTCATCGGCGTACCATTTCTTCGTGTCGCCTTCCGGGCTGGTCTTCAGCGCCCGGCATCCCGGAAGGGCAACGGGCGTTTCGAACTTGTCTTCTGCTTCGTCAAACCACGCAAGGTATACGTTGCGCACGCCATAGCGCACGCCTGTTTTCTTTTCCATCTCGTTCCTTTCATCTAAGGTCTGTGAACGTGTACGTTGTCTCGTGCATTCGTTCGCTTGGAATCGGCACGCGGTGCTTCGCGTAGGCGAAGCCAAGCCTTCCTATCGCCGTTTCAACGGCGGATTCGGCGGCTTCGTCTGGGTACTGGTCGGTGTACAGGCGCACTTCGCAGCGCTCCATCGGCCTGTACGTCCTGCTGTCGGCGAAGAAGCCGGGTGCGGACGGGAAGGAATAGGAGATTCGCGGCAGGCTCGAATCGTCGTGCGCGCCGAGAAGATGCACCGGGTATCCGGTTGACTTCAGCGCCTGGAACACCGCCGTTTCGCTCATTCGCCCAACTCCTTTCGCAACTCGTCAGCCGCCTGCTCGAAGGCGGGGCGGATGTGCGGTATGGCCGGGGCGAAGCCGCCTTGCCGCAACTCGTGGCCGTTTTCGAGCAGGTGCGTCAAAGACGGCTTCGCGGTGTTCTTGATCTCGACCGTCGTTCCAACGCCTAACGACTTCTTTTCCCGCATGCCCCATCCCTTCGCGTATTCGCCACTTTTGACGGGCGATTTTGCGCGAAGGTTGGCGGCTGCTTTGCGTCCGATGCGCTTGACGGCGGTCGATGCCGTCAGCTGCTTTTCCACAACGAATTCGCGGGCGACCGCCGTCATGGTCGCGGTAAGACGGTCGATGCTCGTTTTCCTAGCCATCGTCTGCCACCTTCTGCGAGCAGGTAAGGCGCACGAACTCGCCGCGCCCGCCGCGCGAAACGTCGGTGATCGCAAGGGCTTCGCCGCGATACTCGATTGTTTCCTCTCCGTGGTAGTCGCATGCGCGCATCTGGAGCAGATGGCGCGGGCGCATGCCCTCCGCGTCCGCCACGTTGAAGCTGGCGGCGCTCACGCTGAAGGGGTTCACGAACACGCGCTTGCGCGTGCTTTCGGGCAACTGCCGCCCATTCTTGCCTTCAGCGTAGGTGACATGCACCAGCACCGCCGTTTCGGAAAAGCCGCTCATTCCTCACCGACCTCCACGGTGTATTCCTGCGAGTTGAGCATGTCGCGCTCGCAAGCCAGATACGATGCCCAATACTTTTCGGAATCGGGGTTGTCCAGGCCGAAGCGCGCCTTGCAGTACGTAAGCACCGCTTCGACAACCAGCGGGTCATTGCAGGAATCGGCCTTCGCGTCGATCACGCCGGACAGCTTCAGGTCGTGACGGGCTGCTTTGCACAGCCCGTCAACCTCGTCGCAAAAGGCATCGTCGGTGATGCGCAGGGCGGTCATCGCCTTGTCTGTCAAGCCGTCCTTCTCCATCTGCCTTAGCCCGCCTGCTGGCCGGATTCGGTCGATGGGGCGGCGGTCGCCGGGGTGTGGGTGTACTTCACGAATCCGGCAGGGTTGCGCAAACCGGCATCGACAAGGGCATAGCCGCTATAGGTGCGGACGCGGTTCTTCACATCAACGTCGTTCATGACGTTGATCTGCTCGAAGTCGTTCGCCTGCAACGACTTCGGATACCCGAAGTAGATGACGTTGTTCGCAAGCGTCGAATCCTTCTTCACTTCCGAACCGTAGATGCGGCCTTTCGTCACCGGGTCGGTCATCGAATTGGGGATGAACGCCTTCGTGCCGTCATCCTCCTTGATTCCCGCGATGACGTTCCAGATGGTGTAGCTGTTCGCGTACACGGTCACGTCGCCGTCGCCGACAAGCTGTCCGAACGCCTTGCGGACTTCCGCATCGTCCAGCGTGCCGGTGAGGATGTTCGCCGCGACGATACCGGCCTTCGCGCCCTTCGTCGTTCCCTCGTCAAGGCGCTTGTACAGGTGCTTCTCGATGGCGACCTTCATGCGGTCGGCGATCTCGCGCACGAGCCACGAGCGGAACGCGTCGATGCTCTGAATCTCCATCTTGCGGGTCAGGTTGACGTGCTTCTTGATCTCAACGCCCGTCAGCTGGATGATGTTCCAGGCGTTTTGCTCGTCATCGTTCGCTGCGCCTTCGGCGGTTTCCGCTGCGTCGCCCTGCTCGATTCCGATGTGCTGGATGATCTCGCATACATGGGCGAACGACGTGCGGTACGAATCGGCGTACAGCGGCGCGTCGGCTTCCATCAACTCCACGATCTCGTTCATGATGTCGGTCGGAACGACGTCGCCGGTGTTGGCGGTGGTCATGGTGTAGGCGGCGCGCTGCTCTGCGGTAGGCTCGCCGAACAGGTAGGTGCGGCGCACGCCGTCGTGCGTGGTCGCCATCTCGCGCAGCCATGCGTCGCGGTACTCCGGGCTGGACGCGTCGTAGGCGCGCGGTTCGGCGTTTGCGGCGGGAATGTCGATCTGCACGGCGGAACCAGCGTCGATGAGCGTGCGCACGGCTGCGCGGCGCTGCTCGATGCCGGAAGCTGCGGCCTGGGCGCGGCTGTTGATCTCGTCGGTGATCTCGCTTGCGCGCTGCTCGTACTCCGTCAGCGCTTCCTCGTCGGCGCTGTCGGTGTTGTCGGCGATGCGGGAAAGCATGGCGCGCAGTTCGTCGGCGTTTCGCTGCTCAAGCGGCACGCCCGCGAAGAACGCCCGAAGTTCGTCCCTGAAGTTCATTTCGTTGTCTCCTTTGCGATCATTGCTTTCAGTTGTATTGCTTTACGGCGGCGGCGCAGCTCCTGCGCCTTCTTCTTTCCTTCGATCACTCCGTTTGCAAAGGAACGAGCCGAAATAGCCGTGGCATCGTTGGCGGGGATGGAAACCGCCGAAACGTCGTAGACCTTCTTCACGCGCATGATGGTTCGCAGGTCGTTTTCGTTGTCCCACGATTCTTCCGCGACAGTGAAAGCCCAACTCATGCGGTCAACAAGCCCCGCGTCAATGGCTTCGTACAGTTCGCGCGCGGCGGCGGTCTTGCCGAGGTCGGCGGCGATGAAGATGCCGTGCGAATCGGATGCGATGTGCAGGTTCCCAGCGCGGTTGCGCGCGAACACCATGCCTTCGTGGTCGTACTGCATGATCACGTCGGTCAGGTCTGCGCCGTCAAGCACGCCCGGCGATATCTGCTCGCGGATGCCGTAGCACAGTTCGTAGGGGTCGTTGAACGTGGTCGCGTATCCCTCAACGTAGTAGTCCGTGTCGAATATCTTCCGATGCTCCGCCGCTGGCGCTGTCGCGAGCGGGGCGGAGAACATGCGGTACACGCGGTCTTGGCTAATCGGCATCTTCTGCACCTTCGCTTTCGTTGCTCTTGTTCGCTTCGGCAGCAGCCTTCGCGGCGGCGACCGTGTTCGTCGCGAGGTTCGCGGCCAAGATGTACTCGCCGCGAATGGCGAACTGCTGACCCATCCCGTCAGGCACAGGCGGCATGCCGAACTTCGCGCGGAACTCGTCTGCGTTCATCGCCCCGCGGTCTGTCATCGACTGGCACAGCGTCGCCTTCGTCTGGTTGCTCATGTAGTCGATGGCCGATGACATGAAGCTGATGGCGTTTCCCTGCGCACGCTCGCGATCTGAATAGGTCATGTTGGTGAGGACGAGGGAAAGCTGCTGCTGGAACGGCTCAACCTTCGATTCGTAGAAGGCGTTCCACACGTCTTCGTTGAACTTGTTCTGTAGGATTTCCTCGTTAACTCCGAAGTAGTTGAAGACGTTGTTCTCGATAAGCTTCATCTGCTCCGCATCGACCGTGTACTGCTTGCGGTCGATGGGTGTAACGTTCTCCCACGTGTTGTCGTAGGCCATAACGCCCGTGGTGTTCGACTTGCTCAAGTTGCCAGCTGCAAACTCGTCACGCTTCGCGGCGATGTCTTCCGGTCGGCTCTGACCGGCCACCTTCACCAGCCAATCGATGCTCGCGCTGTTCTCGATTGCGCTGTTGATCGCCTGGTTCTGCGCGTCGATAAGCTGCATGGTCGGCTCGATTGCGCGGTTGCCGCCGCCGAACAGATCGTTTTCAAGCTGGAACTTCGTCAGCACCCCGACGTTCGTCGCAGGCTCTAAGACGCTCTGGCCGTTGGGGAACCTGATCTCGTACCAAAGTTCGCCCTGCACCGAGTACGCCGCCGCCGTCGAGGGAAGCGCGGGATAGAAGCCGTTTATCCTTCCGTAGGCATCGCGCATGGGGAAGACGAAGCAGGTCGTTTTCGCTTCGAGGATGGCGCACGTCCGGTACAGGAACTTCGTCTTGTCCATGTACGGGTTCGGCTTCTGGCGCAAGGCAGATTCGATCTGACGGTTGGCCGCGCCGGTGACGAACGGTTCAAGCTTGCTGCACTGCGTGGCGATGGCGTTCACCGCCGCGCGCGTGAGCGCCATTTCGAACACGCCGCCGTCGTAGGTCGTGAAGACCGGCGCGTAGCTTGAAAGCGTGGAGAAGTAGCCGCTTGCCTTCGGCGGCGCTTCGTCGGCCTTCTTGCCGAATATCTTTTCCAAAAGTCCCATGGTTCATAGGATAGAAACCGTGTCAGGGGTTTTCGGTCGGCGATTGGGCGCTTACGTTTCAGCAGGTCAGATGATGTTCTGGTACTCGTCCCATCGGTTCAGCAGCACGATGTACGCGTCAAGTTCGGCTGCAAGGCCGTCGATTCGGTTGCGCTTGTCGTTGTTCTTCTTGTCAAGCGTAAGGTTGCGGTTGTTGTCGATGCGCACGGCGGCGTTCAGGCGGCACCACGTGTCTATGGGGTGGTCGTTGTTCACGATTCGGTTCGCCGTCAGGTCGCCCTTGAACGAGTACATGGGGTCTGACATGGTTTTCGCGCCTTGGCGAATAGGGATGCAGTAGTCCTTCCCGACGAACAGTTCCATGTTCCGCTTCGACGTATCGTCAACATGCCACGGGTCGTACCCGATGGCGAACGTGTACAGGTCTTCTTCCTCGCGCAACTCCGTGAGCCATTCGAGGAACACGCCCTTTTCGACGCGGTTGCCCGGATACGCCCGGAGAAGCCCGCGCTTCTGCCATTGCGTGTACGGAACGCCGTCGCGCTCCTTCCGGTTGCCGCTCTCCGCGAACTCGTCTATCACGGTCTGCGGGAGCCAGTACATGCTTTTCTTGTATATGCGGTCATCGCCCGGCTTCATGCACAGCACGCACGCGGCGGCGAGGTCGGTCGTTTCAGCCGCGTCGAATCCTGCGATGCCGTAGCGGAAGCCCATCTTCGAGAACTCGAAGCGGGAGGGGTTCACGATCTGCTCCCAAGACAGCCAAGCGGTCGAACTGTTCTCCTTCAGGTTGAAGTCCTTCACCATCACGGTTGGAAGGTAGGACGGGTCGTTCTTCGCCTTCTCGACGCTCTGGCGCAGGAAGCGCTCCTTCTTGACGGTTCCAAGGCCTGGGTTCGACTTTATCCAGCATTTCGGGTCTTCCCACTCGTCCTTGCTGTCTAGTTCGTAGAGCCAAGCGAAGAAGCTGTCATCCTCGATCAGGCCGTCAAGCCATTTCTCCGCGTATTCGTATTGCGAGTCGAATATGCCCTGGCGCACGAACCCGTTCGTCGTGATGCACCATACAAGCGGCTGGTCGCGCGACTGGATGCCCTGCTTCAGCAGGTCGTATATGTCGCGCGTCTTGTGCGCCGCCAACTCGTCAATAAGGGCGAAATGGACGTTGAAGCCGTCCATGCTGTTTGGCCTGCCGGAAAGCCGCTCGATTCGCCCCAAGTTGAAGGGGAACTCGATCTTGCCTACGTCTTTCGTCTTGGGCTTGTTCGTCTTCTTCCACAGCAGCGGGTTCAGCTTGATCATGTTGTAACACGGCTCGAAGCTTTCCATCGCCTGGTCTTTCGACGTTGCGGCGTTGTAGATGTGCGGGGCGTACTCGCCGTCGTTGTACTCGGCATCGACTTCGAGGGCAGCGCCGACCGTCGTTTTGCCGTTCTTTCGACCCATCATCCACAGTTCTTCGAACACCTTGCGCAGGTTCCGGTCATCGACCATGCCGTATGCGTGGGCGATGATCG
Source organism: Eggerthella sp. BIOML-A4 (assembly GCF_009875575.1). Taxonomy (NCBI): domain Bacteria; kingdom Bacillati; phylum Actinomycetota; class Coriobacteriia; order Eggerthellales; family Eggerthellaceae; genus Eggerthella; species Eggerthella sp. BIOML-A4. Next base: position 69,575 of record NZ_WWRX01000002.1, on the reverse strand, counting down.
AAAGCTGGAACGGCTCGAACGCTATCGGCTTCGGCGCGCTGCCGACCGCCGTATAGCAGAACTTCTGCATGAAGTCGATGTGCTTCGCCGCCATGGCTTCGGAGTAGTGCCATTGTCCGGGGTTGCGTATCTCGGCCAAGGCGCGCATGACGGCCTTCGCAACCTTGTCGCAAACTACGATATCGCCAGCTTCAACCTGCTCGAAGTACCGCAGAAAATCGCGTTCGAACTTCATGCTACAACCCTATGAAGGCTTCCAGTTCGTCCTTCGCATCGTCGGCTGCTTCTGGCAGCAGCTTCGCCAGCTTCATGCACAGATCGGCATGGCGCGTCACCAGCTTGTTGTACACCGATATGTTGGGGTTCTCGCGGAAGCCGGTCTGCCCGCCGCCGTTGTCGTAGCTGATGACGGACGGCTGCTTCAGCAGCGCTTCGCGCAACTCCGTGATGCGCACCGAGAGGAACACGAAGTTGTCCGCCAACTCCTTTGCGATGAAGCGCTGGTCTTCGGGCATCGTTTCGAGTATGGCGTTCATCTTCTTGTTCATCGCGTTGGTGCGGCGCGTGTGAACGCCTTTGGCTGCGGCTTCGCGGCGGCGCGCCGCCCTTTCTTCTTCTTTCGTCTGGTTCTTCCTCATTCGACCACATCACCAAACGTTTTTTTCGGCGCTTCTGCGGCGGCGTGATCGGCGCGACCGGCAACTGCGGCGCAAAAGTTCACAACTATACCAATGTTCCCTTCGTTCACGCAAGACCACCCCCTTTTCCAAAAAACCGAATCTATCTTTCTTCTTCTTCAGGCGACGGTGAGTATTTTTCTGCGCCGACGCTTCCGAATAGGGGGGATTGCCGCCGGTGTCCGACCTATCGAAGCAGGTCAGCCAATCGGTCTTACGTTCCCGTCCGCATCGAAACCGAAGCCCGCGCGAATGCTCGCATTCGCGTTGTGTTCTTTGTTGTGACAGTCGAAGCAAAGCAGTTCGAAGTTGTCAAAGCTAAGTGTAATGGCCGTGTCAGTGATATTGTCCTGTGTCAGGTACACCTTGTGATGCACTATGTCGCCCTTCACTATCAGACCCTTGGCCTTGCAGCGCTCGCAAAGCCCGTGCTGCGTGTCCGCATAGGCCTTGCGAGCGTGCTTCCAAGCAGGCGATTCGTAGAACCATTTCGCCCATGGTTGAGCCATCAGCGGCGCGCTCTCGTCCGTTGCGCGCGTCCGTGCCGTCTGCGCTTTCGGTTAGACGAGTTAGCGCGCGAGCGCGCAGCGGCCTTCGCCGCCCTGCGCCAGTATGCAGAGCCTTCTTCGGCGGTCAGGCAGCGGCGTATTTCATCGAAGCATTGACCTAAGGCCATGCCGACGCGCGCAAGGCCCGCAGCCATTTCCACGATCTCGGCGGTGGAATACATGGTTGCTTCGCTGATTGCGACGACGGCGCGCGCGATTCCCTCCTTGTGTCCCTCTATGTCATCGTTCATCTTCGCCGCCTACTTCATCGATCAGCCTGTCTATGTACCACTTGCACTTCATGAGGTCTTGTACGGCGCTTCCCTTGTGCGGAAAGCGCCACAGGTACTTCATCGCATTGCCCCATAGATACCCGGTGAACTGCGAGCCGGTAGCCGCCCTGATTGCTTCGATGCACTCCACGCCGCCCGCCGTGTAGTGCGACGGATGGTTGACCATATCGGGCATCAGGCCACGTCCTTGATCGGCATCACGACGGCCTGGACGATGCAATCGTCGTTGTCCATCTTGAACTCAATGGCACCGTACTCGCCGTGGAGCGACAGGCGGTATCCCCTTTGCACGGCAAGAGCCTTGATCGCGTTGCAGGCAGTCGCGATCATGTAAGGGTCTATTGCGGTGTCTGCGGAAGGCTCGCCGGTTCCGCTGATGCGCTCCAAGCAATCGTCCCACGAGTACCCATCCTTGAACCCCTCAACGCTGTACGGGAACTGCAACGGGTCGATATCGAAGCTGGTGCTGAACGTTGCGCCGTCGCTGACCGTCGAAACGCTCACGTTCTGCGCCGACCGCTCGAAGCTGACCTGCTGCGCGTGCTTGATGGCGTTGCCTATCCCGCGCATCATCGAACGTGTCTCGATTCCGCCGAGGATGATGCTTTTACCGTCGCCCCAGCGCGTGAACTTCGCTGGCACGGTGGCGATCACGACCACGTACCCGTTCGTGCCGCTCACCTCCGCAACATCGCCAACGCGCCGAATCTGGAAGAACGACAGGTAGTATCCGCCGTTTGCCACGTTCGCCGCGGCCTTTACGGCCATCGGGTTACTGATCACGGCCTTCATCTTCGTCGCTCCTTTCATCGAAATTGATGCCAAGCGCTTCAATCTGCCTGTTCAGGTTCGCCAGGTCATCGGCTGAAGGGTCGCCGGTTCGCACGTAGCCGAGACAGCGCGCAATCATGTCGAATTGGCGAGAAGGCTCCAAATTGAGCGTTATCGTCAGGTGTTGCTTTGCCATGTTCCCAATCCTTTCAGAATCGTTCGAAATGCTGCGTGACCTTCTTGCACCACGGACACCACATCGTCTTCACGTGCCCGCGCTTTCTCATGTGGCCGCGCCGCCGCCTGATGGGAAAGAACCCGTGGCAGCGCTCGCATTCCATCCAGCTAATCGGCATTTTTCTTCGCATTGCGTTCGGCGGCGACGATCAGCAGCAGGCCGCACACGATGCAGAAAAGCGCGTATGCTGCCAAGCCTATATGCGCACCGAAGGCGAAACCGAGGGCTATCGCACCCACGAAAGCGCCGATGAAAAGTAGGACAAGTCCGCATCCGGCGGCTTTCGTTTCGGGCGCTTCTGCTTTGGTGTCGTTCATTTCCTCAATCCCTTTCGCTTAGATTGTTCTTCAAGTTCCCGTTCCCTCAACACCGCTTGCCGGTGTTCGTCAAGCCTTTTCCGCTCGCGCTCGTTCTCCGCACGCCGCAACGTTTCCATGACGTACTCCTTCGCGGATTCGGAGTTGTGGAACGCCCTGAATTTGATCGGGTGACCTTTGTCGATAAGCTTTCGCACCTCTGCGAAGCCGAAGCAGACAACGGCGCGCGGTTTGCCGTCGATCTGCGTGATTCCGTAATGGAGCATCGTCATCCTCCGAACTTCACTGATATGTTCATGCTCTCTAATTCAGCTGCTTTGCCAACGTCGATGCCACGCGCTTCAAGTTCTCGCGTCCAACACGCTTTAACGTCATCAGCGCAATGCGACATGGCATCAGCCCACGACGGCCAGCGTCCATACGCGTCATAGAACGCGTACTGATATCGCAGCGCGTCGCGGTTGTGCGGCTGATCTGGCGTGTGGAACACGCCGCATTCGGGGCATTGCCCTTCCTTCGGAATTCCGGGAAGCATCGTCATCCCGTGGCGCTCTTTCAGGTATCCCATTGCTATTCACCATCTTTCGCTTGCGCGGCAATTTCTTTCCATGCCGCTTCGTTTGTCGTCCTAACCGTCGAATACGCCTTGGCAAGCCCGCACGCTTCTGCGCATTGAGGGCAGACGTTAAAAGTCCCTTTCCAGTTGTCTTTCTTGACCTTGTACCAATCTCTTCTATACGAATCGCTTCTCAAAGCAGGAGCGCCGCAAACGTCGCATCTGACTGTCAATTTCGTTCCTTTCCATGTTCGTTGGGCATGGCTTCTCTTACTCGAAATAAAGAATTACTTGTTCTTTGCTGCGCGCTTACGCGCCGTACTCCAAAAACCTGATGTACTCTGCGGTTCTGTCCTCTTTAAGCACTCGGCTCGCCGGTTCTGTTTTGGCAGTGTTTTGGCACACCTCTTTTGCAGGAAGCGGCATAGCGAGCGCTGCGGGCTTGGGCTTCGGCGCGGTATCGGCGATGGCCTTCGCTATCACTTCCGCCATGTCGGCAATCGGCATGATCACTTCGCCCGGTTCGATCTTCAGCGCATCTTCCGGCGCTTCTCCGATGCCGCCCTGCGCGTACCAGTCGGGAGCGTTCGCGCAGTCAACGCCGAAGACCGCTTCACCGACCGTCAGGGGAGCGCAGGCGGGCAGCGCCGCGCCATCCGCAGCGAAGGCGGCGGCAGGTGCAGCGACCGTGTAATCAGGCTCGCAGAAGTCCTTGTCGGTTGACATGAGATACGGCTGTTCTTCGTCTGCGATATCGCATGACGGGCGCTTTGCGCAGCGTGAGCAATCGAACAGGTAGGCCGCTTCGCAGTTCTGGGTCATTTCGCCACAAAGCGCAAGTTCGCTTAGCTGGCAACCACAACCGGCTTCGTTGTAAAGCCCTTCGTACCCTTCTCCTTCAAGCCATTCTTCTACGATTTTCTTTACATCAGGTGCATTCATCGCATACCCCAATCGACGTTGCTTTTGCTTTCCAGCCATGCCTTATAACGGCGCTTCGGTAGATCTACGACTTCATGCCCTCTATGCTCGACCGATATTCTGTTTCCGTACCACTGCACGGTTGTCCTGCTTGCCTTCGCCGGTGTCCCAAAGTACTTTTCCCAGTTAGTTGTAGTCACGATCTGTCCCCTTTCTCGCTTTTCTGGCATTTCGCGGTCACGTCCATCGCGAAAAGCATCGCTTGAACGAGGGAAGCGGTTGTCCCCATGCGCTCGTAGTCGCCGCTGCCGTACCGGACAAGGCCGGAGAACGAGCAGCAGGCGTTGTTCTCCTTGTCGTAGTAGAAGCAGGTGTCGAGCGTGCCGCAGTACAGGTAGGAATTCTTCACAGGGAACGGCCTTGCCATATGCGTTTCCGCTATCTGCTCTGCGTGCGTGAAGCATTCGTTCTTGTAGGTGATGACCTTCACATGGCCGTCGAACCCGCACAGACGCGCCGCATCGTGCAGCGCCGCGCTCTTTTCGTCGATGTTCATAAACTCACCTTCTCGCATCCGTTGGTCGCGCATGACCAATCTCCGCTTAACAAGTTGTATGTGCTGTTGGGACAATGGCCGCAGACCGCCGGTGCTTGGTAAACGTCGTAGCAGGCAATCCATGACCGGTAGACGTAGAACGTCTTGCCGCAATGCTTGCACTCGATATCGTTTTCTCCCTCGAAGTCAACGCCTTCCCACACGTCGTAGTCGGCATCGTGACCGGTTCCGCAGTACGGGCATTTGTAATCCGGTGGCAATTCGTATTTACCCATCTTGTCCGCCCCTCATTCGGTGAGAAGCGCGACGGCGCGCATGCCGTCGCCGTCTTCGTCCGGCGCGTCCATGCGGCGCGAACGCACCGCATCGCGTCCTTCCTTCAGGCCGCTTTCGTATGCGCCGAGGGAAAAAGACGTGCGGGCAACCGACACGTCGGTTTTCGCCTTTCCGAAGTCAACGGAAAACGCTTCGTAGCTTTCGTTGACCTTCGGCGGCACGACGATCAGGAGCGCTTGCGACTGCTTTTCAAGTTCCGAGCGCACTCCGGCGACGAAGCCCAGGACGAACCCGTTGTAGGCTCCGTCAGAATAGCCATGCTCCCTGTACGCCTTGCCAGCTTGCCTGCATCCCAGCCTGTCGCCGATCTTGTACAGGTAGTCGAAAGCGAGCGCTGCGGCCTTCGCGTCCGATTCGTATCCGTAGAAGATCATGCGATACTCGGTCTTCCATCCGGTCGGTGCGCAGCGTTTTCTATTCTGGTAGTATCGGCAACGGAAGTTCGAAGATATTGCATCGGCAAGCGTCCAGCGCCACCGCCTGCGCACAGGCTCGCTTTCTGCGGTAGCTATCGGCTGTTCGTCCATCGAGTGCAGTTCCCAATCTGCAACGTCGTTTTCGGCCATCAGGCGCTGTGCCATCATCACTGCGGCCACGGCTTCTGCTTCGGTCGCGCCCTTGTCATCCGCAAGTGCGAGAAGCTTGCGGATTCGCTCGACTATCTTGCTGCGGTCGCCGCTCATGCCGCATCGCCGCAATCGGGCTGGAACGCGGTGCATTCGATTGGAGCGCAAGCGGAAACCTTGAAGTGGCTGCAACTGGTCGGATGCTCAACGTCGAATCCCAGGAACGCGCCGCCGCGTCTGAACACGCAGCCGTTGTTGCAGCATTCTTCGAAAACAACTGCTTCGACCGCCTGAAGGAGACACGCGGCGTTGCTGTTGAATTCCTCCGGGAACAGTAACGGGATTGTCGTTTCGTTTGCCATGTCGTTGCCTTTCTGATTCGTTTGCGCCGCCGCCAAGTGGCGCTATTACAGGTCGAGCCGCCCTTGTACCGTCGTAGCCGCATCAGGCGACCTGCTGCGGTACTCGCCGCGCATCATCGCAAGCAGGTCTGCTGCTATGCGGTCGGGGTCAACGTAGACCGGTTCGCTCGAAACGTAGTAGTCGGGCGGAAACTCGTCTTCGGCGAAGGTCTTCGCCACGGCCTGCCCCTCGCTCATGACGCAGTTGCAGACCGGGCAGCAGAACTTCCCCGTGTGGATGTACTCAACGCCGACCTTCTTCGATTCGTAGGCCGAAACCTTGCGCACTTTATCAACCGCAACATCGTCTGGCGCAATGCGCTTCTTGTGCCGCGTGGTCGTTTCATAGCGCTGCATGCGCCCGCGCCTGTCCTCGCGGAACAGGTATTCGAGCATCCCGCCGCACGTCGGGCATGCGTAGCCCGTAGCCTTCTTGTAGTTGATCGCCCTAGTCATCCTCGATCACCCTGTCTTTCAAGATCGCGAGCGCAAGCGGAGTGGGTGAAGCGCACTTCGCCGGGTCGTACTTCACCAGCGCGTCGGACAGCAGCTTGAAGCACTTCGAAACCTGCACGTCGCTTTCGGGGCAGGCCGCTGGGCATTGCTTTGAAACATCGCGAGCGAAGCCCTCTATGCTCATGCCGCCGGTCACATGCCCGAATCGCGAGACGAGCGCATCCCACGGTGTCGGGTGCGGCGCGTCTTCATCGTCCAAGTACGCATGGCCGTCGCCCGATGCGCATGAAAGGCATGCGAGCGGATAGGGCTGCTGCTTCGGCTCGAAAAGAAGCGAATTCGAAAGAGAAGAAGCCGTTATTTTCTTCTTTCCTCTTTTATTCTTTTCTATTCTTTTCTTTTCTATTCTTTTCTTTTCTATGTCGGATTCTGTATGCAGCGTGTTCGCATCATGTTCACATGGTGTTTGCACGGTGCGCGCATCGTCAGACGTTGCAGAGCCTTCCGTGTCTGCATCCTGTTCGCATTCGTTAGAGCCGAGCAGGATGAAAGGCTTCAGATCGGTCGGCAAGCTGCCCTTGCGGCGCTTGACGGCGTGGAAGTAGCGGGTCTGTATGCCGTGCGAGGTAAGCACGCGTTCGGCATTCCACAGCGACGAATCGAACAGCCCGACCTCGACGCAGGTTTCAATGAACGCGTCGAACGCCGGGAGCGCCAACCCCAGCTGCTGGCTAAGGCGCAGACGCGTCTGCTTCGACATTTGCAGGCAGAACCCTTCGCGGTAGATCGACGCGAGCAGTTCCACGAACCGCCCGTAGGCTGCGAAGGCCGCGTCGTTGTCGTAGGCTTCGCCCGTAGCGCCCTCCGGCACGGCGTAGCGGTACTTCAGGTCGAACACCTTGTCATCGTCCTTCATGAGCGTTGACAGGGAAAAGTAGTCGATGCCCATCAGCTGGTCGGTCATAGCGCACCGCCCATCCGCTTTGCGGCTTCCGCGAAGGCCGCTGCGGCCATTTCGTCGCGCCCCGGCATGACGTGCGCGTAGAGCGACAGCGTGGTTGCTTCGTTGGCATGCCCTAGCCGCTCTGCGATGGTCTTCAGATCGACCCCCTGAAGCAGCAGCCAGGTCGCGTGCGTATGGCGCAGCGTGTGGTAGCTGGTGCCGCGAGGCAGGCCGAGCGTTTTGAGCAGGGCGCTGAACTCCGTGCTGACCGTCGAAGGGCGCATAAGCCCGCCGTCAGCCGTGCAGCAGATCATGCGGTTGTAGTCGTTCTGCTTCGCGGCGGGAAGGTATTCGGCCTGCCATTCGTAGTGCCGTTCGATGTTCGCGCACACGTCATCGTAGATGGATATGTTGCGGCTGCGCTTGGACTTCGGCTTGGGCTTGCGGTACAGATGCCCCTTCTTCTCCACGAGCGTGTTTCCGATGTGCATCAGCTGCCTGAAAAGCTGCGCATCGGCCTTGCTGTTCGCAAGCACTTCTCCGCAGCGCTCGCCGTTCCACAGGGCGAGGTACGCCGAGAACATGGCGTTGCGCCTGAAGATCGCTTCGCGGCTCTCCGCAGGCTCGTTGACGGCCTTCGCGAGCGCCTTCGACAAGACGTTGAATTCCGATTCGTTGAACGCTACGGCTTCGGTCAGATCGCGTTCCGGCTTCGTCACCGACAGCATGGGGTTGAACTCGCACACGCCTTCGCGGACGAAGTAGCGGTACGCTCCCGACAGGAACCAGTGAAGCTTGATGACCGTGTTGGGCGATATGGTTCCGCCCTTGCGGCTCTCGCGCATCAGGATGACGTTGTACAGGCCATCGACCATGTAGGGCTTCAGTTCGCCAACGCCGACGTTGCCGACGTTCGGCGCGACATAGCATTGCAGCAGCGACCGGTACGTCTTGATCGTGTTCGGTGACTTGCCGTTCGCTTCAAGCCGGTCGATGTAGCGCGCGAGCATTTCAACAAGCTTCACGCTCACGTGCAGATCAGCAGCCGCCGCGATGGTGTTCACCCACTCCTGCGCCATTTCCTGCGCTTCCTCGTCGTTGGCGGCTTCGGGGAAGCGCTTGTACGGGCGCATCGGCGCTTTGGTAACGGCGTTGATGCCAAGGTACGGCCTTGCGTAGGGCGTGCCGTCCGCATGGTGCTTTATCACGACAGGCTTCACTACGACACCGCCCCGTCGCAGTAGACGCGCATGCAGTCGGTCACGCGGCACGGCCTGCCCGTCACGTCGTTCACGTCGTGCCACGCGTCGTTCACGGTCGGAACCGCACCTCTGAAGTCGATGCGGCCATGGGTGAACGCGTCGATGGCTGCGGCGAAGCCCAGCGCAAAGTTCGGGTCGCACTCAACCTTCGCGTCGAAGCAGTTGTCTATGATTTCCTCCACGAACTCGCGTACAAGCGTGGAGTGGACGGCGAATTCGCACCGCATGCCCTGTTCGGTCTTCCTGTAGATGACGTTCATGTATTCTTCTTCGCTCATGCCTGATCACCGCCGGTCTGCGCCTTCAGACGGGCGATCTCCATGCGCAGCGCGAAGTTCTCACCGCGCAGGCGGGTGTTGTCGCGCATCAGCTGCACCATGTCGTGCTTCAGGCCGCGTTCTGGCTTGCGGATGCAAGCGGAAGCTTCGGTTTCGGGAAAGGTGATGCGCGCGTCACGCATTGTCCGCACCCCCCATCACTGCGGCGGCGATGTAGACAGCGCCGACAGCAGCCGAGATGGCGACGCAGGTCAGGCTAAGAAGCCTTGCGCCGTGTGATAACATATGTATTGCCTTTTGGTGTTTGAGCGCTTTCGTTTGCAGCGGGGCGCTCATTCTCTTTTTTGGCATGTTCGCCCTCCTTCCATTGTTCGAACAGTTCTGCGATACGGGTGTGAAAGAACACTTCGCAATCTTTCATGTTGAGCCTTCCTTATGTTTGCGCTGGTCGGCTCCCATGTTGCTTCGTTGTGGCTTAGATTTTCGCAATCTTGAATTGTCTTGATAGAGGGTGTTTATCTGCTTATCCAGATCGGCTATGCGCTGTTCTTCTGTTTCAATTCCGAGGTTGCGCAGCCGAAGTTCGCGGTTCACGCGCTGATTCTCGTCAAGGGTGCGCTTCTTGCTGCACTCGCGGCACCAGCCCGTCGATGGCTTCAGGGGTACATACACTTCCCGGTTGCACATCGGGCAGTACCAGCGGCGCGCGATTGATATTCCGTTTCGCGATGCTGTGCTGCGAATGGATTGCATTGAATGTTTCGGCAGCAGCTTCGACAACGCGTCTATGCCTTCGTTGGCATGGTTTTCCAGCAGCGTCAGTTCTGCCGTTGTCCAAGGGCTGCGCTTCTGCTTTTGCTTGCGAGCCATGGCTAACGCCCCCGAACGATATCAGACGCGACAAGGAAAGCGACACCGGCACCGAGGAACATGAAGCACAGCGACAGCAGCAGAAAGCGAAGGGCATCGCCGGGAGCGAACGGTACAGCCATGGCAAGCAGCAAAGACAGGTAGGCGGGGACGAACATCAAAGCGCCTGTCTTCGTGAGCGATTCGCACATGGGCGATATTCGGCGGTCGCAAGGCTCGCATTCGCCACGCAACGCATCAGATCGCGTGCGAACATGACAACGGGTTCCGAAGCAGGTAGCATTGCTGTCGGCTCTCAAAAAGCCCCTGTTCGTTTCACTGACCAGAAAGGGGGCGGTCTTGTTAGGACAGTTTTTGAGTGTCTGGCCTCCATTTTGCGTACCGCGCCCGCCCGTTGTCATGCCCGCACGCGATCTGATTTGCACTGCGCTATACTTAGCCATCATCGTTTCTGGAAGGTAGACACCATGGCTGTAAGCAGCAGTGCGAAGGCGACGCTTGAAAACATCGCGAAGGCGTGCATTGGCGGCGCTGATTTTTCCGAATACGTTCACGGTGAACTCGTGTACGGCGATTCCGCAGCGTTGGACGATATGCGCGAACTGGCGGCGGCAGGGCTTGTTACTAGTGGTTCCTTCAGTAACGGAGCGCCATGCTACACGGGCTTCACCGATGCTGCGATTCAGCTTCTTGGTCTGAAGGATTTCTAACCGAAGCATGTCACTATCTCCCTGCCCTCGTTCCAATCGTTATCGGCTTCGTAGACGTGTAGCAACTTCGGCAGGTCAGACAGGTTCATCTTCGTCGCATAGATGACGGCATGCTGTACAGCTGCTGTATCTGACCCAGCTACCAGATGCAGCTTTATCTTCTTGACACCTTCGGCGTTAGCAATGAAGGAAGCCACGTACTTGCGCCCATCCATGGTTAGCCCGCCTTGCGCATCGACGGGGTGCGCTCGTCAGTCCTGCCGAGCAAGTAATCAACCGAACAGTCAAAAATATCGGCAAGCTTTTCAAGATCGCCGCAATCTGCCACTCGCGGGTTAGATTCCCACCTTCCGATAGTGGAGCGATCTTTCCCGATCATGTTGCCCAGCGAAGTTTGGGTCAGACCCTTCCGTTTCCGCTCACTTGCGATTGCATTAGTCATAATTGCTCCTAGTAACACGATCTGTATCACTGCTTAATCGAGACTAACACAAAACATATCACTCTGCAATAGGTTTTGTTTTACTACTGCGACAAAATGTGTTACCGTATGCACAGAAAGGGGCAGCGATGAAAAACAATCTGAAGCAAATACGTGAATCGTTTGGGAAGCTTCAAGAAGATGTTGCCGCAGATTTAGGAATTGCTCTTAGCACGTACAGAAGTTGGGAGCAAGGTAGCAGAAGCTTAAATGGCGACAAGCTATCAATGCTTGCCGACTACTATCGTGTGTCCACCGATACAATTCTTGGTACAAAGTACGGGCAACTTAACAATTCTGAATGTAGCGATATTGTTGATGATGACGAGATAAATAAACTGTTGCGAACCGTCAAATTGCTCAACGATGAAGGAATGGCAAAGCTTCTTGGATACGCGGACGATCTGGTGTCATCTGGCAAGTATGAGAAAAAAGAAATGCAAGATCATCCATTTTCCAGCCGTGCGGCTATCGCCTAGAAGGGATGAATGATGGCTTTATTTGGTGGCAGTTCAGATAAGCAGCAAGCTTTAATTGACAATGCCGCGCAGCAGGCATTGCAGAATTTAGCATCCCAAGACGGCTTGACGCATGTTTTGCTGTTGGTTTCAAATGGGAAAATTTCCAGGCCGCAAACCCTTGCCGTTGATGAAAAATATAGTTCAGAACTCGATCAGGTTCTAAGCTATATTCAGAATCAGGGAAGGGAAATAGTTGATATAAAGTTTGATAATGAAGCTGGAATCTTGTACAGAACCCTTGTTTTGTACAAATGAAATGACCCCCTGCAATAGCTTGGCGGCTACAGGGGGTCTGCCTAATCACCGAACCAGAAAGACATTTCGTTTTCGAATGAAAGGCAAGGATATTCTACCATGTCTCGCAAGCTAATTCGTGTAGCCATCTATGCGCGATTCAGTTGTGACAAACAGCGCGATGCGTCCATAGAAGATCAGCTTTATGAATGCAATAAATACGCCGAGCGCCACGGGTACACTGTCGTGATGCAATATTGCGACTACGCCATGAGTGGCAGAAGCGATGACCGCCCGAATTTCTTGCGCATGATCGAGGATGCAAAGACGGGCATGTTTGAAATAATCCTTGTTTGGAAGATGGATAGGTTCGCGCGGAACATCGAGGAGCAATACTATTACGAACACGTGCTGCGCAAGAACGGCGGAGTGACTTTCGAATCGGTGAAAGAGAACATCGCCGGTACGTCAATCGAAGCGACCAGCACGAAGGCTTTGAACGCGCTGTTCGCCGAAGTCAGATCACGGCAGAGCGCGGAAGATACGATGCGTGGTATGCTTGGCAAAGCTAGGAAGTGCCAGTACCTGGGCTATCCGTTGTACGGTTATAGCCACGATGGCGACAAGATCACGCTTGACCCGGAGAAAGCGCCCATTGCAAAACGCATCCACGTCGATTTTCTTTCGGGTGTAGCGCCGAAGCAGATACTGGATTGGCTGTTGAGTATCGGAGTGAAAACGGCGCGCGGCAAAGACCCCGGATACGGTTTCGTTGTAAGCATGTTGAAGAACGTGCGCTACGCGGGCGTATATATGTGGGGTGTAAAAAAAGACGAAGCTGGAAATGACGTGCTTGATGATCTCGGGCGACCCGTTCCCCTTGTATACATAGAAGACGGTATGCCAGCGATTGTGAGCATGTCGCAAAAGCTGTCTTGCATCGAAAAGTTGGGATTCAGAAGGCGTTTGAAGACGAATGCCGACTACCTGCTTTCCGGGAAGCTAATATGCTCCAAGTGCAAAGAGCCTATGCACGGCGAAACCGCAATTGGCGGAAGCGGCATCGAATACTGGCGTTATAGCTGCCGGGGGAAACGCAAGGCGTGCTTGGGGTCGTTCAATAAAGAGACTGTAGAACAAGGAGTTGTTTCAGGCGTGCGCGAAATGCTACGCGATGCCGCGCTGGTTGATTATCTAATTGACAGGCATATCCAGTTTAGGGATGAACGTCAGTCGAAGGCAACCATAGAAGCAGTAAGGAAAGACATAAGAGCGGTAAAAAAGCAGCGCGACAATCTTTTGTCAGCGGTCGCTGAAGGCCTTGATTTTAATCACGTAAAGCCGAAAATTGCCGCGCTCGATGCGCAAGAGCGCGCTTTGGAGAAGCGCATAGAGGAATTGAAGCGCGAGCAAAACAGTGTCAGCAGAGAAGAACTCCGAGCGTTCTTCTCTGATATGTCGAAGGGCGCGTTGTCGGACGAGCAGATCACGCTTACTTTTGTATCTAAAGTTTGGCTGTATGAAAGCACCGCCGTGGCCGTGATGAACTTTGATTCGTGCGAAAGCACGCAATATGAGATAGAACTTGCTTTGAAAAAACACGAACGGCCTGATCAACAGGCCGTTCGTGAAACTTCCAAATGGTGCCCCCGGCGCGATTCGAACGCGCGGCACCCGCTTTAGGAGAGCGGTGCTCTGTCCCCTGAGCTACGGAGGCGCGTTTGATATTGTAGCATTAATCGTCCGGCTTGCCCCGAGCTTGCAGGACGCCTTGCAGGACGCATAAAAAAAGCGATGCGCCCGAAGACGCATCGCGGAGATTCCTAGTTCTTGTTGGTGTCGTCGGTTGGCTTGGGATCCGGCGTGGGGGATGGCGTAACTGCCTGGAAGGTCACGTTCACGTTGACGTTCGCCTTCACATTCGAGATGGTGAAGGTGCCGCCTGACTTCGGCACGTCGTCCAAGCCGCTGGCCGATGCTACTTCGTAGCCGCTATCGGGCGTGATGGTGATGGTGACGCTGTCGCCCTCGGTTACCGACGAAGCGCTGGCCGAGATCTTGCCGCCTCCATTCGCGTTGACCGCGACGGAGAACGTCTTCTTCTCGGGCCCCTTGCTCAGCGTTAGCGCCACCAAGCCGTCCTTTTGCAGCTTCGAGCCTGCTGCGGGTGTTTGGGCGAGCACCGTGCCTTCCGGCTGGTCGCTGGCCTCGTAGGTGTAGTTGTCGGTATCCACGATCAGGCCTGCGTTATTCAGCGTGGTCACGGCGTTTCCGCGCGACATGCCCACCACGTTGGGAACCTCGATGCCTTCGGAGCCTAGCGACAGGTAGTACGTGACCACGGTGTCCTTGGCTACGTTCTCGCCTGCTGCGATGTCCTGGCGCGCCACGTGGTCTTTCTCGACGGTGTCGGAGTACTCGGCGGCTCCCTTTGCGTACTTCAGCCCGCTGGCCGTGAGCGCTTTCTGCGCTTGATCGGCAGTCATGCCCGTCAGATCGGGCACGGTGATCTCTTGCACGCCCTTCGACACGGTGAGGTTGATCTTAGTGCCCTTGGCCTGCTTGCTGTCGCCCTTCGGATCCTGGCTGATCACCTTGCCGGATTCGACCTTGTCGTCGAACGACTCCTCCACCTTCCCCAGCTCGAAACCGGCTCCTTCGATGGCGGCTGTGGCCTGATCCACCGTCTGGCCTACCACGCTGGGAACGGCGACCTTGTCTTTGTCGTTCCCGCTGCCCGACATGAGGGCGAACGCGATGCCGCCTACCACGGCAAGAGCCGCGATGATGCCGATGACGATGGCGATGGTCTTCTTGTTGTTCTTCTTCCCGCTGGTGTTGTTCGCGTTGTAGGAGCGCTGCGCCGCGGTGGGGGATGCGGGGCTGACGCCGCCCATCGCGGGCATGACGGCCGTGCCGTCGGCCACGCCGACGGGGGGCACCACGCCGCCCATGACCACGGTCTCGGCGCTGGTGAAGCCTTCGCCCAGGTTGACGGGCCGTCCGGCCAGGTAGTCGTTCAGCGCGAGGCGCATGTCCTTCGCGGTGGCGAAGCGGTCGGCCGGGTTCTTCGCGATGGCCTTCATGATGATGGCCTCGAGCGCGGGATCGATATCGGGGTTGATCTCGCGCGGCGGCACGGGCAGGTCGTTGACCTGCTTCATGGCCACGCTCACGGCATCGGGTCCGTCGAACGGCAAGCGTCCCGTGGCCGACTCGTACAGCACGATGCCCAGCGAGTAGATGTCGCTGGTGGCGGTGAGGTCCTTGCCCTGCGCCTGCTCGGGGGAGATGTAGTGAGCCGTGCCCAGCACCGAGGAGGTTTGGGTCATGACGGAATTCTTCGCGCGCGCGATGCCGAAGTCCATGACCTTCACGTTGCCGTCGGGCTGCACCATGATGTTCTGCGGCTTGATGTCGCGGTGGATGATGTCCAGTCCGTGCGCCACGGAAAGCGCCTGGCATACCTGCGAGCCGATCTCGGCGACTTTGCGCTGGTTGATGGCGCCGCGCTCGATGATGGCGGTTTTAAGGTCGGACCCGCGCACGAACTCCATGACGATGTAATAGGTGCCCTCGTCCTGACCCCAATCGTACACGTTCACGATGTAGGGGCTCTGGAGGTTGGCTGCAGCGGCGGCTTCCTGCTTGAAGCGCTGCGTGAAGTTCGGGTCGGCGGCGTATTGGGGCAGCATGACCTTCACGGCGACCAGACGGCCAAGCACGTTGTCCTGCGCCCGGTACACCTCTGCCATACCGCCGATGCCGATGCGCTCGGTTATCTGGTAGCGGTTGTTGAATACCCTGCCTATCATGTTTCCGGTCACGTTTTAGCTCCTTTAGGTTACATGCTGGGCTGTATACTTCTTCCAGACAGTATACGGGCCATCAGCATACCTTATCTACAAAAGTCCCTGAACTTCCAAAGCTGTTTTCAATACATTCTGCGCTTTAGCGGTTCCCACTCCCTCTTCGCCGTCCTCGATGACGATGGCCACCACGACGCGCGGATCCTCGGCCGGCGCCATGCCCACGAACCAGCTGTCGTTGCCGTTCTCCTTCTCGGCGGTGCCGGTTTTGCCGGCTACGTCGATGCCGGGGATGGCGGCCGCGGTGCCGATGCCGTTCTGCACGACGCCCAGCAGCACGTCGCGCACGCGTCCGGCCGTGGTCTTGCTGACGGCTTGCATCAGTTTCGTCGGAGAGGCCGAGAAGCTGCGTTCGCCGTTGGCGTTGTTCACGCTGTCGACGAGGTAGGGCTGCATGATGACGCCGTCGTTGGCGATGGCTGTGCCCACCATGGCCATCTCGAGCACGGTGGCCTGGGGGCCGGCCGGGCTCTCGCGGCCGGGGCGCGTGGTGTCTCCCACCGGCTCGCCGGCGGCTGCCCATGCCAGCTCCCAGGGACTCTTTTGCAGGTCCTCGGCCGAGGGCATGAGTGATTCGGGCGTGTACAGCGGGAAGTCGATCTCCTTGTTGAAGCCGAAGCTCTCGGCTCCGGCGACCAGCTTGTCAGCGCCCATCTCTACGCCTAGCTGGCCGAACACCGTGTTCGACGAAAGCTCGGTTGCTTGGGCCAAGGTGAGGCTGCCGTAGTTCGCTTTGTTGAAGTTAGAGACGGTTGCGTTGCCGATCTCCATGGTGCCGGGCGAGGAGAACACCGTGTCCTCGTCGGCCACGTCGTCCTCGAGCGCGGTGGCCAGCGTGACGATCTTGAACGTGGAGCCCGGTGCGTACAGCGATCCTGCCGCGCGATCGACGAGGGTGCTGTCGTCAGGGTTCGCGTTCGCCTGCTCGATGACCGCCGCGAAGTCGGCCGCGTTGTATGTGGGAGCCGAGGCCATGGCCAGGATGGCGCCTGTGTCGGGATCCATCACCACGCACGCGCCCTTGCGTCCGGCAAGCGCATCCTGCGCGGCTTGCTGGATCTTCGAGTTGAGGGTGAGCGTCACGTCGTTTCCCGCGGTGCCGATGCCGGCGAACGAGTTCAGCACGTCGGTCCACGATGCGAAGTTCTCTTCGCCTTTCAGCGTGTCGTTGTACGCCTTCTCGATGCCGGAGTTGCCGAACTGAGGCGACGAGTAGCCTACCACGTGGCTGGCCAAGTCGCCCGCCGGGTACTCTCGCTCGTAGGTGCCGTCTTCCTCCTTCACGCTGCGCGCTAACACCACGCCGTCGTACGTGGCGATGGTGCCGCGCTCCGAGCGCGCTTCTTTCGCAAGCGTATGGTTGTTTCCCGGCATGTTCTGGTAATAGTCGGCCTGCACCACCATGATGAGCGTGAGGTTCGCTACCAGCAGCGCGAACAGGGCGGAGCACAAGAGCATGCTGTGGTTCAGGCGCTTGCCCAGCGACACGCGGCCCAGTACGCTGTTGGCGTGCAGCGAGGTGGTGGCGCTGGCCATCTCCTGACCCACGCCCGTGCCCTCGTCGCCGCAGCGCAGCAGGAAGCCTACGATGATGAAGCTGGCCAAAAGCGACGAGCCGCCCTGGCTGATGAAGGGCAGGGTAAGACCCGTCAGCGGGATGAGCCTGGTCACGCCGCCTACGATGATGAACGCCTGCAGCACGATCATGGACGTGAGACCCACGGCCACAAACGAGCTGACGTCGCTCTTCGCGCGCGCCGCCGTCACGAAGCCGCGCACGGCGAAGCACAGGAACAGCAGCAGCACGCCGGCCGCGCCCAGAAGGCCGATCTCTTCTGCGATGGCCGCGAAGATGAAGTCGCTCTCAACGACGGGGATCTGTTCGGCCAGGCCGCGCCCGATGCCGACGCCGAACAAGTCGCCGTCGGCGATGGAGTAGATGGCCTGCGTCAGCTGGTAGCCCGTGTTCTGCGCATCGGCGAAGGGGTCGAGCCAGGTGTTCACGCGCACCTGCACGTGGCCGAAGGCCATGAACGCGCCGATGCCGCCGATGGCGATGAGACCCAAACCGATGACCAGGTAGAACTTCTTTCCCGTAGCCACGTACAGCATGACCAGGAACACGAAGAAGAACACGAGCGCGCTGCCCAGATCCTTCTCGAACACGACGATGACCAGCGCGATGCCCCACATCAGCAGCAGCGGCAGCAACGTTCGGATGTCGGGAAGCCTGAACGGGCCCACGCGCCAGGTGAACACCGACAGCATCTCGCGGTTCTGCGCGAGGTAGCCCGCCAGGAACAGCACGATCACGATCTTGGCGATCTCGCCCGGTTGGAAGGAGTAGCTGCCGATATGCAGCCAGATGCGGCTGCCGTAAATCTCCTGGCCGAGGCCCGGAACCAGCGGCGACAGCAGCAGCAGGAAGCCCACGATCATGAGCGTGTACTTGTAGTTCGCCACCTTGTCGAGGTTGCGCACGAACACCAGCACCAGCACCATGCACGCTACGCCCACGAACAACCACATCACCTGGCCGACGGCCAGGTTGGGCGCCAGGCTGGTGACGAACGCGATGCCGATTCCGGACAGCGCGAACGAGAGGGGCAGCAGGGCCGGGTCGGCGTTGGCGGCGAACTTGCGCACGGCGAGGTGCGCGATGACGAAGGCCACGAAGATGGCCGCCGGCACGCCGAGGGTGGTCATGTCGAGCGATTGCCCCTGGTTGATGGCGATCATGGCGAACAGCAGCGCCACCACGGGCGCCGCCACCAGCAGCAGGACGAGTTCTACATTGCGGCGCGTCACGCGGCACCGCCGTTCTTAGCGTCCGACGCATCCTTCGCGTCCGCGTTTCGGCCGCTTTCGGCGTTGCCGCCTTCCGCCTGGTTCTTGGAGCGTGCGGCGATCTCGTCCTCGTACTCCTTCACGAGAGCATCGGCCGCTTCCATGTCGTCCACGCGAATGCCCTCGTTCAGCCGGTTAGCCACGCCTGGTTGCAGATCGGCCACCGTCACGTCGGTGGTGCGTTCCAGGTGCGAGAACGACAGCCCCAGCACCGAGCCGGGAACCCCCCGATAAACGGCCACCTTGCCGTTGTCGTTTGCCAGATAAGCGGCGGTGTTCAGGTAGGTTTGCGTGCCCCAGGCGGCTCCGGCGACGATGGCCGCGAACAGCACCAGCACCAGCGCAATGGACAGCTTGGTCTTGCGCGCAAGCTTCTTACGGCGCACTTCGGCGTAGCCGGTCACGTCGGCCACGATGACGGTGACGTTGTCGTGGCCGCCCGCCGCGATAGCCTCGTTCACCAGCTGCGACGCGCAGCGCTGCGGGTCTTGCACGCGGCGCAGGGTATTCTCGATCTGGTCGTCGAAGATCATGCCCGACAGGCCGTCGGAGCAGATGAGCAGGCGGTCGCCGGTTTCGACGTTGATCTCGTAGATGTCGGGGTGGAGGTGCGCGTCGCTGCCCAGCGCGCGCGTGATCACCGAACGCTGCGGATGCGTGCGCGCCTCTTCGGGCGTGAGCTGCCCGGCCTCGATCATGTCGGCCATCAGGCTGTGGTCGCGCGTGAGCTGCTGGAGCTTGCCCTGGTGCAGCAGGTACGCGCGCGAGTCGCCTACCTGGGCGATGACCAGTCGCTCGCCTTCCAGCATGGCCGCGGTCATGGTGGTTCCCATGCCTTGGCGGCCGCGCCCTTCGCGCGCTGCTTGGATGACGGCGCGGTTCGCCTCCTCGATGGCGCGGCCGAGCGCTTCCCCGTCAGGATGTTCGGGGGCAAGTTCGGACAGCACGCGCACGGCTATCTCGGACGCCACTTCGCCTGCGGCGTGGCCGCCCATGCCGTCGGCGACGGCGAACAGGGGCGGCGTGACCACGAGGCTGTCCTCGTTGTGATCGCGAAGGCAGCCGATGTCGGTGCGGCTGCCGAACGAGGTGAGCGCCCCCTTGCGGGTGCGCGGAGTGGATTTGTACGAACGATCGGCGGCCATTAGGCGAACCTCACGCGAATGGCCACGTCGCCCACGTTCACGACGTCGTTGTTCCGAAGAGCGGTAGGCTCGGTGATGGGCTGGCCGTTCACGCCCGTGCCGTTCGTGGATCCCAGGTCCTCAACGAACAGGTTCTGCCCCATAAGCTGGAAACGCGCATGGCGGCCGGACACGTATCCGGCACCCACCACGATGTCGGCTCCGGGGCTGCGGCCCACGATGACGGGCCCGCGAACGACGATGGATACGCCGCGCAGCTCCTTCGGCCCCTTCTCCACCGAGAGGTTCCAGGTGCGTTCCTTCTTGCGCTGGCCGCGCACCAGCCCGATGCCCGTTTTCATAATTGCGAACAGGAACAGGTACAGTAGCGCGACGAACAGGAGGCGTACGATAAGAAGTACGACGTCGATCACGGGTTATCCTTCCGTTTCCGCTCAGGCTTGGGTGAACATGAAGTTCGTCATGCCGATAGTGATGCGGTCGCCTTCGGAGAGCGGCTGGGTGGCAACCTCGCGGCCGTTCACCAGGGTGCCGTTCGTGGAGCCGAGGTCGGTGATAGTCCATACGCCTTGCGGTTCGAAGCGCAGCTCGGCGTGCGTGCGCGATGCGTTCACGTCGTGCACGGCAATGTCGTTCTTCGACTCGCGGCCGATGAGCAGGCGCGCCGACGCCAGGTCGTACGCGCGGTTGTTCGTGGTGTCGATGAGGCGGGCGCGCACCGCGGCCTGCGCGGGCATGGGGGTCGCCGCTTGCTGCCCGCCGGCGAACACGACGGTTTCGGCGGCCATGCGCGGCTGGGCCTGCGGTTGCGGCTGCGGGGCGGGGTAGGGCTGCGACGTCGCGGCGCCCATACCCGCTCCGGCAACGGCGCCGGCGGCGACTCCCGCACCGGCTGCGGCTGCGCCGATGGCGAACGGATCCACGGCTTCGGGACGGTCGAGAGGCTGGATGCTGTCGCGCTGCTCGTCGAAGTCGCGGCTGTCGAAGGTGTACTCGCCGTAGTCGATGGATCGGTCGATCTCGTCTTCCGGCACGTAGGGGAGCTGCTGGGGCTGGCCGTACGCGTCCACGTTCATGGGCGCGGGCTCGTACTGGCTTTGGGGATCGTACTGGTCGTAGCCGCCGTACGGGGCGGGCGCGGGAGCCGGGGCGGCGTAGTCCTGGTTGTATCCGCCGTACTGCTGCGGAGCCGGCGCCTGAGGGCGCTGCGCGGGGTAGGGCTGCGCGGGGGCGCCGTACCCGCCGGGCGCGGGAGCGGCGGCCAGGCCGTAACGATGCATCTCCTCGGCGCGCAGCTGTGCGATGATGGGAGCGGCCACCGCTTCGGCGATGATGTCGAACTTGCCGTGCTTCAGGTCCTCGTCCACGATGAAGCGCACGAGCGGCTGGCCGTCCATCACGAGGCCCTGTTCGGAGGCCTTCGCAGTCAGGTACGTTTCCGTCTCGCCCGCCAACGTGGGGTAGTAACCCATCAGGCGGCGGTCGTCGTCCGGGTTCACTAGCACGGTGTACAGCGTGGGGGCGTACTGCTTGCCGGCGCCAACCATCTTCTCGCGGCGCATCTGCTTCTCGGCCTTTTTCGCTATCTGGACCGGCGAGATGGGAGCGTCGAACATCTTGTCGGCAGCGCCCTCGAACGTGTCTTCCATCCTGCCTTCGAATCTCGAAAGAAAGCCCATTGCATCTCCTTTAATGGTGCGTGGCTCGAACCTCGGCGGATGCCGGGTTCGCGCACGGGAGGCAACGCCGCGCTGGCGTGTTCCGCGCGATCGCGTGCCCAAACGCAACCAGGTTACTTCGTGTGTCCCTGCATATGACTATGCAATGTTCCATCTTGCCATAAACCCCCTGCCCGCGCCCCATCCTTTACGCAATCGTCATTATTGTGAAGCGGGGCTTGCGCGAGGGCGTGGACGATAGGGAAGCGGGATCTGCGAGGGTGCGGACGATTGGGAAGCAGGGGTTACGCCGGAGTGCGGGTGGCTGAGAGGCGGGGTTTGCGCGAAGGCGTGGACGATTGGGAAGCAGGGCTACGCGAGGTTGCTGACGAATTTGCGCGCTCGTTGCGCCGTGGTGCGAGCTTGCGTTTCTCCCTCGTAGTCGCGCGTCGACGGTCGGTTGCGTACCCAAAGCGGAAATACGACCCGTATTTGTAAGTTTTTCGACTTCGTGGCACGCGCGGCAATCGTTTTCCCTGGTCGAGGTGTTCGCCGATTTGTCACGGTAGTGCGTGCGCTTTTGAGATGCGGAGAAAAGCCTGGTCAGAACATCTCATGAATAAGAGGCGTTGCCACAAGGTCGAAAAATTTGCAGAAGCGCCCTCGAAAACCGTTTCTTGCTCGCGTTGACGGCGTAGCTGCAAGGGATGTCGTGCGGTTGTGCGAGCGCGAAGGCGCCTGGCGTTTCAGCGGGAGCTGGGGTGAGGCAAACCTTGCGTCGCGAACTGCACGACGGCGAAGGGGAACGCCGTGCAACCGCGCGAGCGTGTCGAGATCGTGCGAACGCGCCTGCGGATCGACGACCAGGTTTGTGCACGGAACGCGGGATTTGCGAGCGGTCGCGGAGGCCGCGCGCTGCAATCGGCGAGGGGCAAGCTCGCTATTCGGCGGGATCCGCAAGCTCGACGAGGCGCATGAGCTCCTGCTGGCTGTGGACGTTCGTCTTCTTGTAGACGTGGCGGATGTGGGTTTTCGCGGTGCCTTCCGAGATGTAGAGCTTTTCCTGGATGTACGCGGCGTTGTGCCCCTTCGCCAGAAAGAACATGATCTCCGTCTCGCGCCGGGAAAGCAGGTAGGTGTTGGCAACCGTCTCGCACTTCGCGCGGAAGCGGCCGCCTCCCTTTCGCTCTTCGCCCTCGTCTGCTCGGCGTGCGCTGCTGAGTTCCAGCAGCGAAGGGGCGCGCCGCGCGGTCGGTTCGGGTTCGGGCGCGATCTCGGCGTCAGGTGCAGGCGCGTTGGTCGCTGCCGTCGCGTTGTTTCCAGATTGCGCGGCCGCGGCGGCTCCCTCGCCGGCCGATCCCGCTTGCCCTAGCGGCCGCACGCGGTCGCTCAATTCCAACGACACGGCTTTCACCAGCGGACACGGTGCGACGATGGCCTCGATCTCGCGCTCGCGCGGCAGCAGCGCGTATGCCACCACCATAATCAGCAGCACGATGACGATGACGCCCTGTTCGCCGAACGGAAGCAGATGCACCCAGTTCGCCGCCACGATGGGAAACAGCGAACCCGCCAGCCCCGCCAGCGCCAACATGCCGCGTCCCAGGCCGAACACGTAGATGGGCGACAAGCGGAAGCGTTGCGCCAGCTCGCCGAAGAATATCCACATCAGCGCCTCGAAGCACAGGTAGCCCATCACCAAGAACATGGTGGCGAACGTGTTGTCGCTCATTTCGGAAAGCGGCAGGAAGAACAGCGTGACGGCGATGAAGGGGACGAGCGGGCGGAAGTACCGGCTCCATTTGTCGCCGCCGCCAAGGGCCACGATGGTCACGAGGATGACTACGGAGGCGAATCCGGCGGCCAGCAGCATGGCGATCTGGTCGCCTACGTTCGAGGCGGGCACGATGTACTGGATGGACGTTTGCCGCAGCGTGCCCAACGCCACGCCGAACACGAACACGGGAATGCCGAAGCGCAGGAAGAACTTGGCATGGTTCACCGGAAGCGGTTTGAAGATGGGAACCTCGTTGCGCTCGGAATACGGCGCCGGCGTTTTGTTCCAGAGGATGGCGAGCTCCAGCAGCGGGATGATGCCCGCGAGGATGCCGGCGATGGGGAACGGCCCGTAATGCAGGCCGATGGCGTACACCCCGATGGCGATGGAGATGGCGATGGACGAGTTCAGCACGATGGAAGCGCTGTCGCAGCGCGCGAACGCGACGCCCCAGAACAGAATCAGGATGGCGGAGCCGATGCCCGTCATGACGCCCGACACCGCTTCCAGCGCCGGGCCGCTGATCACGGGCGTCGCAAGCAGCAGCAACGTTCCGGCCGACATGAGCGCCGCGCCCGCCGCAAGCGTCTTCTTCGAGATGTACGTCCTCAACAGCCGCTGGTCGGTGATGCCGGCGAACAACAGGCACAGCCCGAACACGACGATGGAGACGAGGAACGGCAGCGACGCGTGGCTGCCGTACATGCCGGTGACGTAGGTTTGCGTGCCGAAGATGGTGGGCGTTCCGAACATGACGGCGTACACCCAAGCCTGGTGCAGTCCGTAGCCCACCGAGAGCAAGCTCAGGTCGCCGAACGCGGTGTCGTCGCCGAAGTCGGCGTTGACGGTGATGCGAGGAACGCGAATCCCCATGAAGCCCCCTCCTTGATTCCCTGGGCATCATCATACCGTGCAGAGGTTGTTTTTTCTAGCGAGGTGAGCGAGTCGATCAGGGTTTTGCGCTCGATGCGCAAACGTTTGATCTGGGGTAATAGAAAAATAATCCTCTGAGGATGATGTTCGGAAGGGCGCCCGTCTGCTTTCGAGGGCGTGCTGAGGCGTCGCGGTGCTGCATCGGGCCGGCTTGTGAAGAATAACGGGGCGCTTGCCGAGCCGGAACGGGAGGTGTGCGGGGGCCCGGCTGGTCGTCCGAACCCCCGCGCGGCGGATTACGCCACCGTGAACACCACGCTGTCGAAGCGCTCGAGCGGCGTGCTCTCGCCCTCGGTGCCGCTTCCGTCGAACGCGGTGTGCGTGCCCGGCTTCTGGCTGTCGGCCTTGTGCACCGTGCACGTGTACTGCTTGCCGGACAGCTCGTCCGCCAAGCTGGAGACGCTGTAGTCGTGAATGGCCGCAAGGCCGTTCTGACTGTTGCTGGAAACCACGCTCTCGTCCAGGCAAGCAGCGGCGGTGCTGCCTTCGGGAACGATGATGAGCGAGGTCTTCACGCCTCCGCCCTGAGCGGTTTCGTCCACCGTGCACGTGACCTCGATGACGCCCTTGCTGGTTGCAGCAACGTTCTCTTCGCCGTGGACGTAGTAGAACGCATAGGCAGGAACCGCGATCGAGGCGCACAGGCAGCTCAGAACCGCAACGGCAAGAATCTTCTTGCCCCAAGCTACGTTGGCCATTGGAGCTTCCTTTCCTAAGAAGCCCCGCTTCTCGCAACGCGCCCCGATTATAGGGAGCCGGCGAAGCGCGCGTCAAGGTGATTTCGCGGCCCCGGCGTATGATGCGCGCGAATCCCTGCGTAATTACGCCTTGTAGGATGATGAGCCGTCGCGCGCAGCCCCTATACTCGAACGCAGCGAAGAGAGAAGAAGGAGGAATGATGCCTACCGTATCGTTCGACGACGTGCTGGGCTTGGACGACGAGTTCGATCCTCTGATGGCCGACGATCTGGAGATCGACCAGGAGGACATGGACGACGACAACCCGCTTGATACCGTCGACTATCCCACCATGCGCAACATGCCCCAGAGCATGCAGCGCGAAGCCGTGTACACCCCCAAGCGCCAAGGCGGCGTGGAATCTGCCGTGCTGGAGCTGCTGGATCACAACCCCGGTCGCCGGCCCGTGCTGCTGAGCATCATGGGGTTGTGCCGCGGCGGGTGCGCGGCGAGCCGCGTGGCCGAGCACGTGGAAGCGGCGCAGGCCAGCAACCGCTCGGTGTACGCGCCCATGACGCTGTGCCGCATGCTCGAACGTGCCGGCGCCTTGACGTTGGAGATGCCCGAAGCCGCCGAGCCGCACGAGGACATGGAGGAGGGCGTTGCGTTTCTCGAGATCAAAGAACGCGTCGACCCTGTGTGGCGCACAACCGAAGAAGGAAGCGCGCTGTACGAGAGGCTGACGCAGGGCTCTGCGTTCCGCGACATCGTGCTCGATCGCGACAGCCGTTACGTGGAGGTGTACCGCGCGGTCATGTGCGCCGTCGACGAGCGTCCGTGCACGAAACCCGAGATAGAAGACCTGGTGGACACGTTCGACGAGGTGAAGAGCCCGCGGCGTTTCGGCGGCCATTTCATCGACATGCTGGAGCGCACCGATGCGCTGGAATGGAGCGAGCACGCGTGGCGTCTGACCGATCTGGGACGTGCGATGCTGCCTTCGGTGGAAGCAGCCGCCGCTGCGAAGAAGGAGGAGAACCATGTCTGAGGAAACCGTCGACCTGGTTGCGCTCATGAACATGCGCGCTCGAACGTACGGCCTGCTGGCAAACTTGTTCCGCGAGGAAGTGGACGCGGACTCCTTGCGGGAGCTGCAAGCCATGCGCTTCCCCACCGCTACGGGCAACGCGAAGGTGGACGAAGGGTACCATCTGCTGTACGACTATCTGAAAACCGCATGGGACGACAGCGTCACCGAGCTCGCCATCGACTTCGTGCGCACGTTCATCGGTCACGGGGTGAACGCGTACTCGGCCGCCTATCCGTACGAGAGCGTGTACACCTCCGAACGTCGCCTGATGATGCAGGAGGCGCGCGCCGAAGTGCTGCAGACGCTGCGCGAGAACGGTTTGAAGCGTGGCGCATGGAACGAGGGCGAGGACCACGTGGCGCTGGAGTTCGAGTTCATGCAACGCATGAGCCTGCGCGCGGCCGAGGCGCTGGCGGCAGGCGACGAGGACGAGGCCGTGGGGCAGTTGCGCACTCAGCGGACCTTCCTGCACGACCACCTGCTGAACTGGCTTCCGCTATTGACCAACGACATGCGGCTGTTCTCGCGCACGTTGTTCTACCAGGGGTTGGCCCAGCTTGCCATGGGCTTCGCCGAGGAGGATGCGTCCATCCTCGCCGAGCTGCTGGACAGTGTGGAAGTCGCCGCATAGTAGGTTGCCGAAACCTCTCGATATTGCCTCCCTCCCGCCGGGCCTGCAGACGATCTGCGGGCCCGGGTTCCTTTCGGGCCCCTCCGTGCAAATTTTTCGACTTCGTGGCAAGGCTTTCGAAAACGGGAACCCGTTCATCAGGCGTTTTCGTTCCATGGAGAATGAAGCGGGGGCGCTTGTCGGAACTGTGAACGAAAAACCCCAGGTGGGCTTCTGCCGTATTTGCCACGAAGTCGAAAAACTTGCACGGAGGGCTCTTTTTCCCGTTTTGGGATTCGGGGACCCAAAAGACGGCTAGCCATTCGTCCGCTCGCCCGGTATGCTGCAACCATGAGCGTATACATCGGATATTGGTCTGCCTACGAGTACTGGCGCGTGAGCGATGCGTTGCCGGTTCCCACGCCGTCGCGCGCCCATCCGATCTGCGGCGTTCGTATGGGGGATACGGATGGAGAGCTGGATGCGTTTGGGGTGCCGCTGCACGTCGTGGTCGCTCAGGCAAACGATCGCGTGCGGACGGGCAGCCCCGTGTGCCACGTGTGGAGTGCCGGTTTTCCGGCTGGATCTTTCGTCCGGTTGCGCGACGGGCTGTACATCAGCTCGCCCGAGCGGTCCTTCGTGGAGATGGCGACGGAGCTGTCGCTGGTCGAGCTTGTTCGGTATGGCTGTCTCTTGTGCTCGCGATATGCGTACGATGGCGACAAGCGAGGTTTTCGGAAACGCACGCCTTTGACCGACGTGCGCTCGCTCAGGCGCTTCGTCGAGAAGTCGCGCGGCTGCATCGGGTCGAACAAGGCGCTGCGAGCGCTGCGCTTCATTGCGGACTCGTCGGCATCTCCTATGGAGACGAACCTGGTCATGGCCTTGTGCTTGTCGCGGATGATCGGCGGATACGGCTTGGACCTTCCCGAGCTCAACGCGTGCATCGAGGTTCGGACGAAGGGGTTGGTTCAGCGCGAACGCTTCGAATGCGACCTGTATTGGCGAAAGCGGCACGTTGCCGTCGAGTACGACAGCGGCGAGCATCACAGCGGCAACGCGGCCGAGACGCGGGATTCGGCTCGTCGCAGCGCGCTGATTTCCCAGGGAGTAACGGTGGTCTCGATTACGCCCGACCAGTTCTTCGATGCTCGGAAGTTCGACGAATCGGCGCGTGCGGTGGCGAAGCTGACGGGAAAGCGCCTTCCGCCGAACGACGCGAGCTGGATGATGAAGCGCTACCGGCTGCGGAAAGAGCTGCTGCAGGATATGCGGCAGGGAAAGCCTGCGTAGCCGCGCGTCGGAAGGCTCTTCTTGGTCTGGAGCGCCGGTACGAAGGCAGCTTCGCGGCGCCGCTGGGCGGCGGCGCGTTGGCGGCTAGTTCAGCCCGTGCTGGGCGAGGAGGGCTTGACCGCCGGTGGTGACGGGGGCGGCGTTTCCCGCTTCGGCCAAAAACGCGGTGGGACGCACCGAGGCCACGCGGCCGTTGCCCTCGGCCTTCACGCGCACCACCTGCATCTTGGCACGCTCGGCAAGCTCGAGCGGCGCTTTGCTGAAATAGGAGACGACCAGGCGTTTGCTGGCCTTCGACACGCTGTTGCAGAACAATCGGCGCTCTTCGTTCATGATGCGCTCGCGGTCTTCCTCGGTGCTGATCACCTCGAACGCATCGCGCCGCGGCATGAAGCCGTCCACGGCGGCGATGGCGAAGATGTTGTCGTATTCGATGCCGCACA
Source organism: Eggerthella sp. BIOML-A4 (assembly GCF_009875575.1). Classification (NCBI taxonomy): domain Bacteria; kingdom Bacillati; phylum Actinomycetota; class Coriobacteriia; order Eggerthellales; family Eggerthellaceae; genus Eggerthella; species Eggerthella sp. BIOML-A4. The sequence continues at coordinate 41,297 of NZ_WWRX01000002.1, read as the reverse complement.
GGGCGCCGTAGGAGGCCACGTGCAGCACGTGCGGATCGTCGGGCAGCGCGGGATCGGTGACGTTGGTGCGCTGCAGGGCGAACATCGCTGCCGCATCCTCGTCGCCCACGAGGGCGCGCGCCGTCTCCTCGAACTCGGGCAGATCGTCGGCTCCGATGGCGTGCAGCAGGCCGAAGCCCTTGCGCCCGGCGTTCGCGGCGATAAGCTCCTGGCCCGCGCGCCAGCGCTCGACCAGGGCGTGCGCGCGCAGGAACGGTTCGTCTTCCAGCTGGTCGGCCAGGGCGAGCGCGTCGTAGAGCGTGAGCTCGCGCTTTTCGGCGAAAGCCTGCAAGCCGCCCCATGCATCGCTGTTCGTGAGGTAGTTGTCGAAGCCGCACCAGCTGCGCCAAGCCGTCATGTCGCGCGGATCGGCCAGCAGGTTGAGCTTCGTGTACGCCACGAGCGCGCGGGCGCGGGCGCTGTCGCGCGGGTCGCCGCCCAAACGGGAGAACGCTCCGGCCAGCGCCACGGCGAAACCGCGCTGCTTGAGCACCTGCTGCGCCATGAGCGCCCAGCGCTTGTTGGGCACGAGCACGCACGTGCGGTTCTCGTGCAGGTCCTCTTCGCCGTCGAGCAGAATGCGCAGGTACTTCGTGATGCCGTCCAGCTCGTCTTCCGGCGTCGACCACTTGACGGCCATGATGCCGTCCGACGTCTGCGCGTCGCTCGCGATGCCCGCTTTGAAGGCGGGATCCATGTCGCCCTGGTCGCAAAGCCCGTCGGCGAACGCGGCGATGGCGGGGTTGCCGTGCGCTCCGGACAGCGTGAACACGGCTACGTCGCGGCGGCGAGCGTCGAACTGCACGAAGCCCTCGGCGCAGGGGAACGACGCGCGCGCGGCCTGCTGCTGGTTGGGGTTGCCGCACGCGATGAGCTGGCGGTCGGCCAGCAGGCACAGGCACGTCTGCTCGGCGCGGCTCATGTTCTGGAAGTCGTCGCACAGCACGTAGGCGTAGCTGCCGCACACGCCCTCGCCCGCGTCGCTGCGCAGGTACGCGGCGCACAGGCTGGGCGCTTCCTGCGCCAGCATGGCGCCGCGTGAGGCCAGCACGCGCTCGAGGTGGGACAGCACGGCTTCCTCTTCGCCGCCTGCGAGCCAGGAGTCGCGCGGCTCGAGGTCGCTCATCTGGCGATAGAAGAAATCGAGCATTTTGCGCAAACGGCGGATGGGCTGGCCGAGCGTCTTCATATCCTCCAGGAAGAAGTTGTACTCCGCATCGTTCAACAGGCGCGGCACGCGGCCGGTGGCGGCGCGCGCGGCGGGCGCGTCCAGCACGGCGACGCACGTTTCGAGCGCGGTGCGCACATGCACGTCGTCGGCGGCGTGCTGGAGGTCGGGGCCGAGCGCGCGGCGAAGCCGACGGCGGAACGCCTGAGCCGCTGCGGCGCTCGACGTTTCCACGAGGATGGTTTCCGGGGCGGCGCCGCCGCGCACGAGGCAGGCGCAACGCCGAACGAGCGCTTCGGTCTTGCCGCTTCGCGCAGGTCCTTGCACCTTGGCGATGCGCCCGTCGAAGGAGGCGATGGCTTCGATCATGGTAAGGCTCCTTTTCGGTTACGCGAGGGTTCCGGCGTGCGAGTCGAACGTGCGCGTGCTGCCGTCGGCGTATTCGATCAGCCACAAGCGGTAGTCGACCTCGAAGTCGGGCTCGTCCAGGGCGAACGGCTCAAGAGCGGGCTCGTCCTCCTCTTCGGCGGCGTCGTTGGCCAAACGCGGCAGCTCCAGAAACGCCTCCTCTGCCGCGGCTTCGGCCGCCGCGGCCGCAGCCCGGGCCTCCTCTTCTGCCGCAGCCAGCCCCGCCGCCTTCTGCGCGTCGCGCTCGGCCTTCGCCGCCAGCCCGGCGGCCTTCTGTTCCTCGTATGAAGCGGGCGCGGGCAGGTAGGCGCGCACGACGTCCTCGCCCAGCGCGCCTTCGTTGTACGCTGCGCGCAGCTGCGTCAGAAGCTCGCTGGTCTCGGGTCGGATGCCGCTGACGTTGTCGCAATGCAGCAGCGCATGCAGCTGGCCGTTCTGCAGCTCCACGTCGATCCAGTCGAACACCAGCTGGGGGTTGCCCACTTCGCGCTGGCGGCGGTTGTAGATCAGCATGTTGTTACTCACCTTGTACAGCTCGTTGTAGAACCAGCGCTCCATAACGTCGTTCCACAGCTCGTCGGCGCCCTCGTCCTCGGCGCGCAGGTAGCGGCGCGTGCCCAGCTTCACGAGGAAGCGCATGATGTTCTGCGGCTCGCCGTCGCAGGCGGGATGGGTGCGCACCAGTGTCGACCCTACGTACGAGTAGCAGCGGTCGATTTCCAGGCGCACGTCCTCGCTGTCGAGGCGCTCGTCGAGGTCGAGGATCAGCGTCAATGACGGACGCGGTTGTGCCATGGCAGTCTCCTTCGTTCACAGGTTTCTTCCCGTTGCCGCACGCCCGGATGACGGGCGCGAACGGCAACCTCTTCGCTGCCATCAAGTATAGGTTGGGCGCGAAAAGCAAAATAATCCTTTGGGGATGATATCGGCGCGTTTCATCCATCCACCCCTTATGATTTGGGCTTTTGCTCCGTTCCTAGAATGGGGAAACCGGTTCCGGCGTATGGTCGCGCCGGGTTCCGGCAGAGACGAACGAAGCGAGAAAAGGAAGAGAGGAGGGGCACATGGCGAACCTATCACTGAGTCGTCGAAGCTTCTTGAAGGCCTCTGCCATGGCTGCCGCGGCAACCACGGTGGGCTTCGCAGCAACGCCTTCGACGGCGTTGGCCGAAGGTGAAGACGCCTCAGCGGGCGAGATCAAGCGCATCCGCTCCTGCTGCCGCGCGTGCGGCAAGGTGGAGTGCGGCGTGTGGGTGACCGTTCAGGACAACAAGGTCATCAAGGTCGAGGGCGACGAGTCCAACGCTCACAGCCGCGGTCACTGCTGCGCGAAGTCGCAGTCGTCCATGCTGGCTCTGTACCATCCCGATCGTCTGCGCTACTGCATGAAGCGCACGAACCCCAAAGGCGAGGACGACCCCGGTTGGGTGCGCATCACGCTTGCCGAGGCGTTCGACGAGGCGGGTGCCAAGTTCAAGGAGATCGTGGAGAAGTACGGCGGGGAAGCCAACTTCGCCATGGGCGGCACCTCGCGCGTGTGGGCGCAGCCGCCGTACGGCACGCTGAAGTCCATCTTCCCCACGCCGAACGCGCACCTGGCCTACGAGATCTGCAAGGGTCCGCGCCACTTCGGCGGCATCCTCACCGACGAGATCGGCTCGCCGTGGATGGAGGTTGAGCAGGGCCCGCTGGTGTACGTGCAGTGGGGCACCGCGTCGGAGTACTCGAACTACGACTCCACGAACCGTACGGTGGTGGACTGCTCGCAGCGCGCCTACAAGCACATCCTGGTGGATCCCCGCATGACGCCGCTGGGCAAGGAAGCCGACGTGTGGCTGCCGCTGCGCGTGGGCACCGACCTGTGCCTGTCGCTGGGTTGGCTCAAGTGGATCCTCGACAACGAGGCGTACGACGACGCGTTCGTGCGCCGTTGGACGAACGCCCCGTTCTTGTGGAACCCCGAGAAGGACGGCCGCACGGCGAAGGGTTGGTTCATGGAAATGAACGGCGGCATCGACATGGAGAGCCGCATCCTGACCGAGGCCGACTGCGACCCCGAGTGGATCGGCCAGTACTGGGACTACGAGGGCCGCTACCAGCGCTTCATCTGCTGGGACGAGAACAACAACAAGCCTACGTACTGGGATGCCGAGGCCTGCCAGTGGGAGGGCGAGAAGCACAAGATCCCGACGACGGGCACCTGGATCGAGCATCCGTACAAGCCCATCATCGCGGACGCCTGGCTGCCCGACCCCTCCAAGTTCGCCGATCCGGCCGACGCGCAGTACGACGCCTACTGGGACGAGGGCAACGAGGGCGGCAAGCGCTCGAACCCGGCCGGGCTGCCCAAGAACCCGGCGCTGTTCCCCGGCGGCGTGGAGGTGAAGCTGAAGGACGGCTCCACCATCAGCGCCGACACGGTGTGGGAGGCGTTCTCCGACAGCCTGGAGCAGTACACGCTGGAGTACGTGTCCGAGGTCACCGAGGTGCCGGTCGACAAGATCGAGGAGGGCGTGCGCATCTACACGACGCGCCTGAACCCGCTGCACGGCAACGGCGGCATCCACTACCAGCTTGCTCCCGACCAGACGGGCCACGCGGTGCAGAACACCCGCGCGCTGCAGCTGATCGCCTGCATCACCGGCAACTCCGACGAGCCCGCCGGCAACCGCGGTTCGTCGAAGGCCCAGGTGGACGGCTGCTGCGGCCGCGCCAACATGCTGGTGACCGACCATGAGCCGAAGGACTGGGGCTTGGACGTGGGCACCATGGAGCTGGGCAACACCCCGCGCGACCTGTCCGTGGAAGACCAGATCCCGCTGATCCAGAACTTCGTGCAGTACCTCATCGACGAGAAATCGCCCTTGGCCGAGCGCTACGGCAACAAGGTTCCCACCGCCGAAGAGGCGCGCTGGATCGCCGAGCGTAAGGGCGGCGCCTACAAGCCCAGCCGCTCGTGGCCGGCGCTCAAGACGTCGTTCGACAGCAACGAGAAGCAGATTTCCGCCGAGCGCTTCCCGCTGCTGCGCTACTGGAACCGATGGGCCGACTCCGCTGCCATCTGGGACTCCATCAACGGCATCGACACGCCGTACCAGATCCACGGCGGCGTGTGCATGTCGGGCGACTTCATGAACGAGTCCAACCTGCTGGAGGCTTGGGAGGCGCTCACCCGTCTGGACTTCTGGCTGGACTTCAACCTGTGGTCCTGCCCGAACAACGGCTGCGCCGACATCGTGATCCCCGTGCTGCACTGGCTCGAGGTGAACACGGGCCGCGTGTCGCAGGGCGCGGGCGGCATCTTCGGTGCCGGGCAGCGCTGCGTGGAGCCGATGGGCGATTGCATCTACGACCCGGTTGCCGTCATCTGCCTGTACAAGGCCATGGGCGTGGTGTGGAACAACCGCGACCCTGAATACGACGAATGGAACAACCTGGACTACCACGACTTCGTGCAGATGGGCGGCAACGTCGGCTACGAGGAGCAGGAGTACCGCGTGCTCAAGGACGCCACCGACTGGTGGAAGACCGAGGAGTACCCCGACGGCCCCGACTTCCCGCAGTACGCGGCGAAGTTCCAGGAAGAAGGCTGGTTCGACTGCCGCAAGTGGCACCCCGAGCGTTGGGGCACGTACCGCCGTTGGGAGATGGGCTACCGTCGCCAGCAGGGCGGCTACAACCTGTACGCGGCCATCGACGAGAAGTGCGGCTTCATGACCCCCACTGCCAAGGTGGAGGTGTGGTCCACCATCGCCGAAACGTACATCCCCGACGGCGCAGCCACCTTCGCCAGCACGAACACGGTCGATCCGAACATCCCCGACATCGACAAGTTCCCCCACTGGGTGGAGCCGAAGAACTCGCGCGTATCGAACCCCGAGTACTTCGACGCCTCGCTGGTCGACCAGATCAAGACGTCGGACGCCTACATCAACGACAACTACCAGGGCGATCATCTGGTGGAGGAGTACAAGGAGGCGCTGACGGCGCATCCTGACAGCGCCTTCATCATGACGACGGGCTCCCGCCAGCCGGTGTACTTCCACTCCGAGCATCGCCAGCTGCCGTGGTGCCGCGAGCTGTGGCCCAGCCCTCGTTTGGAGATGAACCCCAACGACGCAGCGCGCCTGGGGTTGGAGCAGGGGCAGTGGATTTGGATCCGCAGCCCGTGGGGCGCCATCCGCGAGGTCGTGGACTTGTACTACGGCATCAAGGAGGGCACGGTCAACGCGAACCACGCCTGGTGGTATCCCGAGATCGACACCGCTTCGCACGGCTTCGAGCTGGTGAACATCAACTGCACGATGGACAAGTACGCGCAGTGTTGGATTTGCGGCGCGTCCCAGCTGCGCGGCGTGCCGGTGCTCGTGTACCCCGCGACGCCCGAGAACTCGCCGCATGGCAACCCGGTTCCGTGCGACCCGCAAGGCAATCCGGTCATCACGAACGCAAACGATCCGCGCCTCAAGGAATGGTTGGCGAACGATCCGCGCCTGGAGGATTCCAAGGTGGAGCTCACGTTCGCGAACATGGCGGCGGTCGGCTGCCAGCCGAGCGTCCAAAGCCCCGACCTGCTCTCCGGCGGCAAGCTTGCCGTGGGCAGCGTGGGCGGCGACGCGCTGGGCGCTTATTCGAAATCGAAGTAAAGGAAGGAGGTTCACCACATGGCAAACTACGCGATCATTACCGACTTGAACCGTTGCACCGGCTGCCTTGCGTGCACGGTTGCGTGCAAGGCCATCAACGGCGTCGACGTGGGATCGTTCTGGATCAAGACGCTGCGCGTCGGCCCGCATCCCATCGAGGGCGGCTCGGGCACGTTCCCGGACGTCGAGATGTACTTCCTTCCCGTCCAGTGCCAGCACTGCGAGAACCCCGAATGCGTGAAGGTGTGCCCCACGGAAGCGTCCCACATCCGCGACGACGGCACGGTGCAAATCGACAAGTCGAAGTGCATCGGCTGCCAGTTCTGCGCGATGGCGTGCCCGTACGGCGTGCGCTACCTCAATCAGGAAGAGCGCGTCGTGGAGAAATGCACGCTGTGCGAGCAGCGTATCTCGCAGGGCGAGCTTCCCCAGTGCGTGGCCCAGTGCGGCGCCCGCGCCCGCTTCTTCGGCGACCTCGATCAGGGCGTCGACAACTTCGAGGGGCCGGCGCATCCCGACAGCCCCGGCTGCCAGTACGAGGAGATGACCCAGACGCGCGTGAAGCTGAAGGACTACGTCGAGCCGTACACCGAAAACGATATCCACCATCTTGCGGATGTGGGCAACGAGCCGAAGCTCATGTACCTCATGCGCGAGGGCCGAAAGTGGAGGGAGTAGACTATGCATCCTGAATGGCCCCTTATTCTCTTCACCTTCTTCCTATGCGTCGCAGGCGGCGCGCTGGGCGCGCAAGGCCTGCTGAACGTCATGGGCAAGGGCAAGAAGATGCAGCTTGCATCGCTGGTCACCGCGCTGGCGGCGTTGGTGGTCGGCGGGCTGTCGGTGTTCATGCACCTGCAGCATTGGGAGCGCATCTTCAACGGCTTCGGCCACATCACCTCGGGTATCACGCTGGAGTTCATCGGCTGCATCGTGTTCGCGGTGGTGCTGGTGCTGTACTTCCTGATGATGCGCCGCGCCGAAGACGGCATGGCGCCGAAATGGTGCGGTGTGCTGGCCATCGTCGTGGGCCTGGCGCTGCCGGTGATCACGGGCATGAGCTACCTCATGGCATCACTGCCGTCGTGGAACACCCCGCTGCTGCCGGTGTACTACTTGGCGAACACCGTGTTCATGGGCGGCTTGACGGCGCTGGTCATCGCCGGTTTGACGAACGATGACAGCGCGAAGGACCTGGGCGTGAAGGTGGCCTTGGCCGGCGGCGCGCTGCAGCTGATCGCCGTGTTCACCTACGCGTTCATCATCAACGGCTCGGCCGGGCTGTACTCGGCCGACATCCAGTACTACTTCGATCCGACGCTGCCCGACGTGGCCATGGTGGACCGCGCGTCCATCGTGGGCAGCATCTTCGCCGGTGCCAATGCCGTGATGTTCTGGCTGGGCACGGTGGCCGTCGGCCTGGTTGCTCCGCTGGTGCTGACGTGGCTTGCGAAGAAGGTGGAAACCGGCAAGAAGCTGGCCGCGTACGCGGGCGTCGCCCTGGCGTGCGTCGCCGTGGGCGGATTGTGCTGGCGCGTGATCCTGTACGTGGTGGCTATCAGCATCTTCGCTTTGTACTAGGAGACGGAAGGGCGCGCTCGGGCCGAGATTCTGGTCGATCTTGGTCCGAGCGTCCGAACCGGTTGCGCCGCTCAGCGCGGCCGGTGCTCTTAAACAGATGTGATGGACGGGGCTTCTCGAATGGCACAGCTCCGCTTCTCGCAAGGCAGGGAAGCCCCGTCATCTGCCTTTCGTCGTTCTGTCGAACGACGAAAGGGCCGACGCTGCGGTCTGCTGTGGCACCCCATCTCGACGCTTTCGCACGTGCCCCTCTCGTGCGAAGCACGCTCGGCCGTGCGACGCGCCGATATGCGGCACCACAGCAAACCTCGCTGACTGATAAGGACCAGTGGGCAAAGGAGGAGACATGAGCGAAGAGGACGAGATTTCGTCGAAGAGGGCGAAGGGGCCGTTGGACGTGTCGCGGCGCGCGCTGCTCATCGGCGCGGGAAGCACGGCGGCGCTGCTGGGATTGGGGGCGCTGCGCTATGCGGGGCATAACCCGTTGGTGCGCCCGCCGGGAGGGCAGGACGAGGCGCGCCTCGTGTCGGCGTGCATCCGATGCGAGAAGTGCTACGAGGCGTGCCCGCGCGGCGTCATCGTGCCTGCGCATATCGAGGACGGGCTGCTGGGCATGCGCTCGCCCGCGCTGAAGTTCGACGCCGATTTCTGCGACTACTGCGCCGACGAGAACGGCGGGGAGCCGTTGTGCGTGAAGGTGTGCCCCACCGAGGCGCTGGCGCTGCCCGCAGACGCTACGGCGGAGAACACGCTTTTGGGTTTGGCCGTGATCGACGAGGCGCAGTGCCTTGCATTCCGCGACACGGGGTGCCGTTACTGCTACGACGCGTGCCCCTACGAGGCCATAGAGCTGACGGGCGAGGGCGCCAACCCGCACGTGTCCGTGCTGGCTGACAAGTGCAACGGGTGCGGCGCATGCGAGAGTGTGTGCGTATCGCTGAAGGCGGGGTCCATCGTGTCGGGCGCGCAGGAGCGCGCCATCGTCGTCAAGCCGATCGAGTCGGCGGAATAGGAGGCGGCAATGAACTCGAACAAGCTGCGCACCATCGTGGCGGCCGCGATCTTCGTCGTGCTGTCCGTCGGGCTGATCGCGGGCGTGAGCATGGGTACGCTTTCGGGCTTCGGCTGGGAGACGTTCTCGGCGTTGTGCCCGCTGGGGGCGCTGGCCACCATGATCGCCACCAAGACCGTGGTGCCGCGCGCGGTGGTGTCCATCGTCATCATGGCGGTGCTCGTGCTGGCGGTGGGCCGCGCGTTCTGCGGGTGGGTCTGCCCCGTGCCGCTGCTCGACCGCGTGCGCGGGTTCTTCCGCTCGCCCAAGAAGCGCACGGCGCTTGAGCAGGCGAAGCGCTCGGAGATGCTGGGCATCGCGAAGAGCGAGCTGGGCGAGGCGGCGGCATCCCCTGAGCGAGCGAAGCGAGTCGAAGGATCTCCGACAGCGGCCGACGGCGCGTACTCTCACGATTGCGGGAGCTGCTCGTCGTGCAAGGGGGTGCGTGCGAAGCTGGATTCGCGCCACTACGTGTTGGGCGGCGCGCTGCTGTCCACGGCCATCTTCGGCTTTCCCGTGTTCTGCCTGGTGTGCCCCATCGGGCTGACGTTCGCCACCGTGCTGGTGGTGTGGCGCCTGTTCGCGGCGGGCGATATGACGTGGTCGGTGGTGCTCATCCCGCTGTTGCTAGTGGTGGAGCTGGTGTTCTTGCGCAAGTGGTGCACGCGGTTCTGCCCGATGGCGGGGCTGATGAACCTCGTGTCGCGCTTCAGCAAGACGTGGCGGCCGGTCATCGACGAGTCGAAGTGCCTGGAGACGGTGAACGGCGCAGCGTGCAGCAAGTGCGCCATCGCGTGCGAGGCCGATATCAACCTGCGGCATCCCGATTTCGGCGAGCGCACTCTGGCCGACTGCACGCGATGCCGAGCCTGTGTGGACGCGTGTCCGGCGAAGGCGGTCAGCATGCCGTTTTTGGTGAAGAAGGGTGCGGGGCCTCAGGCAAGCACGGTCGTGCTGGCCGACATCGACGAGAAGACGGCCGAGTGATGGACGGGCGCGCGAGCGAGCGATCGCGGTCGAACCGAAGTATCGTAGGCGTGCTGGACGGGGTGTCCAGCGAGGCCATCGTGGTGCACCGGGAGCGGTGCGCGAAAGTGCGCAACCGCAACGTCGCGTGCTTGAAGTGCGCCGACGCATGCACGTCGGGCTGTATCGCGCTGGTGGACGGCGAGCTGCGGGTGGACGCGGCGAAGTGCATCGGATGCGGCACGTGCGCGACTGTGTGCCCCACGAGCGCGCTGGAAGCGCGCAACCCCAGCGATGCGCAGCTTGCGCAAGCGTGCCTGGGCGCGTGGGTTGGCGACGAAGTGGTGGTGGCGTGCGAGCAGCTGCGGCGTGCGGCGGGCGGGTTGCTCGACGAAGGCCATGTGGCGAACGTGGTGTGCTTGGGACGTGTGGACGAGTCGCTGACCAGCGGGCTTGCGGTTGAAGGCGTACGCCGGATCCGGCTTGCATGCGGCGACTGCTCGCGTTGCGAGCAGGAGCACGGCGTTGCCACGGCGCGCCTGGTGGCCGCAACGTCCAACGCCCTGTTCGAAGCCTGGGGAAGCGATGCTCGGGTGCAGGTGGTCGAAGGCGTGCCTGCCGGCGCCTGTGTCGAGGGCGTTGGCCCTGATGGGGCAGCGGCTGCCGTGGCGGCGTACTTCGCTGAGCGCCGCGGCAACGAGCACATGGCGGTTTCGTCGGCTGTTCCTGCGGCTGCGGCTCCCGCTGCGCTTCCGCGCGTTACGAAGGACGGCACGTTGCCCCATTTCGTTCCCGATCGGCGCGAGGCGCTGTTGGACAATCTGGCGCAGCTGGGCCAGCCCGTACTGCCCAGCGTTGCGACGCGCCTGTGGGGTTGCGTGGTGATCGACGGTCGTGCGTGCTCGTCGTGCCGCATGTGCGCGACGTTCTGCCCGACGGGCGCCATCCGCAAATTCGACAACGACGATGGAACGCTGGGCGTCTACCACTATCCCGGCGAATGCGTGAAGTGCGGCAGCTGTCGCGACGTATGTCCCGAGAACGCCATCGAGCTGCTCGACGAGGTTCGCCCTGCGTACTTGCTTGAAGGCGCGGTGCATCGCTATGCCATGACGCCGCGACCGGTCGAGTTGGGCACCGCCCAACAGATGGTGGACACCATGCGCCTTCGCATGCAAGGATCAGACATTTTCGAGAGGTAAGCGCTCCCTCTCCCTCTTCGCTCGGGAGCGCTGTGCCCAAGCCCCGCCTACCGGAACCCCCTCCTCCGGTTGGCGGGGCTGTTTCGTTGCGGAGCGATCGGGCTGATGGGGTTGCGTGGCGGCGATCCGGGCATCGAGCGACGGTGAACGCGGGCTGAGCGGCGGGCGGCAATCCGCCATCGAGCATCCGCGTTGGAGCCGGCCGGTCGGTTTCCGAGCCGGTTCTGCAAGTTTTTCGACTTTGTGGCAAGCTTCCTCGAAAGACCGAAGCCCTCATCAGGCATTTTGCTTTTGCGGAAAGACGGGATGACGAAGCACCTCGAAGCGTTGATGAGAAACCCCTGGTCGTTCATCGTCAAGCGTGCCACAAAGTCGAAAAACTTGCAGAACCGGCTTCGTTTTCGACATTCCGCGCTCGCTCCTACCAGTGGCAGACCACGACGTCGCCGGACTGGATGATGCCGAAGAGGTCGGCGGCCGATCCGACGGGGAGGTTCACGCAGCCGTGGCTGCCGCGGCCCTGCTGGTACAATGTGCTGCCGAACGCAGCTTGCCAGTCGGCGTCGTGCAGGCCGATGACGTTGCCGACGAACGGCATCCAGTAGCGCACAGCGGATTCGTACTTCGAGCCGTCGAGGTTCGTGCCTTTCAGCACCGACGGGCTTGCTTTCTGGTTGAGCCAGAACACGCCCGTGGGGGTGTTGTGCGCGCCGTTCGGCGTGCCGCTGACGCAGGGGGCTTCCCAGATCAGCGTGCCGGTTTCATCGTAGAAGCGCACGTGCTGCTCGGAGAGGTCGATGTCGCAGTAGCGCGCCGACCAGTCCTGCGCGCCTGCGCCGTTGTACGCGGTGCCGGTGGTTTTGCAGGGGATGTCCACTGCGCCGACGGTTCCGTTCGCCACGCCTTCCTTCACGAGTTCGAGCAGCGCTTCGCCGTCGGTCAGCCAGCCGTACGGGCCGCCCGCCACCGTGATCACCTTGCCGTCGGGGCGCGTGTAGGTGCGCTCGGTTCCCACGGTGTCGCATGCGGCTTCGAGCTGTTTCGCCCAGGCGATGAGCGCCTCCTCGTCGAGGGAGGGCGTAAGGTTCTCGTCGAAGCTGATCCAGGTGGAGACGAGGGCCGGGTTGACCTCCGCGGCCACGTCGCCGCCCATCATCAGCTGCATGTCGGCTTTGACCAGCTGGTTCGCTGCTTCGGCGGCCGCTTGGAGTTTCGGGTCGGTGGCGGGCACGACGGGCTGCTGCAGCGCGTCGGCGGTCAGCTTGGCCGTGGGCTGCATCGAGGCGATGGCGGAGCCGATGGCTTTGGCCACCGCATCGACGTCGAGGGCGGTGCCGGTCGCCTCGGGCTGCACGGCGAACGCGTTCTTCTGCTCGTCGAATGCGACGACCGCGTCCGTCGGCGGGGTGGCCGTGGCGTTGAACTCGTCGACGGCGGTGCGCACCGCGTTCGCGAGGCCGCTCCCGCTGGAGGCGGCCAAGCTGTCGGTTTCGTCGTGCTCGCGGGCGATTTCGAGCGGCCACAGCCAGGGGTTCGTGTTGCCCAACGCGTCGGCGACGATGGCTTGCCCGTCGAACGAGACGCCCGCATCTTTCGCGGAGAGCTTCATCGAGAAGCCCTGCCCCGAAACAGCCACGGTGTAATCGCTCAAGGCGTCGTCGAGGATGGCTTGCACTTCGGACGACGTTTTCAGCGACACGTCGTGGTCCCCCAGCACGGTGTTCGGCATGAAGCGGTCGGTGAAGTAAAGGCTGCCGGCCACGTAGGCGATCAGCAGCAGGCCCACAATGGAGCCCGCGACGATGCCGATGATCTTGGGCGCCGAGAAACGCCGTCGGGCGGTGGTTTCAGGCGAGCTTGCAGGAGCGGGCGTCTGGTCGGCGGGTGCGGCGTGTTTCATAAGGCGTCCTGGGTGATGAGGCGAATGTGCGTCGTCCTTGTCGAGCGCGTCGCCCCATTCTAAAGGAAACCATCTCGCCACGATAGGGTGAGTTATCTCATCACGGTAATCGGTTGAAGCTACGGGGCGTGTCGCGTATAATGCAGGCGAGCCGCAGGGAGCTGCTTACTCCCCACGGCCCTCGGACTTGCTTCGGCGGTTCGGATTTATTTGGGTCCCGGTTCGTCCCCTTGGGGCGACCGGGGTTTATCTTTCGACTGAACTTGCAGAACAAGCGCAGCCGCCTCCACTCCCAAGTTGCAGAGAGCAGCGAGCAAGCAGAGAACCTGCAAGATAACTCCGGTAAGGTCGAACACCAATCCATCCATAGAGGACACCCCCTTCCGTTATCTAGAATCGGAAATGGATGTAAAGAGGGTGCTATCCTCCCGCCTGACAAGGCCGTGTCCCTAGTATAACGACCTCGTCTTACGCGCAGATGGCGCACGTCTAGCGCGAATCTTTCTCAATCTAGCGCTAATCTGACCCAGTTCTCACGCGAATTCCATGCGGGTTGCCCTTGGATCCAGCGCGGTTCTTGCGTGCTTTGCTGCTCAATCTAGCGCGTTTCCTGCGCCGCCAGATAGCGGCATCTCGAAGCGCCCGATGCTTCACGTGAAACATCGGGATGGGGCTTGGCAAGGTGATCGGCGGCGGAGAGGTGGAAAGGCTATGCTTCCCGCTCGGGGTCGTCTTCGAACGGGAAGGTTTCCGCTTCCTGCGGTTTCATCGCGCGCGCTCGGCGTTTCTTCTCTGCGCGCAAGGGGAGGTATTCGCTGATCACGATGCCGGCGAAGATGAGGGCGAACCCGGCGAACAGCGGGCCGGTGAGGATCTCGCCCAAGAACAGCACCGAGAACGTCACGCCGAACACCGACTCGGTTGCCAGGAACAGCGATGCGGGCGCGGGGTCGACGTGCGCGACGGCGAAGTTCTGCAGCAGCAGCGCGATGCACGAGGCGAACATGGCCAAGTACCCCAGGCTCACCCACGTGTCCAGCCCCAAGCTGGCGAACGCGGGCATGGGCTCGAACGTAAGCCCGGCGCCGAAGCCCAGAACGCCGGCCACCAGAAACTGCACGACCGTGAGCAGCGTCATGTCGCGACCGCGCGCGTACTTCGCCGTGTACAGCACATGCAGGCTGAGAAAGAACGCCGACAGCAGCGTGATCAGGTCGCCGAAGCGAAGCGAGAACCCCGAGAGCCCCGCGAACGAGACGCAGCCCACGCCGGCCACGCACACGAGGGCGGCGGCGATGTTGAAGCGCGTCGGCCGCGGCCCGCGCAGCGCCCATCCTAGAAACGGGATGATCACGCAGTACAGCGACGTGAGAAACGCGCTGTTCGAGGCGGTGGTGTCGGTGAGCCCTGTGGAGTTCGCCCAGTACGAGAGGAATAGGAACACACCCAGGACGGAGCCTTTTTTCAGGTGGTCGAGGTCCAGCGCTTTTCTGAACCGCGGCAACATGACGATGCCCAAAATGATGCCCGCCACGGTGAAGCGCACGCCCACGAGCCATGCGGGCGGGAACTCGTCGACGGTCGACTTGATGATCACGGTGCCCAATCCCCAGATGGCAGCCGCCACCAGGAGGAAGGCCTTGTACATCCAAAGAGGATGCGCGCTATGTTTCACGATGCGTGCCATAGCGCAGCATCATAGCATGGGCGCGGCTTGCAACGGCGACCTCGCCGGGAAACATCTTCGCCCGAAAAACACGTATTAGCCCTCTGTGGCGTGTTTTTCGGGCGAAGATGGGCTCGCAGAGCGGCGCCCTCACTCCTCGAACAGCGCGATGACGTCGGTTTTCGAATGCGCGCCCAACTTGGCGTACAGGTGCCGCACGTGCGTCTTCACCGTGTTCTGCGACAGGAACAGCTCCTGCTCGATCTCGGCGCGGCTCTTCCGCTGGGCTATCAGCCCCATGATCTCGGTTTCACGAGCGGTCAGGTCGTACTGCGCGGCCAGGTCGTCGCAGCGGCTCATGAAGCGCTCGCGCGGTCCCGGCACGTGCAGCCGGTCGGCCAGCGACAGGCCCGACGCGCCCCAGTCGCCGTTCACGGACTTCTCGCTCATCCAAATGACCACGCACACCAGCACCAGGACGATGCCGGCCAAGGCGAACCCCACGAGCGTCATCGGGTCTGCCAGCAGGTCGGTCTGCCACAGGGCGCGTCGCACCAGGATGCCTGCCAGCAGCGCTGCCTCGCTTGACGCGCGCGCGATGGCGAACAGCCGCAGGCTGGGAACTTCGAAGCGATAGCTTATGTTCGCCAGCATCAGCAGCACGAAGAACGTGAACCATACGTAAGCGAACCGCATGAGCACCGACACGATGTAGCCCTGCATGGGGGCTACGAAGGGGATGACGGCGAATGCGACGACGGCAACCGGCAGTCCCACCTTCGCCAGGAAGCGCGCATCGAAGCGGTCGCGCTTCGAAACGGCCATCACGAGAATCACGACGCCCACGATGCCGGTGGCCGCGACGCGATGGATGGCGCCGACGTATTCCGTGGCCGAGAGGAACGCGCCTGAGAAGCTGGACAGCAAGCCCGCAATGGCCATGATCACGATGAGCTTCCACGGAATGGGGTAGCGCACTCCCTTCGCCACGGCGCGCTCGGTTGGCAGCAGGCGAAAGCTCAGGTGCGCGCATGCGAGCGATGCGAGGGGCAGCAGTGCGGTGGCGATCACGCCGAACGGCGCCTCCATCGTGGAGATGAGGAACGACGCCGCGGCTGCCGCGATGCAAGACAGCGCACCGTACATGAGCGTGCGCGTGGCTCCCATCTGGCTGTACGCTTCGGCCCACAGGCAGAACAGAACAGCGCCGCCTATGGCGGTGACGATGCTGACGGGTATGATGACCACCTCGCCGACCCCGCCGGGAATGAGCGCGAGGCCCACCGCCGCCGTGCCAGCCGCCGTAAGGGCGACCGCTGCCCACGAGAACGTCTTGTGTCTGCTCAGCCGACCGATGCGCGGCGCGAACAAGACGAACGCGAGGAATGTGCCGATGTCGCCGATGCGCATGCCCGTGTCGAATGCGGTGCGCAGCGCGGGGTCGAACACGTCGCCCGGGAAGATGGATGCGACGTGCGTGCAGCACAGCCAGGCGATGAGCAGGCCCATCCCCAAGAAGCGCAGCGGGTACATGAGCGCCGACAGAGGCTCGTCCTCGCCGGCCTGATCTGCGGGCGCCAGCGCGCGCACCACGTCGCTTGATTTCATGGGAACCTCCTGTTCGTCGTGTCATTGTACCAGGGGTGAGCGCAGGGGTGAACGCGGATTCACCCCTCGGCGCGCGACTTCACCCGCGACAAACCGCCTGATGCGAGGCATGCTTTCCTCAGCGCCTCGGGAGGGCGCGCCGCTCGATCGGAACGGTCGAGCGCACAGGGAATCCTTTAGGAGGGACCTCACATGGCTACTTTAAAGAACGGGCTTTCTCGTCGCAGCTTCCTCACGCTGGGCGGCGTTGCGGCGCTGGGCGGCGCGGCCGCGCTTGCCGGATGCGCCCCGCAAGCGTCAAGCAGCGCGAACGCCGACGCGAAGGGCGCGACCGACGACGCAGCTTCCGCGATGCAGACCGCCGATCAGACGAAGGAATGCGACATCGCCATCGTGGGCGCGGGCGGCGCGGGCATGTGGGCCGCGGTCGAAGCCGTGCGCGCCGGCAAGAGCGTCGTCGTCATCGAGAAGGGCGGTAACGTGGGCGTGGCCAACGGCTCGCTGGCGGGCGGCCCGTTCATGGTGGGCTCGAAGCTGCAGCAGGAAGCCGGCGTCGAGTTCACGGTGGAGGAAGCCTTCAACCATATTATGGAGTACGCGCACTGGTCCACGAACGCTGCGGCCGTCAAGGCAGCCGTCGCCATCTCCGGCGAGACGGTCGACCAGTTCACCGACGACTTCGGCGTGCCTACCGGCCTGCGTCCCGACAACTACGGCGCAGGGCATGCGTCCGTGCGCGCCAACTTCCAGAGCGACCCGAAGGACTCGAAGACGCAGGCCAAGGGCGAGGATCGCATGAAGCCCCTCCAAGAGTTCGTGGAAAGCAAGGGGGGCGAGTTCCTGTTCAACACGGCGGGCAAGCGCCTCATCATGGAAGACGGCGCATGCACGGGTGTGCAGTGCGAGGGCGACGGCGTGACCGACGTGAAGGCGAAGGCCGTCATCGTGGCCACGGGCGGTTTCCTGGGCAACGTCGACATGATGCGCGAGAAGTTCGGCACCTTCGTGAACCCGCTGGGCAACGTGCTGTCCGTGGGCGAGGGCATCGACATGGTGCAGGCTGCGGGCGGTCAGCTGTCCACGCAGTGGGGCATCGCGGGCAACGAGTTCACCGGCTCCAACCAGAAAGCCGACGGCCTGTACGACCGCAAGAGCGCCGCGTTCACCATCGGCATCTACGGCACGCTGCTGGTGAACAACCAGGGCCGCCGCTTCTCGAACGAGGGCAAGTTCGCGAATCTGCCGCTGGCGCTGGGCGGGGCCATCTCGCTGGTCGGCGGCAAGTACTACGCGGTGGTCGACCAGGCGTACGTGGACGGTTTGAATTCCGGCAAGGACGCGTGGACGCTGTGCGGCGCCGACGAGGTGAACTGGCGCACCGGCATGATGACGCTCAAGGACAAGCCGCTGGAGAACGTGCAGGGCAGCATCGATGATGCCGTGAGCGCCGGCTGGGCTTTCAAGGCCGACACCATCGAGGCGCTGGCCCAGGCCATCGACGCGCCCGAGCTGGTCGAGACGCTGGACGAGTACAACGGCTACTGCGCCGACGGCAACGACGAGCAGTTCTACAAGCCGGCTTGCTTCCTGCAGCCCGTGACCACCGGCCCGTTCTACGCATTCCAGTATGAGCCCAGCGCATGGGTGACCATCGGCGGCATCCGCACGAACGACCGTCTGCAAGCAATCGACGGCGAGGGCGTGGCCATCCCCGGCCTGTACGTGGCCGGCGCCGACAACGGCACGCTGATGAGCGCCCCGTACTGCGACTACGAAGGCTACTCGCTTATGTGCGCCTACTGCGGCGGCCGTCTGGCCGGGCAGTACGCCGTCGAGACGATCGACGCGTAAGCGGCAATGGCGTCGGCCCGGCATGCGGGATCGCCCGCATGCCGGCCGCTCGACCGATCATCCAATCCGACGGGGCGCACGCGTTCTCTCCCCTCCCTCCGCGTCGCGCCCCCTTCAACCGCCCCGGTCTGCGCAGGCCGGGGCGGCGTGCGTTTCCGCCCGTCTTCCTCCGGCTCGGCATCCGTCCGATAACCGCTGGGCAACCGGTGCACTCGCCGCATGGTGCCATGGTACGCTGGGCTGTCGAATGTAGGTTGAACAGGCGAGACGAGGAGGTGCGGCGTGGCCACGCTCAAGGAAGTGGCGCAGGTGGCCGTGGAGGCGCGACGCGACAAAGGGTCGGGGTCGGGGAGGCGCCTGCGCGAGATCGAGCGCATCCTGCGGCAGCATCGCGTGCTGTCGGGCCTCACGCCGGAAAAGGCGACCAGCTTGCTTGAGGACTTGGGGCCGACGTTCGTGAAGATGGGACAGATCGCGGCGAACCGCAGCGACGTCATCCCGCCCGCGTACGCCGACGCGTTCAAGCGGCTGCGCGCCGACGTGCCGCCCATGCCGTTCTCCACGGTGCTCGCCACCATCGAGGAATCGCTGGGGCATCCGTGGCGGGAAACGTTCTCGTGCATCGAGGAGAAGCCGCTCGGATCGGCGTCCATCGCCCAAGTGCACCGGGCGCGCATCGCGCCGCATGCGGTTGGCGATGCGGGAGCGGGCACCGGCGCCGCGGCGGTCCCGTTGCCTGCCGACGCTCCGAAGGCGGGGTCGTACGTGGCCATCAAGGTGCGTCGACCGCACGTGGTGGAGCAGATGACGCAGGATCTCGCGCTCATCCGCCAGGCGGTTGCGCTCGTAGGGCTCACCCGTGCAACCGACGGCATCAAGCTGTCGCTGGACGACCTGGTCACCGAGCTGGAGCGCACGACGCGCCAGGAGCTTGACTTCTGCGTCGAGCAGCACAATCTCGTGCGGTTCCGCCAGTTTCTCGACGATCAGCCGGGAGTGGAAAGCCCGCGCCCGTATCCGCACCTCAGTTCCGACGACGTGCTGGTCATGGACTTCGTCGAGGGCCCCATGATCAACGACGTTCCCGCCCTGCGCGCTATGGGCCTTGATCCGGCGAAGCTGGGCCAGCGCCTGGCCGAGAGCTTCGTGACGCAGATCGTGGACAACGGGTTCTTCCATGCCGACCCGCATCCGGGCAACATCCTCGTGCGCGGCGACGACATCGTGTGGATCGATTTGGGGATGGTGGGCCAGCTGTCGGCGCTCGAGCGCGCGCTGATCGGGCGCATGTTCCGCGCTGTGGCCGAGAACGATCCGTATGCGCTGATGGAAGCGCTGCTGGGCGCCGTGCGCTCGGAGGGGCCGGTCAACCACGGGCGGCTGCTCAGCCAGCTGGGCAACCTGCTGGTCTCGTACACCACGGTGAACCTGGCCGACATCAACGTGGGCTCGGCGCTGATGGACGTGTTCGGCGTGCTGCAGACGCAGAACCTGGCGCTGCCGCCTTCGTTCACCCTGCTGGCGCGCGGCATGGTCACCATCGAGGGCGTGCTGGTGGACATCGCGCCCGACACCAGCGTCATCGACATCATCGCCGCCCACGTGAAGCGCCGCGAGCGCACCTGGGAGGCGTTCGAAACCAAGGCGCGCGAGTTCGTCTCGACCGCGGCGACGTCCGCGCAGGCCGCGGTGCGCTTGCCCACCCAGGCATCGCACACGCTCGACATGATCGATCGCGGCCAGGTTCGCGTCGGCGCCGACCTCGGCATCCCGATCGACGCCATCGCCGCGCTCTACTCCGTCAGCGGGACGGTGGCTATGGCGCTCATCTCCGCCGGGCTGTTCATCGGATCGAGCCTGCTTGCTACCACGAACATGCACCCGCAGTTTCTGGGCGTGCCCCTGCTGGGCGTGTTGGGCTACGTGGGCGCGTTCGTCCTCGGTGCCTACGTGGTGTGGCGCAACCTCGTCATCCGCCACAGGCAAAAGAACGAGGAGAAGCTGTAATCGTGAAAAGCAGCAACTTTTAGTACTAGAAAGAAGACGAGATATCTCTAATCGTGAAAAATATGATATTATCACGATTAGAATGTGCCTTTTGACGTTATAATCATGAAAAGTCATCAGAATTCATGATTAGAGACGGAGGAGGGTGCACTTTGTCTTACAAAAGGCTCGACAGACTGTTTCACGAAAATACATCGAGCAATCGCAAGAGCGAGAACGAGCATGAAGCGCAGACGCGTCTGACGGCCCCTTCGTCGTTTCGCACCGGGATCGATGTGGGCGCCGACGAGCTGTTCCTCGCCGTGCCTCGCGAGCTTTCAATCGCCACCGAGAAAATTCTCCGTACCGAGCGCAAGGTCTCGCAGCTGTGGCGCGATCTGCCGGGCATCGCATGCGGCGCGTACGTGCGCAACCTCATCGTCGACGAGGTGGTATGCACGAACAAGATGGAAGGCGTTCAAAGCACGCGCAAGCAGATAGAGGAAGCGCTCGAAGGCATCGAGGGGGGCGACGGGGAAGATCGTCGTACGAAGCAGTTCATCGAGTTCGCGAACCTATATCTTGGTCTTGCCAGCGGCGGCGATGTCGCCCTGCCCGAAACGCCTGCGGACATCCGCGCGCTGTACGACGCGGTCGTCGCCGGCACGCTGAAAGCGGGGGACGCTCCCGACGGCCAGCTGTTCCGCAAATTCGGCGTCGATATCAAGGCGCCAACCGATCGCGTGGTTCATCGGGGCGTCGAGCCGGAGGACGCCATCGTGTCGTATCTCGACAAGATGATCGACCTCGTGTCGTCTGAAGACATGCCCGAAGTGTACAGCGCGCTGTTGTCCCATTACCTGTTCGAGTACATCCATCCGTTCTACGACGGCAACGGAAGAACGGGACGGTTCCTGCTGGCCCTCTACCTGAGCAATCCCTTGTCACTGCCCACCACGCTGTCGCTCTGCCGTGTCATAGCCGAGCACAAAGGAGCGTACTACAAGGCCTTTTCGGTGACGGAAGATCCGCTCAACCACGGCGAGGCTACTTTCTTCGTGCTCCAGATGATGGACTTGGTGCGAATCGCGCAAGAAGAGCTTGTCGCAGAATTGGGAACGCGCCGCGACGCGTTGTCGACGGCGGAGGGCCGTCTCGAAGAGATCCGGCTTCGTGGGGCGCTGTCGGATCGCGCCTGCGGTGTGCTGTATCAGATGGTGCAGGTCGCGCTTTTCGGGTCGAGCCCCGAAGTGACCCTCCGCGATATCGCGGCCTATCTCGAAGTCACGCCCCAGAGCGCTCGCAAGTACGCGCTCGAGCTCGAACGCGCAAACTTCGTCGAAGCGGTTTCCCTGCGCCCGCTCAAGTTCAAGCTGAGCGACGACGGCAAAGAGGCGTTCGGCATCGAGGATCTTGCATGAAAAAGGAGCCGGCGCGATTGCCGGCTCCTTGTGCGGTGCGGGTTGCGGGTGCGCCGCGCGTTTACGCGAATACCACGATGGCGGCGGGGTCCTTCACGCGGAGGGCGGCCGTTTCCATGATGCGGAACGTATGGTTGAAGTCCGCGAGCTCCAGGTAGCCCACCGACAGGTCCAGGCCGATGGCAAGGTCCAGATACTCGGGCTCGGCGCACACGAGCACGGCCTTGCCGGGACCCATGACGCTGGTCATGTACACGTTGTCGCCGATGAGCTTCTTGATGCGGTCGATCTCCAGCAGGCCGGTGTTCGGCTGCAAGCGCTGCAGGTCGAGGAACAGATCGGGCGACACAACGAGGGCGTAGCGGCCCAGGTAGCCGGTCTTGGCCAGCTGGGCGACGCCGGCGGTGATGTCGGCGAAGCTGTTCTCGCCCTGCGACCAGTCGCTCTTCTTGATTTTCGACGACCCTTTCACGGTGAGCAGGCCGTCGGTGCCCAGCGCCTTGCTGCCGTTGAGGATGAGGTCGTCCTCGCGGCGCGACGCCTTCTTGGCGGCGGCGATGGCCACGGACAGATCCAGCGGGTAGCCGGTCTGCGCGGCATACTCCATGTCGCGGCTGAGCAGGGTGAAGTCCTCGTAGAACAGCGGCAGCTCGAGCTGCGTGCGGCCGACGATGCGGCCGATGCCGTCCTCAAGCACCTCTTCCTTGTTCACGCCGTCGACGGCTACGGTGGTCACGCCGGCGCCCAGCGGGCCGAACACCTTGAGGAATCGACGGCAGGTCAGCTGGGCGCGGGCGGTGCCGATAACGGTTTCGTCGATGCGGTTCCACAGGCCGTCCGAAAGGTCGGCCGATTCGCGAGCGAGATAGTCCATGAGGGACTCCTTTCTTGAGAAGGCGGCAGCACGTACGAATGTTGCACGTGAAACATTCGTCGGCGGCTGCGCGCCGGAAGTCGGTTGCGTTAGGAAAGGTCGCCGACGGTGGGGGCGGGAGCGGGCTCCGCGGGCGCCGGGGCGATTTCGCCGTCGGTCTTGATGCCCAGCTCGGCCAGCTTCTCCTGCACTTCGCCTTCGCCTTCCAGGAAGAACTCCGTCTCCGTGGGGTCGAGGTGGCGCATCAGCGTGATGAGCTCGCCCATGTGGGCCTTCTCCTCGTCGCGGATGTCGGCCAGCACGGCCTTGGCGGCCGGGTCGTCGGTTGCCTGATAGTGGGCGTCGTACAGGAAGATGGCTTCAAGCTCGCCCGCGATGTCGATACGGAGCGCCTGCATGAGCTCGGTGTTCGTCATCTTGCGGTCGACGTTGCCTGCAAACGGATTGGGGAAACTGGGCATACGATCCCTCTCTTTCATGTTCGTCGCGCCGCCGTGATCGGCGGTGGTTCAGGTCTTCTCTCTGCCCGATATGATACTCCGATAATCAGGATTGAAATGTAACGATACCATTATTATTGATAATTATTCTCAATAACTACACGTTATAAACGAACCTACTCGGCGGTGTTTGCCCAAGCGAGCGAAGCGCTCAAGCGCCCTTGTTCGCTGCGGCTGAGGAAAGGGCGGGGCCTCGCATCGCCGTCAGGGCACGACGAAGGGGCGTCGTCCGATGCTTCGCGTAAAACATCCTCGCAAGCGCAAGTCGAAAGAAGGCTACAGCACGAAGTAGTAGGACTCCAACAGGTAAGGCTGGTCGTACTTCTCGGCGAGGGCGTGCAGCTTGCGCTTCGCGGCGGGGCGATCGTCGTGCTCCAGAAGGCGCTCGAACGCCGCGTGCTCGCGCGCGGTGGCGTGCGGCGCCACGTAGCCCCATACGTGCTGCGCGGCGTTGCGGAACGATCCCGGTTCCACAGGTGCGGCCAGCGCGCGTTCGACTATCTCGTAGAACGGAACGGTCGGCCACGTGCGCTTGTCCTTGAGCAGCGCCCGCAGGGCGAGGTAGGCTGCCTGGTCGTGTTCGAGCACGGCGTACTTGTAGCGCGCCCATTCGCGTTCGAGCCGGCTGAAGCGGCCGTGCTCGCTGGTGCAGAGGATGCATTTGATGGCGGAGAGGTTCTTGTCCTTCACTTCCAGCATGATGTCGGGCATGCCGAAGGAGCTGTCGGTCCGATGCTCTGCGAGCGATCGGTAGAACGCGAGAAAGGGCGCAAGCTCGATGGTGTCGGTGTGGCTGCCCGGCCTGCGACCAGGGGCTTGCTGCGCGTAGTGCATCTTCTGCGCGCCGTCCTCGGGCTTCCAGGTGGCGGCCGCCTCGTCCAACAGCGCTCGCCAGTCCGGCGCGTCGGGCTCGCGGTTCAGCTCGTGATGCAGCGTGTCGAACACCATGGGCGCTCCGGTTGCACGGCTGAGCGCCAACACGTCCTGGGCGGTGAACAGCCGGTCGTCGTTCTCGATGACGAGCCGTCGGCGCACCGCGAGGGGCAGCGTCGCGTACGCGTTGGCGAACCGCTCGAGCGCGCGAGGCTTGTCGCCGTACGCGCCGCCCACGTGCAGCACGATCTTTCCGCTCGCATCCATCCCGAGCGCGTCGAGGAACGCCGCGTGGTATGCCAGGTCGAGCTTCGCCCGCTCCACCACGTCGGCATCGGGCGAGTTCAACACGGTGTACTGGCCGGGGTGCATGCTCAGCCGGATGCCATGGCGCCGCGCCTTGCGCCCGAGCGCGGCCAGATGCGGCTCGAAGTCGCGCATCCAATCGAGCGCGTTCACGGGGCTCGACCCGAAGGGGATCACGTCCGAGCTGATGCGGAACAGGTGGATGCCGTTTTTCGCCTGGTAGTCGAGGGCGGCGTCCAGCGCGCGCAGGTTGCCGTCGATCGCCTGCGCCAGGCGGTCGGGCGTCGCCAGCCGCTGCACCACCGATTGCATGCGCGCGCCGGGCGCTGCCAGCGTCTTCGATGCGTACCCGATGCTCACGACGCCTCCCTTCGATCCGGTTTCCGCGCTACGATGGCTCATCTTACGCGCGTGCGGAGGGAAGCGGGATGCGCCCAGGTCACCGCCGGAGCACGATCCCGTGACGGAGTGGCGCTCGGCGCGCGCCTAGGCTCCCATTGCGTCAGCGCTAGAGGCCGCATCCTCGGCCGCGTCGCTGCGCTTCGCCAGCTGCCGGTACGCTATCACGCCCGCCGCGGCCAGCACCGCCGTCAGTGCGATCACGAGCGCCGCCCCCAGGTAATTGCCGTCGCCGAACGCGCCCGCCGCCAGCGTGGACGAGACGATGGAGGGGATGCGACCTACCGTGGTGATGGCCACGATGCGTCCGATGGAGCTAGATCCCAGTCCGGCCACATAGGTGAGCAGGTCTTTCGGCGTCCCGGGAATGAGAAAGCACAGGAACAGCAGCATTTCGAAACGTCGGGAGTCGCGCAGCCAGCGCATCGACGTGATCTTGTCGGGCGAGAAGAACAAGCCGACGATGCGGATTCCGAATGCGCGGACGAGCGCCATGACCGCCGCGGTTCCCAAGGCGCTGGCCACGAGGCACCACAGCGTGCCTTCCCAGAAGCCGAACGCGTAGCCCGCTCCCAGCTCAAGCGGTTCGCCGGGCAGGAACGCGAACACGACCTGCGCCATGTTGGCCAGCACGAACACGATGCGGCTGATCCAGCCGGTTTCGTCCACCCAGGCGCGGAAGCGCGGAGCGTCGGCAACGAAGGCAAGCAGCTCCGGCCCGTAGAGGACGCAGAACCCTGCGAGCCCCGCCGTCAGGGCCAGCAGCCCGACGATCACGGCAGCGCGCTTCTTCAGCAGGGAACGCCGGTCCGTCGCGATCGTCGCGTTATCGGGAGCGTTGCCGTGCGTACGAGGAAGCGGGGGCAGGGTGACGGTCGAAGTTCGCAGCGGGGCGGTGTCTTCCATGGGATGCTCCGTTTCTCGGGTGCGTTCGGTACGCTTCCGATGGTACGGAGCAAATATCTACCGACTGTCTACTCGGCGCAGAAATCCAGGGAGAATCGCGCGACCACGCGCGCGCCTCCCCCCTCGCGGTTCTCCAGCGTTACGCCGCCGCCGTGCTTCTCGCACATGAGCGACGCGATGTTCAGCCCCAGGCCGAAATGCTCTGCCGAGGGCACCTCGCTGAAGAAGGGCGCGCAACCGCGTTCGAGCGCGGCGTTCGAAAAGCCCGGCCCGTCGTCTTCCACCATGAGAACCAGCGCGCCGTCACGCACGTCGAGGCGAGCGTCCACTTGGGACGACGCATAGCGCATGGCGTTGTTCAGCAGGTTCTCGGCCACCTCGCCCACGATGGCCTGATCCACGCATAGCTCTGGCCGCTCGCGGTCGCAACGTGCGCTCACCGACAGCGCGAAGGTCCGGTCGGCGTGCGCAGCAAGCCCCGTTCCGGCGTCCTCCACCATGCCCGCCACGCTGTCGAACCTGGTCGGGCGCGCAACGACGGCGCGGTCTTCCAGCTTTTGCAGCCCGCTCATAGCGGCGACGTAGCGCTCAAGGCGTTCCACCTGCGCGGCCAGCGAGGCGACGGAGGCCGTCAGGCGATCGGCGGGCACGTTGCCGGACTGCACGTGCGCGTCCAGCAGCTCGATCTTGCCCTTGAGGATGGTGAGCGGCGTGCGCAGGTCGTGCGCGAACGCGGCGTTCAGGCGCTTGCGCTCCTCGGCCGTGCGCCACAGCGCGCGCTGCGATTCGGCCAACGAGGCGCGCATGGCTTCGAACGACGAAGCTAGATGGCCCAGCTCGTCATCTCGATCGTACGACACGGAGAACTCGAGGTTCTGCTCGGCGATGTTGGACGCTGCTCGGTCGAGCACATCGAATCCAGGTTGGAGGCGCTTGCCGAAGAAGCGCCGCGCCGCTGCGAAGATGCATAGGCCGAACCACAGTGGGAACATGAGGAACGTTAGCAGCTCGAGTGCCGAGGACAGCGCCTGCGCCTCCTCCGATGGGGGCGTGTTCACGTAGTAACCCACTGCGGAAGTGAGCAGTCCGACGGTGTTGCCGTCCTGGCTGTCTCCGTCGAAGAACGACGTGTAGGGGCTATCAGGGTTGGCAGCCAGCCAGGCATCGAACCGATCGCGCGCTTTCGCGTCATAGGCGGGCAGCTCGGCGGGCGTGAGCTCGGTTTGGTCGGGCGCTTCGGGCGTTTCGACGCTGAGTGCGTCGTCGTTGGCGGAACCATACAGATACGCCGTCCCCGGCGAGTACTGGTAATCGCTCGCGTCAGTGATCTCCACGAGCGACGACAAGTCTGTCAGCGGCATCTCGGTCATCTCGCCGCGCACGGTTTGAACGAACACGCTGCTGCCGTTCTCGTCGATATCCACGGCGCGCGCGGGAACGAGCGTCCGGTTGTGCGCATCGTAGAGGTAGAGCCCCGAGATTTCGTACGCGTCTGCGATCACCCGGTGCTGCAACCCGCTGAACATCCCGGCCGTCACCGTGGACATCACCAGCGCCAGCAGCAAGAACCCCAGCATGTACACCATGAACGACGTTTTGAGCGACGCGTGGTGCCAACGCGCCCGCAAGGCGTCGAGGCGTTCGGCGCCCCTTACGCGCGCCATCGGTACCCCATGCCCCATACCGTTTCCACCGGGTCGGGTTCGGCGCCCGCTGCGGCCAGCTTCTTGCGGATGCGCCGGATGTGCTCGGTCACCACCTGCGAATCGCTCTCGTTTTCCCAACCGCCTACGCGCTCGTGGATGCGGTCGCGATCGAACACTTGGCCGGGATGCTTCGACAGGAATGCGACGATGTCGAACTCGCGCCGCGTCAGCTCCACCGGCCGTCCGGCCGCTGTCACGGTGCGCGAGCGGTAGTCGATGGCGATGTCGCCGTCGAAGCGTACTTCGGCGCGCACGTGCTGGCGGTTGTCGCGGGCAAGATGCGCCTTCACGCGCGCTCCCAGCACGGCTAACGAGAACGGTTTCAGCACGTAGTCGTCGGCACCGGCTTCAAAGCCCTCCAGCGCGTCGACGTCCTCGACGCGTGCGGTGAGAAACAGGATAGGGCAGGTGAGATGCTCGCGTAGGCGGCGGCACACGGCGTAGCCGTCCATAAGCGGCATGCCCACGTCCAGCACGATGAGGTCGGGGCTCTGTTCGGCGCGTTTGAGCGCGGTTGCCCCGTCTTCGGCGGTGAGCACGCGGTAGCCTAAACCCGTGAAGTACTCGTCCAAAAGCGCGACGATTTCCGGCTCGTCGTCGACCACCAGCAGCGTGGCCTCGCCGTTCCGCTCGATGGCCGCTTTCTGTTCGCTCACGTTCTTCTCGCTCCTCCGCATTCGTCTTGCCGCGCATATACGGAGGAGCATAGCACGAGAATGTCAAGAAACCATCAACAGCCCCTGGGCGCCGCTCGCTCGGGATGACAGCTCGTCCTACTCGTTCGTGCCTTCCTTGACGATGAGCACCGGAACGTCGGCGTTGCGCAGCACGTAGCTGCTGACGCTGCCCAAAATGCCGCGCAACGCGCCCAGACCCCGCGAGCCCATGACGATGAGGTCGCACAAGTTGTCGATGGCGTACGTCACGATTTGCCCGCCCGGCTGCGTTTCCTGCAAAAGCTCGATGTACACTTTGTTCATGAGGCCGCTCAGCAGCGGGTCTATTTCGCGATGCAGCGCCTTGCTGGCTTCCTCGGTGACCTCCTCGTAGGTTTTCTGGAGCATCGCCGACGAGGCGACGGTCTGTTCGTCGCGCCCTTCGGCTTCCAGCTTGTCGATGGCAAGCTGATCGGTGTCAATGATCTGGACGATGCGAAGGGTCAGTCCGGGGTCGTCCTTCGCGAACCGCACCGCTTCCGCAAGGGCTGCTTTGGACGAAGCCGATCCGTCGTAGGGGATCATAATATTGTCGTACAGCATGGTGCATCCTCTCTCGCGAAGGTTGCTCGATACGCCCAGTATACCAGCGTCGTGCGGGCGAACGCGGCGGGGATCGGCTCCGCGAGGCACGCAAAGGGGGCGTCCGGTCCCTACGCCGAAGCGGGGGAAACGAATTCGTAGCTTGTTTGGGACTCCATCTCGTCCAAAAGAGGTTCGCCGCCCTTGACGAAGCGGATACGCGCGGGTACGGAAGGGCTTTCGTGAATCGTGCGATCCATCAGACCCTGGGCGGGTGCTTGCAGCTTGTGCCCGCGATCGTCAAGCACCTCCACCCGCAGGCTCATATCGCCCTGCCGCACTTCCGCCATCGTGGGCGTATGCTCCACGATGCGCACGCCCCGGTACGTGGCGAAGCGGTATTCCGTCTCGCCGAGCGCGACTATGCCGATACAGCCGGTGAAGCGGATCGGACCCAGCGGTATTTCGGCGATGGCCAGCATGACGGAGGCGTCTTGTCGAACGTCGAGGCACTGCATCCAGAAATAGCTGCGGGGAAACGTGTGGCCGCGGTCGCCTTCCATATAGCCGATGCCGTTGCGAATATCTAGCGCGTCACCGTTGAGGCGGATCGATCCGGTCACCTGGTGCCGCATGCTGAACACGGTATGCTTCGTTTCCATGGGCACGTAGGCGAACGGCCCCATGATGTCCGAGCGCAGCGGCAGCAGATGATCGTAGCGAACGCTTCCTACCAACTCGAAATCCGGTTCGTCGATGCGCAGCTGCATTCCGTACGGCGTGAACAAGCTGTCGCCGATTCGCATGCTGCCGTCGGTGCGGTCGAACGCCTCCAGGGGGTACGGCAAGAAGCGCGAGCCGCGGTTGGAGACCACCTGGATGAATGCGGAGTCCTGCGCGCGCCCCGGTATCACGGCCAGCACGTCTTCGCCTTGCTGCTGTTTCATGTACCAGCCTTCGTAGTAAGGTTTCATGGCGCGCTCCTCCGGTTGCCTTCGGTCGGGTCGTCCGGCGATAGTACCACCGGTAACGCTCGGCGCTTATTCCGTTAGCGGAAGCGTAAGGAGGACGAAGAAGGACGGTGATCCGAGTTAGCGCAGCAACGCGAGAAAGAGCGTGAACCTTAGGTGGAAAGGCGGTCGTTTTCGCGAGTAAAGATAGCGCGCGAAGCCGTTGGGGCTTCGCGCGGATTCAAAGTCGCTCAAGACCACCTATCGGCAAAGGGGCCTTTGCAGGGGACTTCGACTTGCTTGAGCATGCGCACCGTCGAGACGATGATGGGGATGTACAGCAGGAAGAACACCCCGTACATGACGACTGATGCGCTGGCCATCATCGCGTCGTTGTTGACGTACGTGGTGGACGTGGTGCCGGAAAAAAGCGCGTCGCCCAGCATCACGAAAAGGTCGTTGAGGCCATGAACCAGCGCGATGCCCCAGATGTTACGCGTTTTCAGGAACAGGGCGGCCAGAAACGCGCCCAGGATGCCGGCTTGCAGGGTTTTGAGCGCCGCTTGGGCCATGTCCAAACCGGTGACCACTTGGCCGTTCATGATGGACGGCGTCACATGGACGAAGCCGAAGATCAGCGATGAGACTATCACGGCTCCGATCAGACCTCGACGCGTCTCGCCGAAACGAGCCAGCAGCCCGCTGAAAACGATGCCGCGGAACAAGCCCTCTTCGAACGTGCCCACAAGCAGGCAGAGCATGATGACCAGCGCCAGCTGCAAGGGCCAGTCGGACACCATCCCCTCGTTTTTCATTGCGGTGCCGAGCAGAACGAACACGCCCATGACCAGCGCTACGACCAACGGGTAGATAGACTTCTTGAACGAGAGGCCGATGCTTTTGGCGTTGGGCACGATGATGTTGCATCCTGCCGCGACGGCCATGATGGCGAACATGACGATGGTCAATCCCAGGCGAATGAACATCATGTTCGCCAAAGACCCGTCGGATGGCACGAACCAGATCACGGCCAGTCCGATGGCGAGCCCGACGGCGGTTACGAGCAGCGGATGGGATCGTGCAAACGTGCGTATCGTCGACATGCGGTTCCTCTTTCATTGGCAGGGTCGAAATAATGAAGCATGCGAGATTGTAACCGGGTAGCAGGACGATTTTCAGATGCGCGGAACGAACGCCCCTTCAAACGAAACGAACGACCTCTTTCGAAGAGTCCCATCGGTGGAAGAGCTTGTCATACGGCTTCTCAACGCCCGTCGCTCTTGCCATTGCCGGTACCGTCCCTTGGTTCTCCCTACGTTGGATCGGGATTCGGAGAAGTTGAGGCTCCGAACGGCGTACCGCAATCGGGGCATATCAGCGCGCTGCTGGTTTTCGTGACCGTTTTCGCTTCATGGCATCTGGTGCAGAAGAAGACGATCTGGTCGGGGCAGCTAATACCGCCCGATGCCTGGTCGAGGTCGTCATCGTCAAGCTCCATACCTTTGTCGGAAAAACAGGCGGCGAGCTTTTCGTCGTCTATCATGATCGAATCGCCGCCCTTCCGATCGCATTGCGGAACATTCCTATTCCGAAATCCCCATATACCACTGGATTATAGATCGAACCGCCGGCAAAGAGCGATCCCCTGAGAACGAATGCCCGTTCAAACGCAACGAACGCAGCGGTCGGCAGATTGCTCTGGCATGTTGCGCGGGAGAGGTCGGCGTCGCGCGACGAGGTGTGCTACAAGGTCAGTTCGAACGATTGCTTGATCTCCCGGCTGCGTCGCTCCGCGATGGGGTAGGAGGAGCCGTCGTCGAGCAGCGCCTGATGATCCTCGATGCTGGCGATGCGCCCGCGATGCACCAGACAACTGCGGTGCAAGCGAAGGAAGTCCTTTGCAGGCAGTTCCTTTTCCAGGCTTGCCAAGGCGCCTCGCACCGCGAACTTTCCGTGCGCATGCCTGATGACGCAGCGTGGACCGTCGGATTCTATAGCGTACAGTTCGTTGGGATGCAGAACGTGAACGTCTCCGTCCGTGTCTCGGAAGCTGAGCTTGCCGGCGCCGGATCCCTGGGCATCGAAGTGCTCGTACAGGAATTCGATGGCGTTCTGGCCAGGATCGAGCGAAGGCAAGAGCGGGTTCGCATCGGTGGCGTTCGACACGTGCAGATGCACGATGCGAGGTCCGTCCGGCGTAGGGGCCCATACGTAGGTAGCATGTTGCTTGAACGGCATGCTGCGCTCTCCGCCGGCCGACACGACGAGCAGCGTATAGCGTGCCGAGACGATCCAGGTGTTGGCGCGTTTACGGGCGCGCCAACGCTCGTCTGCCAATGCGAGCCGTATGCTGTACTCGGGTCGTAGGATGTCTTCCATGGTCTTCTTGTCCGAGGCGGTTTGACAGCTGAACGGACCCAGCCATTCAACATCGTCGGCCATATAAGCTAAGGCGGCATCCATGTCCCGCACTACGAAATGGTTGACGAGCGATCGTCTGCATAGCTCGATGACGGCGCGATCTTTGGAGAGCTGTTCAGCGACGAGCGCCTCGCTGCCGTTCGCTTTGGACATGAGCTCATCTCCTTCCAGGGCGCTGAAAGAAAAACTCCGGAAACAAAAGCAGGTCAGGCAACTCTCATCGCCTGACCTGCATTCTTTTTCTGGAGCCAACGAGCGGATTCGAACCGCTGACCTACGCATTACGAGTGCGTTGCTCTACCAGCTGAGCCACGTTGGCATACGGCTTCTAAGCGAAGCGCGAGTAAGCAGTATATCCGAACCCCCGCGCTCCTGCAAGGGGTTGAGGCGAGTTTTTCGCTCGTGTCGGTTGCGCCTCGCGCCCGTGCGCTTACGCTGGAGGGAAGCGCACCACCAGGTATACGCCGGCTATCAAAATGGTGAGCAGCATGATGGGGAAGCCGGTCTTGAAGAACTTCGCGAACGTGATCTCGTACCCGTGCTTCTTGCTGATGTCGGACAGCACCACGTTGGCGCTGGCGCCGATGAGCGTGCCGTTGCCGCCCAGGCAGGCGCCCAGCGACACGGCCCACCACAGCGGCGTGACGTCCATGCCGGTGGATTCCATGGCCAGCAGGATGGGGATCATCGTGGCCACGAACGGGATGTTGTCCAGGAAGCTGGAGATCACGGCCGAGCCGATGAGCAGCACCAGCATGGTGATGAACACGTTGCCGCCGGTTGCGTCGATCAACCCGTTCGCCAGCATGCCGATGACGCCGGTCTCGGCCAGCGCGCCCACGATGACGAACAGGCCGGCGAAGAACGACAGCGTGGTCCACTCCACGTTCGACAGCGCTTCCTCGATGCTTTCGCCCGAGATCAGCATGATGATGCCCGCGGCGCCTAGCGCGATAATGCACGATTCCAGCCCCAACGCGCCATGCGCCATGAACCCGACCACCACCAGGGCGGTCATCACCACGCTTTGCTTCAGCAGCCGCCGGTTCTTGATCTGCGCGTGCTCGTCCAGCTCCATGATGCGGGCCTTGTGCTCGTCGTCCACGTTCATCTTGCGGCCGTATAGCGCGTAGAACACGCCGAGGATCGCGACGAGGATAATCGCCACGGCGGGCGCATCGTACAGGATGAAGTCGAAGAACGAGTATCCGGCTGCCGAGCCGATCATGATGTTGGGCGGATCGCCGATGAGCGTTGCGGTGCCTCCGATGTTCGACGCGAGTATCTCGGTCATGAAGAACGGGATGGGGTTGACGTCGAGCAGTTTGCATACGGTCAGCGTCATGGGCCCGATGAGCAGCACGGTGGTCACGTTGTCCAGGAATGCTGAAAGTACGGCCGTGAGCAGCACGAACAGTAGCATGATCTTCCAAGGGTCGCCTTTTGCAAGTCGTGCGCACTTGATGGCAAGGAACTCGAACACACCCGACAGCTTCACTACCGACACGAACAGCATCATGCCCAGCAGCACGCCCAGGGTATTGAAGTCGATGTGCTCCATGGCCGCGTCGAACGGCATGACATGCAGGGCCAACACGATCATCGCGCCCGTGATGGCCGCGAGCGACCGGTGCAGCTTCTCGGTCATGATGGTGATCATGACCACGACGAACACAGCAACGGCAACGATTTGGCTAACGTCCATGAAGCACCGCCGACCCCTCTTTCTGAAACGGTCGCACCCATGCGCGGCCCACGTACTTTACTATAGCAATGTCTATGTTGAGGAAACAGGTGGTTTCGATGATGTTTGTCGCCAAAGGCACGACGTCTCGCGGCGAACGATCCCGAAGAAGATCAAAGGAGGCCTTCGTCCGGCGAGCGGCAGAAGCGAGGTTTAGGAGAGCGGATAGCCGAGCAGCTCGTCCATGGTGACGAAGCGGTAGCCCTGCGACTTGAGATAGGGGAGCGCGTCTTTGAGCGCCTCGACCGTTTGCGATCGGTCGCCGCCTCCGTCGTGCATGAGCACGATGGCGCCCGGCCAGGCGTTTTTCACCTGGTTGGCGATGGCGGCGGCTCCGGGCTTGCGCCAGTCTTGCGAGTCGATGTTCCAGCCGATTTCCGCGCTGATCAGCGGCCCGACATTGCGCATGACGCCTTCGCCGTAGTTGCCTCCCGGCGTGCGGAATACATGGCTGGCTTCGGCGCCGGTGGCGGCTTCGATGGCTTCGTAGCCCTTCTGCACTTCGGCGACCTGATCCTCAGGCGTCATGTAGCCGAGGTTCACGCTTTGACCGTCGCCCGCCGCGTGGTCGAACGAGTGCGAGCATATCTGATGGCCTTCGGCTGCTGCGCGCTTTACGAGGTCGACGCCTTCTCCGTCGATGCGATTGCCCACGGTGAAGAATGTGGCCTTCGCCCCTTGGTCGGCCAGCACGTCGAGCACTGCGGCGGTGGATTCGGGCCAGGGGCCGTCGTCGAACGTGAGTGCCACCACTTTGTCCTCGCCTACCTGCGGCGAAACGTTTCGGCGCACCACGTTGGAAGGCTCCTGCACGACTTCTTCCGTCGTCAGGCCGGAGACCGAGCCGGTTTTCGTGCGCTTCAATCCGTCGGCGCCTTGCCCCTCGAGCACGTGGATAGGTCCGCGCCCTTCCTCTTCGATCGAGTAGGGGATGCTTTCCTCGGCGGTTTCGCTCGGCTCTTCGATGGCGCTGCCGTCGCCCAGTTCGACCACGTCGCCGTTGTTCAGCTTCGTATCCATGTCGGTAGCGACTTCGCCGTTGACGGTGGCGTGAAACGGCTCGCCCTTTCCTGCTTCGATCACCGAGCCGTCCACGGCAACGAAATCGCCGGGTTTCGGCTTGATGCCGCTGGCGCGCAGCGCGTCTTCCAACGTCTTGTGACCGCCTACTTCCAGGTTGGCTCCATTGAGGGTTATGGAGGCAGGCAGGCTCTGCACGACGAAGTACCCTCCAACGGCGAAAGCGGCCACTACGAGCAGGCTGGCAATGATTCCAACAGCGCGCCGCCTCGGTTGTTCGGGGCCCGGCGGTCGATGGTAACGTCCTGGTTTCTGGTAGGATGCCGCATTGCGCGGTTGCTGCTGTGTTGCGTTCAGGCGGGAGCGGGCGGCAGTGGAACGTGCGGTTTGCCTGGTGTTGTACTGGTGTGGTCGTGAACCTGGAGAAGTCGACTCATCGGAACGACGGGAAGCTCGCTCGTCATTCGAATGCTGGAAAAAAGCGTCGTCGTAATTGCGTTCGGGCATAACCTTCCTGGGTCGCCGGGTGCATGCGGCCGCGTGCTTCGGCCGACGGCTGCACAATCACCTTATCTCATCAGTATAGCGGCATCAAGCTTAGTTGAGGATAAATCGGGGCGCGGTTCTTCTTTTGGTTGAAGCGGCTGTTAGGTTGACGAGGGGTGACGAGTGAGCTTTGCGCTGGCGCTGCTCGTCCTGAAATTTGTATGGAGGGCGGGTGTCAGTGCGGGCGGGGGCGGCGTGCGGGGTGCGGTGGAACCACTATACTGAACGCAACGTGATCGA
Organism: Eggerthella sp. BIOML-A4; assembly: GCF_009875575.1. Classification (NCBI taxonomy): domain Bacteria; kingdom Bacillati; phylum Actinomycetota; class Coriobacteriia; order Eggerthellales; family Eggerthellaceae; genus Eggerthella; species Eggerthella sp. BIOML-A4. Next base: position 6,081 of record NZ_WWRX01000002.1, on the reverse strand, counting down.
AAGGAATGACCTATGGGTTTGCAGTTCGCCGGCGCGCGCGCCGTCAGCGCCGTTTCAACGTGGGGTCTCAAAAACGTGTTCCGCCGTCCCGCCGCGAACTTCCCGGGCAAAATCGCGCTGTACGTGGATCCGCGTCTCATTGCCGACCTCGCGCCGAAGCTGGAGCAGGGCTCGGTGTGCGTGGTTGGAACGAACGGAAAGACCACGGTGACGAACCTGCTGGCCGACGCGCTTGAGCTGGCGGGCCAGCGCGTGGTGTGCAACCGGACCGGCGCGAACCTGGACTCGGGCGTGGCGACGTCGCTGCTGCACGCCGGCCCGTCGGATTGGGGCGTGTTCGAGTGCGACGAGCTGTGGCTGGCGAAGATCCTGCCGCAGCTGCAGGCCACCTACGTGGTGCTGCTCAACCTGTTCCGCGACCAGCTGGACCGCGTGGGCGAGATCGACCGCATCCAGGACAGCATCGTGGGCGCGCTGGAGAAGTCGCCGGACACGGTGCTGGTGTACAACGCCGACGACCCGCTGTGCGTCCGCATCGCCGAGCGCGCGGCGAACCCCTCCATCGCGTTCGGCGTGGACGAGGACCTGGGGCTGCCGCAGAATTCGGTGGCCGACGCGCAGATGTGCCAGCGCTGCTCGTCCATGTTGGAATACGACTATCGCCAGTACGGGCAACTGGGATCGTTCTCGTGTCCCACCTGCGGGTTCGCGCGTTCCGCCCTGGACTTCGCGGCAACGGGCGTGAAGCTGGGCCTGAACGGGTTGTCGTTCGACGTGCGTCGGGACGGCGAGGGGGCAGCCGCGGGTTCGATCGCCGCGCCGTACACCGGCGCGTACATGGTGTACAACTTGCTGGCAACCGCTGCCGCGGCCGGCCTCGCCGGTTGCCCGCTTCCCGCGTTGCAGAAGGCCATCGACGCCTTCGACCCGCAGAACGGGCGCCTGCAAACGTTTGACATCGCCGGTCGGCGCGTGCTGCTGAACCTCGCGAAGAACCCCACCGGCTTCAATCAGAACCTCAAGATCGTGGCGCAGGACGCGGGTGACAAGGTGGTAGCCTTCTTCGTGAACGACAAGGAGGGCGATGGCCGCGACGTGTCGTGGCTGTGGGATATCGACTTCGAGGAGCTGGCGGACGATCCGGCCAAGCTCACCGTGTTCGCGGGCGGCTTGCGCGCGAACGACATGCAGGTGCGCTTGAAGTATGCCGGCATCGAATCGCAGGTGGTTGCGGATGCCGAGGACCTGCTGGCGCGCATAGCCAGCCTGTCGGCCGAAGAAAACGCGTACCTGATCGCGAACTACACCGCATTGCCCCCGGTGCATGCGGTGCTGACCAGCCACGGCGCGGCGGGCGCCGCGGCCGAGGATTCCGCCAACCCGCATGGCACGGATGAGGGCTTCCCCCGCCCCCATGGCGCGGGCGATGGCTGTGGGGGCGACCGTTCCGTCTCCGCGCCAGGAGAGGGGGAGACTCCTGCGCCCGCCGCCTCCCTCACCATCGCGCACCTCTTCCCCGACCTGCTCAACCTGTACGGGGACGGTGGCAACGTGCGCATCCTCGAACAGCGCCTGCGCTGGCGCGGCATCCCCGTGGAGGTCAAGCGCGTCAACCACGGCCAGGCCATCGACCTCTCCGGCGTCGACCTCGTCATGCTGGGAGGCGGCCCCGACCGCGAGCAGCGCCTGGCGTCGGCCGAGCTCATGAACATGCGCGAGCAGCTGCATGCCTACGTGGAGGACGGCGGCGTCTTGCTGGCCATCTGCGGCGGCTACCAGATTCTCGGCCACGAGTGGCTGCTGGGCGACGAGGTGGTGCAGGGCCTGGGCATCGTCGACATGACCACCGAGCGTGCGGCGGGCGGCTCCGGCGACCGGCTCATCGACAACATCGTGCTGACCTCGCCGCTGGCGAAGCGCCCTGTCGTGGGTTACGAGAACCATGCGGGACGCACGCACCTCGGCGCGGGCGTCGAGCCCTTCGGCGCCGTGGCGTCTTCCACGGGGCACGGCAACAACGATGCCGACAAGCAGGACGGCGTGCGCTACAAGAACGTGGTGGGCACGTATCTGCATGGCCCGCTGCTGGCGAAGAACCCCGAGGTTGCGGACGATTTGCTCGCACGCGCTCTCCAACGTTTCGCATCGCGAACGGGCCAGCCGGCCATCGAGTTGGCGCCGCTCGACGACGCCGTCGAGCAAGATGCGAACGACGCCATGGTCAAGAAGCTGGGAGTGCACAGGTAGCGGGAAGCTCGCCGGTGCGGCGTCAACCTGGTGCTCGCTCGGGATGACACCGCTTCCGCTGCGCTGCCCTGTGGGCTTTTCCTAGTAAACCGATGGAGGCGGTTGCGCGGGTAGAGCGCTGCCGCGAAAATGGCGCAATGGACAACAAACGCAGCCCTCAACGGCGCCCTGCGAGCACCGAGCGTTTTTCCCGCTCCTCGTACGGCCGCTCCCGTCAGACTGAACCGGGTCGTCGCCCCAGCGTTCAAGGCGAATCCGCTCCCACGCCGCGCCGCGTGTCGCGAGCCGATTACGAGCGCACGCGCGCACGCTCTCGTCGCCGCACGCTGGTTATCGCGCTTGCCGTTGTGGGCGTGCTGGTGCTGGGCGGGGCGGGGGCTGCGTTCGCGTACTACAACGTACTCTCGGGAAACCTTCACGACGGCGTCAGCGCCGAGCTGCGCAATGCGCTCGTGGAAACCGATTTGGCGAACGAGCCGTTCTATATCCTGCTCATGGGAACCGACGGGTCGAACGACCGCGAAGCGTCGGCGGAATTCGCCGGCGATCAGTTCCGCAGCGACAGCATCATCCTCGCGCGCATCGACCCGGTGGACAAGAAGGCGACGCTCGTCTCCATCCACCGCGATACCCTGGTAGACATGGGGGAATACGGGCAGAACAAGCTGAACGCTGCACATGCCATCGGCGGAGCCGCTCTCACGGTGAAAACCGTATCGAAGTTGGCGGGTGTGCCCATTTCCCATTATGCCGAGATCAACTTCGACGGCTTCAAAGACATTGTCGATGCGCTGGGCGGCGTCGAAGTGGATGTTCCGATGGAGATCGACGACGAGGATGCCGGCGGCCATCTGGATGCCGGGCTGCAGACGCTGAGCGGCGATCAGGCGCTCATCCTGTGTCGTTCGCGCCATGCCTACGACGAGTACGGCGACGGCGACTCCTACCGTGCAGCGAACCAGCGTCTCGTCCTGTCCGCCATCGCGAAGAAAATCCTGTCGGCCGACGTGGCCACGATGGCATCCACCGTCCAGGCGCTTTCCCAATACGTGACTACGGATCTCGAGATTTCCGACATCATCGGCCTCGCGCAGACGATGCAGGGCCTCGACCCGGCCACCGACATCTATTCGGCCATGGAGCCGACTACGTCCAAGTACATCAACGACGTCTGGTACGAAATCAACAACGTCGACGAATGGAAGAAAATGATGACTCGCGTTAACCAGGGCCTTCCGCCCACCGACGAGGACATCGTCGACGAGATGTCGAACACCGTGCTGGCAACCACCGGCAGCGGCCAGACGCATTCCAGCACGAACGAGGACGGCACGCAGAAAAAAGCGAAGCGCACGGGCAGCGTGGCGGTGCGCAACGGCAACGGCATCACCGGCGCAGGCACCGAGGCGTCCGAGCGCATCGAGGAACTGGGCTATTCGGTGGAGTCGGGCAATGCCGACAGCTTCGACTACCCTAAGACGCTGGTGATTTACGACGATGAGGCGAAGGCATCGCGCGCGCAGGAGATCGCGGATGCTCTTGGCGTTGGAAAAGCCATGAAAAACGACGGATCGTATCTGTTCGAGAGCGATTTCCTCGTGGTGCTGGGAAGCGACTGGAAGTAGCCGTCTTCTGTCATCCTGAGCGGAGACGCCAGCGCCGGAGTCGAAGGATCCCGTGCGGCATCAGCCTCTACAGTCCCAGCGTCCAATCGCCCAGCAGCAACCCCTTCGCCAACCCCAGCACCAGAATATGCGCGGGGTAGTATGCATAGAACAGCCACTTCATCGGGCGGCCGCGCGAGCCGTTGTAGGCGAGCAGCAGCGGGATGGTGGCCGTGCAACCCAGCAGCGGGTACAGCGCGAACGGCAGCAGCGCCGGGTCGAACGCTGCCATGTAGTCGGAGAGCGCCGGAAGGCCGTTGCCCAGGATGGGCACGAGCAGGGGCAACACGATGCGCTGGCGCCGGTCGGGGATCGCGCGCATCATGAGGATCATGAGCGGCCCGATGATCCCCCAGTCGCACAGCGCGCTGGCCGTTACCAGTGCTGCGGCAGCAAGCCAGAATCCGCCGCGGCTTTCCATAGTGTCGTACAAGTACAGAATTCCCAGGCCGATGAGCAGGGTGAACAGCACGTTGAGGTTGTGCGCCAGAAACAGGCCGTACGGCACCTGCGAGACGAGCGCGAACGCCAGCAACCGACCGGCGTACCGCTTGATGTTCGAGGTATGATGATAGCCTTCCACCAGCAGAAACGCCATGATGGGGAAGGTGAGCCCACCGAACCCGAACAGCAGGAGCAGCGCCTCGGCGGGCAGGTAGGGATAGAAAATGTAGCAGGCGTGATTGAACGTCATGCCGACGATGGCCACGACTTTGAGCGTGAACGAGGAAACGCCCCGCTTCGGGGAAGCTGCTGATATGCTCGACGTGGTGCTCATGGCGTTCCAGTATACTGCCTGCATACGATGTATTCGATGGCAAAGGGCGATGAGGCTGCGTGACGCGCGCGAATTCCACGATGGGGCTTGAGGACGGCGGTTGCGCGCGCAACCATCGCGCCGCCGTGTTCGTGGCGGCGTTGGTGGCTACGGCGTGCTGCTTCTCGCTGGTTCCCGGCGACACCCTCGCCGGGTCGCTCGCGCAGGGCGCGGCGCTGGCTGCGGTCGCGCTTGCGGCTGTGGCGGCGTCGCGGCCGCGGGCTTTGCGCGCGCCGCGCCTTTGCGGTGGGCGCGGTTTGCTCGCGTGGGCCTTGTACGTGCTGGCCGTGGGTTTGGCTGCGGGACTCGCATCGCTGGTCGTGCAACCGCAAGGAGCCGCTTTGGACGCCTCCCCGTTGCACGTGATGCTGGTGGTCGCGCTTTGCCTGCTGACCGCCGTGTTCGAGGAGGGCGTCTTCCGGGTGCTGGCGCTCGATGCGTTCGCTCCGGCGTTGGGAGGAGGCCGACGCGGCATGCTGCGAGCGGCTCTCGTGTCGGCCGTGCTGTTCGGCGCGCTGCACGTGTCGCTGGGCGAAGTTGCCTCGGCCGTCGATGCCGCCGATCTCGTCGCGGTTGCGCAGGCGGCGTGCAAACCCGTGCAAGCCGCTTTGTTCGGCCTGTTCATGGCAGCGATGTACTTCGGAACGCGCAACTTGTGGACGCTCGTCGCCGTGCACGCCGCGTTCAACTTCCTGTACGCGGGCCCGCAGCTGCTGGCGGGAAACCTGCAGCAAACCTACGTTACCGGCAACCCGATCGACTTCGTTCTGCTTGCCGTCTCGACCGTGCTCCTGCTTCCCGCGGCGCACGCGGCTTTTCGTAGCTTTCGGAAAAATTCAAAGAACGTGTAATTTCTCCTTGTCACGATCCATGAACTCAGGTATCATGTTCACTCGCTTCGATAAGAAGCCTTTGTTGTGCGGGCGTGGCGGAATTGGCAGACGCGTACGGTTCAGGTCCGTATGGGGGCAACCCCATGGAGGTTCAAGTCCTCTCGCCCGCACCATCTGAAACACCAGGTCAGAAGCCAAAAACATCGGCTTCTGACCTTTTTTTTGACCAGGTGGTATACCAAGTGGTATACCGAAATACGCTTATACGGGCATCAGCCGTACAGGAACTCGCTGCGCACCCACCCTTCCGCTCTGTACAAAACGCGGCACCATTCCCCGTCGCGCTCGAGCACGTCGCATTCTGCGCCGCGGGGCAGGACGTGGATCACGTTGCCGTTCTGCTCGTCGCGCATGTTCAGGCCGTGCGCCGCCGATACGACGGCTCGGTCGTGACCGATCTCCTCGGACTGCTCGCCATCGTCGGAACCGTCCCAGGCTTGCGGAGAGTCGTTCTCGGCTG
>NZ_WWRX01000028.1:0-7224 GCF_009875575.1 Eggerthella sp. BIOML-A4 | reverse complement strand
CCCTCCGACCCCGAAGCCCCCTCCGAGCGCGGTTCGTCTCCCCAAACCCCCTTGCAAACGACGGATCGCCCTCGAAGAGGGCTTCGGGGCGTCCAGACGCTAAAGCAGCGGCACGTCGCCGTGGAGAAACGCTTCGAGTGGGCATTCACTCGAGCCGACCACCAGGGTTCGCGCATGCGGCACGAGGTTAACGAACGCCGTCAGGCCTTTGAGCGACTTCACGCGTCCGCTTTTGACTTCGATGGCGGTTACGGATTCTCCCTGCGCAAGCACGAAATCGACCTCGTTCGAGCCTTCCCTCCACCAATGAACCTCGAAGTTCTGCTTTTTGGACTGCGCTAGCAGAAACGCCCCGACAGCGCTTTCGACCAGGTGCCCTTTGCGCTCGGGATCGGTGAGAAGGAAATCGCGATAGCGTCCATACGTTGCCGTCATGAGGGAGGTGTCGTACACCATGAGGCGGGGCGAGCTCGCCTTCTCCCTGATGAGTTTGGGGTCGTGCTTCTGCAAGCCGCAAAGCAGTCCGGCTCCGTCGAGAAGGTCGAGGTAGTGCGCGACGGTCGTTGTGTTCCCTGCGTCGTCGAGCTGGCCCAGGATCTTGCGGTACGACAGCTCCTGCCCGGAATACGGCGCGCCGAGGTGGAAGAGCTTGCGCATCAGCGCGGGTTTCCGCACCTCTTCGAGGGCGATGACGTCTTTCGAGATGCTGGGCTCTATCACGGCATCGTTGATATAGCTGAGCCAGCGTTGCTCGTCGTCTTTGAGCGCCGCTCCGCCGGGATAGCCGCCGAAGAAGAGGAAGTCATCGAGGGAGTAGCCGAACGCATCCTTGCATTCGGCGAATTCCCAATGGGTGCTCCGGATCGTTTCGAATCGACCGGTAAGTCCCTCGACCAGGCCTCGTTGAAGGAGGATCGACGACGATCCGGTCAAAACCACGCGCAGGTCGATGCCGCTCCAGGTATCTTCGTCCCACAGTTCCTTCACGACGGCCGACCATTGGCTGACCAGCTGCACCTCGTCGATGACGAGTAATGCCGATGGCGACCCCTCGTTGATGAGGTTGCGGGCTTGGAGCCATTGGGCGCGAAGCCAGTCGCGACTCGAGGAGTCGATGCTTGCCAAGGCGACGTGGCGCGGAAGGTCGACCTGGGCGAGCGCCTGTCTGATCGCAGTGCTCTTGCCGGTTTGGCGCGGCCCGACGAGCATCTGGATGAAGCGGCGAGGTTCTCGCATGCGTGCGACGAGCGTGTTGACGAGAGGTCTGCGGTATTCGTGCATGGTCGCCTCCTATTGAGCAAATTTGCTCAATAGTAGCGCAAATTTGCTCAGCGGACAAGCAACGCCTTGATGCCTAAGAACACTGGCCGCAAAAGAACGGATGTTTCACGTGAAACATCCTGAGGTAAAAGAACAAATGTTTCACGTGAGACACTCGGGCTCCCGCCCTTTGGTTCCTCCAATTCCGATGCCCTTCTCGAGCACGGCTCGCCTCCCCGCACCCTCCCTGCAAACGACGAATCGACCCCGAAGAAGGGCTCCAGGGCGCCGGCGACTGGACGGACGAAGTTGACCTTGCGTGTGCGGCGGGCGTGAAAACTATTCGCGTCCTTCGATCACGTCGAGGAACTCCTGCTTGCCGTGGACGTCCATCTTCTGGTAGATATGGCGTAGGTGCGTGGTCACCGTGCCGCGCGACAGATAGAGCTCCTCCTGGATGCGGGTGCTCGAGCGGCCCTTCGCGAACAGGATCATGATCTCGGTTTCCTTCGGCGATAGGCCGTATTCGCCTGCCACGTCTTTGCAGCGGTCTTGGAAGCGCTGGCGTTTCGGTTCGGCTTCGTCCTTGTCCTCGTCTCCTTTCGCCAGCGCGATGAGATCGTTCTCGTTGAACACGAACATGTACGAGATGAGGATGGCCAGCGTGGCCATGAGCGCGATCAGGCTGAGGCTTTGCGGCGAGAACGGCGCGAACGCGCACACGAACTGTCCCAACGACGAGCCCAGCAGCACGCCGAGCGTCACCATGCCCCAGCCGATGCCGAACACCATGATGCCCGAAAGCCGGTACGTGAACGAGATGTCGGCGAGGAGTATCCAGATAAGCACGTTGAACGTGCCGTAACCCGCCAACGCGATGGTGCTCTCGATTTCGGAGAAACCGGTGAACACGGGCAGCAGCATGAAGAACACGGCCATGACCAGCATCACCGAGCGGTACACGGGGCGCAGGCCCGTCTTGCTGGAGAACAGCACGCAGCCGTAGATGATGGCGATGGTAAGCAGGCTCGACCACAGCAAGGGGAAACGGTAGAAGGTGTCCACGGTTGCGGCGTTCGCGGTGATGAACACCGCGCGCACCACGCCGTCGGCCATGCCGATGAGGCATGCGCATATGCCGATCTTCCAGGAGAACTTGCCCAAGTGGATCTCGAAAGGCTGCACGATGGGCTCGATTTTCGACGACCATGTTTTCAGCTTCACGAACAGGATCCAGCCGGAAATCGCGGGCAGCAGCGCACAGATCACGCATGCTCCAACAGGCGGCAAGGCGAGCACGGCGGGGAAGAGGGCCGCCGCGATGAGGAAGGCGAGCGGCGCTTCGAACGAAGTGCGACGAGGATCGACGTTGCGGTACAGCTCGCCGTACCCCAGATCGATCAATCCCGATCCGGCACCGGTCAAGATCGAGCCCAGCGCGCATAGCTCGATCGACGGAGCATCTGGCAGCGTCGCGCAGGCGAGTGCAAGCGTGCCGACGGTGGTGAGGGCCGGTCCGAGGAACCGGAAGGCGCGGCGATTGATAAGCGTCGCGAAGCGCCGATGGAAGATCGCGCTCGCGAACAAGGTGGCGCATAGCACGAGCGTCGACCCCAGATACGCTCCCGCGGGCAGCGGTTCGCCGTTCCAGGTGATGGAGCTGGTGGCGGTGCCCAGGAACATGAGGTACACCCAGGCGCGCGCCAAGGCGAAGCCGACCATGCGCAGGTTCAGAAGGCTTCGCGGCGACGTTTCCCGCAATCGATCCTGAGCGGTTGTCAGCGGTTTCGGCATGTGCGTCACGAGAATTCCCCCTCAAGATCTCGATCCCCTGCGGCTCATTATAGCGTGCTCGATCCTTCCGGCTTGCGTGGCCCGCTATGTTGATGTTTGACGTCATGCTTCGTTTATCAGGGGTTTCTCCAAAATCATGGGAAACGCATGATGTCGCAGCGGCTGCTTCGCTCGACTTTTTGCAGAAATGCATGATGCGCCTAACGGCATCGCGGCGCATGCTCGAACAAAGCAGCGGGCGCGGAAGCCGCGGCCGCCGCGAAGGACGAGACGGAGAAGGAGGAGGAATGGGAGAGCTCAATCTGACGCGCCGTGCGTTCACGAAGCTGGCTGCCGTGACGGGCGCTGCCGTGGCCTGCACGGCCGCCGCCCCGAACGCGGCGCTGGCCGAGGATGCCGGCGCGGCTGCGCGCGGCGACGACGTCAAGCGCGTGCGCACGTGCTGCCGCGGCTGCGGCAAGATGGAGTGCGGCGTGTGGGTGACCGTGCAGAACGGTCGCGCCGTCAAGGTGGAGGGCGATCAGTCGTCGTTCCAGTCGAGCGGTAACTGCTGCGGCAAGTCGCAGTCGTCCATCCAGGCGGCGTACCATCCCGATCGCATATACCATCCCATGAAGCGCACGAATCCCAAGGGCGAGGACCCCGGCTGGCAGCGCATCACGTGGGACGAGGCGATGCAGACCATCGGTGAGAAGTTCCAGCAGATCATCGACCGGTACGGCGGGCAGTCCATTTTCAACATGGCGGGTACGTCGCGCCAGTGGGTGTACGGCCCCTATGCGTTCTACAAATGGCTGTTCGATACCCCGAACGCGCACGTGGCCTCCGAGATCTGCAAGGGGCCGCGCCGCCTGATGGGCTGGATCAGCTCGGTCGACGGCGCCCCGTGGATGGCGCTGCGCGACGGGCCGCGCGTGTACGTGCAGTGGGGAACCGCGCCTGAGAACTCCAACTACGATGACAGCTGTCGCAACTTGGTGGACAAGATGAATGAGGCCGACGTACACATCTGCATCGACCCGCGCCTGTCCGGTTCGGGCAAGGAGGCCGACTACTGGCTGAATCTCAAGCCCGGCACCGACGGCGCGCTCGCGCTGTGCTGGCAGCACATCATCATCGAGCACGACCTGGTGGACTGGGAGTTCGTGAAGCGTTGGACCGATGCGTCGCTTCTGGTGGTCGAGGACATGGAGCCTACGGGCGGCCGCTACATCGACCTGTCATCGCCTGTCCAAGTGCCGCCTTTGGAGGACCTCATCGGCACGAAGCTGAAGACCCGTCTTCTGAAGGAGAGCGACCTGAAAGAGGGCGGCAGCCCCCACAAGTTCTATGCGTGGAACAAGAACGCCAACGACGGCGCGGGCGGCCTGGTGTATTGGGACGCCGATGCCACGCAATGGGAAGGCTGCAACCACGTCGCCCCCACGCGCGATCAGATGGAAGTCGTGTACAAGGGAACGTCGCAGGAAGGCTATCTTCCCCCGCTGTCTTACTGGGAGCTGGAGGAGGCCGGCATCGACTTCGATCTGAAGGGGACGCACGAGATCGAGCTGGCAGACGGCACGAAGCACGTTGCCAAGCCCGTGTGGGCTTACCTGGAGGAATCCGTGAAGGAGTGCACTACGGAGTGGTGCCAGGAGAAGACGGGCCTCGATCCGGCGCTCGTGGAGGAGGCGTGCCTCGCGTGGGCGACGCGTCCTGAGGGCCAGACCTACGGCAATGGTGGCATCCATCTGAACCTCGCTCCCGACCAGGTGGGCAATTGCGCTCAGACCGTGCGCGCCGTTCTGCACCTGTCCTACATGACTGGCAACTTCGACGGCCCGGCCGGCAATCGCGGCCTGACCCGCACGCCGGTCGACGAGCAGGCCACCGCCGCTCCCGGCGTCAACATGCCGCAGGAGGTCAAGTGGACCCTCAAGGGCATGGAGGCCATCACGGGCGAGCCGCAGTGCCCGCCGTTCTACCTGCCCGACGTCAAGCTGGAGCCGACGAACATCCCCGACCGGCGCGAGATCCTCAGCAACATGGTGGGCGCCGAGAAGTTCCCGATCCTGCCGTACTACAACGAGTGGGCCGATGCCACGTGCATCTGGGAAGCATGCATCAACGGCGATCCGTATCCGCTCAAGGGCGGCATCAACGAATCCGGCTCGTTCATGAACATGTCGAACGCGACGCTGGCATGGGAGGCCTTGTCCAAGCTGGATTTCTGGGTTGACATCAACATGTTCCATCATCCCGGTACCGAGATGGCCGACATCATTTTGCCGTGCCAGCACTGGACGGAGCTGAACAACATCCGTGTGAGCCAGGGCGCGTCCGGGGGCATCGGTTTGACGCAGCGCGCCATCGAGCCGCCGGCGGACACCAAGTTCGACTACGACATCAACCGCCTGATCTTCGAGGCGCTTGAGAAGCAGGGCAATCCCAACGGGACGTGGATGAGCATCAAGGGCGATGGCCCGGGCGCATACCACCACGACGACCGCCTGGAGGAGTGGTTCCAGGCCCACAACGAGAAATCGGGTTTCGACACGCGGTATCCGGGTTGCAAATGGGAGCATTTCGAGGACTTCAAAGAGGATTTCCAGGAGAACGGCTGGATCAACGCGAAGGAGATCGAGCCCGACCGTTGGGGAACCTACCGCCGCTTCGAGACCGGTTGGATGCGCATGGGCAAAGACGCCTGCACGGCTGCTCCGTGGTCGGTCGACGACTCGGGCCAGCCGGTGAACAACTTCGGCTGCCCCACGCCCAACGCGCTCGTGGAATTCTGGTCTATGGCGTTCGAAACCTACTGCATCGACATGGCCAACGAGTTCGAGCCGGGCAAGTTCGATCCCATCAAGGAGATGATGCCGAACTACGAGCCGCCCGCGTCGTCCGCCGACGGCGGCAAGATCGACCTGGAAGAGTATCCCATCATCCTGACCACCGGTCGCCGCATCCCCGTGTACTTCCACTCCGAGCATCGCCAGCTGCCGTGGTGCCGCGAGCTGTGGCCTGCGCCGCGTCTGGAGATGAATCCGGCCGACGCTGCGGAACTGGGCTTGGAGCAGGGCGATTGGGCTTGGATCGAGACCGAGTGGGGCAAGGTGCGCCAGAGCGTCGATTTGTACCATGGCATCGCGAAAGGCTGGGCGAACGCCGAGCATGCCTGGTGGTTCCCGGAGCTGCCCGCCCCGACGCACGGCTGCATGCTGTCGAACATCGAATGCATCTGGGATCCGCACGGCCAGGACAAGTTCATCAGCTCGCATCACATGCGCGGCGTGCCGGTGAAGATATACAAGGCGACGCCCGAGAACTGCCCCGACGGCAAGGTCATCCCCTGCGCGCCCGAGGACGGCACCGAGATCATCTACGATGCCTCCGATCCGCGCCTGAAGGAATGGCTGCCGAACTACGAGATTCGAAAGGAGGCGTAGGCTATGACGCAGTACGCGATCGCCACCGATCTCAACCGGTGCGTGGGCTGCCTGAGCTGCATGGTGGCCTGTAAGGCGGTGAACAACGTTCCCATCGGCAGCTACTGGAACAAGGTGCTGCGCATCGGTCCTTCTCTGAAGGAAGGTGCTACGTCGTCGCATGACGTTGAGATGTACTACCTGCCCGTGCAGTGCCAGCATTGCGCCGACCCCGAGTGCGTCAAGGTGTGCCCCACGGGCGCCTCGCACAAGCTTGAGGACGGCACGGTGCAGATCGACAAGGCGAAGTGCATCGGCTGCCAGTTCTGCGCGATGAGCTGCCCTTACAACGTCCGCTATTTGAACGAGGAGGAGGGCGTCGTGGAGAAGTGCACCCTGTGCTCGCAGATCGTGGGGCAGGGCGGGTTGCCGCAGTGCGTCATCCAGTGCGGCGGCCGCGCGCGTTTCTTCGGCGATTTGGAGCAGGGGATCGAGTCGTTCGAGGCTCCGGCCGTCGGCTACAGCGCCGACCGTTCGTACGATGGCTTGTACGCGGGCAACCGCGTGACGCTGGGCGAGCTGGTGAAGGACTTCGACGCCGGCACCGACGTGCACCATCTGCCCAACGTAGGCAACGACCCGTGCTTCGCGTTCATCTTGCGCAACCGCGACTGGAAGGGTGATGAATAATGGAGCTCCAGTGGCCTTTGATCGTGTTCACCACGCTGGTGGCGTGGAGCGCGGGGCTGTTCGGGACGCA
>NZ_WWRX01000027.1:2500-7725 GCF_009875575.1 Eggerthella sp. BIOML-A4 | reverse complement strand
CCCAAACACTCGCATAGACGTTAGACTCCTTGGTCCGTGTTTCAAGACGGGCGGCATATAACCATTATGCCAGCATCCTTGACTTACGTCGCAGTCCTCAGTCCCAGCTGGCAGTATTCCCACAGGCTATAATACTTACCGAGGCAAGCTACATTCCTATGGATTTATCCTGCCACCAAAACTGATGCTGGCCCAGTGAAATGCGAGATTCCCCTACCCACAAGGAGCAGAGGGCACAAAACACCATGTCTGATCAAATGCCCTTCCCTTTCAACAATTTCACGTACTTTTTCACTCTCTTTTCAAAGTTCTTTTCATCTTTCCATCACTGTACTTGTTCGCTATCGGTCTCTCGCCAATATTTAGCTTTAGATGGAATTTACCACCCACTTAGAGCTGCATTCCCAAACAACTCGACTCTTCGAAGGCACTTTACAAAGAACCGCACTCCTCGCCACACGGGATTCTCACCCTCTATGACGTCCTGTTCCAAGGAACATAGACAAGGAACGGCCCCAAAGTTGCCCTCTCCAAATTACAACTCGGGCACCGAAGGTACCAGATTTCAAATTTGAGCTTTTGCCGCTTCACTCGCCGTTACTAAGGCAATCCCGGTTGGTTTCTTTTCCTCCGCTTATTGATATGCTTAAGTTCAGCGGGTACTCCTACCTGATTTGAGGTCAAACTTTAAGAACATTGTTCGCCTAGACGCTCTCTTCTTATCGATAACGTTCCAATACGCTCAGTATAAAAAAGATTAGCCGCAGTTGGTAAAACCTAAAACGACCGTACTTGCATTATACCTCAAGCACGCAGAGAAACCTCTCTTTGGAAAAAAAAAACATCCAATGAAAAGGCCAGCAATTTCAAGTTAACTCCAAAGAGTATCACTCACTACCAAACAGAATGTTTGAGAAGGAAATGACGCTCAAACAGGCATGCCCCCTGGAATACCAAGGGGCGCAATGTGCGTTCAAAGATTCGATGATTCACGGAATTCTGCAATTCACATTACGTATCGCATTTCGCTGCGTTCTTCATCGATGCGAGAACCAAGAGATCCGTTGTTGAAAGTTTTTAATATTTTAAAATTTCCAGTTACGAAAATTCTTGTTTTTGACAAAAATTTAATGAATAAATAAAATTGTTTGTGTTTGTTACCTCTGGGCCCCGATTGCTCGAATGCCCAAAGAAAAAGTTGCAAAGATATGAAAACTCCACAGTGTGTTGTATTGAAACGGTTTTAATTGTCCTATAACAAAAGCACAGAAATCTCTCACCGTTTGGAATAGCAAGAAAGAAACTTACAAGCCTAGCAAGACCGCGCACTTAAGCGCAGGCCCGGCTGGACTCTCCATCTCTTGTCTTCTTGCCCAGTAAAAGCTCTCATGCTCTTGCCAAAACAAAAAAAAAAAAATCCATTTTCAAAATTATTAAATTTCTTTAATGATCCTTCCGCAGGTTCACCTACGGAAACCTTGTTACGACTTTTAGTTCCTCTAAATGACCAAGTTTGTCCAAATTCTCCGCTCTGAGATGGAGTTGCCCCCTTCTCTAAGCAGATCCTGAGGCCTCACTAAGCCATTCAATCGGTACTAGCGACGGGCGGTGTGTACAAAGGGCAGGGACGTAATCAACGCAAGCTGATGACTTGCGCTTACTAGGAATTCCTCGTTGAAGAGCAATAATTACAATGCTCTATCCCCAGCACGACGGAGTTTCACAAGATTACCAAGACCTCTCGGCCAAGGTTAGACTCGCTGGCTCCGTCAGTGTAGCGCGCGTGCGGCCCAGAACGTCTAAGGGCATCACAGACCTGTTATTGCCTCAAACTTCCATCGGCTTGAAACCGATAGTCCCTCTAAGAAGTGGATAACCAGCAAATGCTAGCACCACTATTTAGTAGGTTAAGGTCTCGTTCGTTATCGCAATTAAGCAGACAAATCACTCCACCAACTAAGAACGGCCATGCACCACCACCCACAAAATCAAGAAAGAGCTCTCAATCTGTCAATCCTTATTGTGTCTGGACCTGGTGAGTTTCCCCGTGTTGAGTCAAATTAAGCCGCAGGCTCCACTCCTGGTGGTGCCCTTCCGTCAATTCCTTTAAGTTTCAGCCTTGCGACCATACTCCCCCCAGAACCCAAAGACTTTGATTTCTCGTAAGGTGCCGAGTGGGTCATTAAAAAAACACCACCCGATCCCTAGTCGGCATAGTTTATGGTTAAGACTACGACGGTATCTGATCATCTTCGATCCCCTAACTTTCGTTCTTGATTAATGAAAACGTCCTTGGCAAATGCTTTCGCAGTAGTTAGTCTTCAATAAATCCAAGAATTTCACCTCTGACAATTGAATACTGATGCCCCCGACCGTCCCTATTAATCATTACGATGGTCCTAGAAACCAACAAAATAGAACCAAACGTCCTATTCTATTATTCCATGCTAATATATTCGAGCAATACGCCTGCTTTGAACACTCTAATTTTTTCAAAGTAAAAGTCCCGGTTCGCCAAGAGCCACAAGGACTCAAGGTTAGCCAGAAGGAAAGGCCCCGTTGGAAATCCAGTACACGAAAAAATCGGACCGGCCAACCGGGCCCAAAGTTCAACTACGAGCTTTTTAACTGCAACAACTTTAATATACGCTATTGGAGCTGGAATTACCGCGGCTGCTGGCACCAGACTTGCCCTCCAATTGTTCCTCGTTAAGGTATTTACATTGTACTCATTCCAATTACAAGACCCGAATGGGCCCTGTATCGTTATTTATTGTCACTACCTCCCTGAATTAGGATTGGGTAATTTGCGCGCCTGCTGCCTTCCTTGGATGTGGTAGCCGTTTCTCAGGCTCCCTCTCCGGAATCGAACCCTTATTCCCCGTTACCCGTTGAAACCATGGTAGGCCACTATCCTACCATCGAAAGTTGATAGGGCAGAAATTTGAATGAACCATCGCCAGCACAAGGCCATGCGATTCGAAAAGTTATTATGAATCATCAAAGAGTCCGAAGACATTGATTTTTTATCTAATAAATACATCTCTTCCAAAGGGTCGAGATTTTAAGCATGTATTAGCTCTAGAATTACCACAGTTATACCATGTAGTAAAGGAACTATCAAATAAACGATAACTGATTTAATGAGCCATTCGCAGTTTCACTGTATAAATTGCTTATACTTAGACATGCATG
Source organism: Eggerthella sp. BIOML-A4 (assembly GCF_009875575.1). Lineage (NCBI taxonomy): Bacteria > Bacillati > Actinomycetota > Coriobacteriia > Eggerthellales > Eggerthellaceae > Eggerthella > Eggerthella sp. BIOML-A4. The sequence continues at coordinate 4,530 of NZ_WWRX01000027.1, read as the reverse complement.
GCTTAATCTTTGAGACAAGCATATGACTACTGGCAGGATCAACCAGATAACTATCTTAAAAGAAGAAGCAACAAGCAGTAAAAAAGAAAGAAACCGAAATCTCTTTTTTTTTTCCCACCTATTCCCTCTTGCTAGAAGATACTTATTGAGTTTGGAAACAGCTGAAATTCCAGAAAAATTGCTTTTTCAGGTCTCTCTGCTGCCGGAAATGCTCTCTGTTCAAAAAGCTTTTACACTCTTGACCAGCGCACTCCGTCACCATACCATAGCACTCTTTGAGTTTCCTCTAATCAGGTTCCACCAAACAGATACCCCGGTGTTTCACGGAATGGTACGTTTGATATCGCTGATTTGAGAGGAGGTTACACTTGAAGAATCACAGTCTTGCGACCGGCTATTCAACAAGGCATTCCCCCAAGTTTGAATTCTTTGAAATAGATTGCTATTAGCTAGTAATCCACCAAATCCTTCGCTGCTCACCAATGGAATCGCAAGATGCCCACGATGAGACTGTTCAGGTTAAACGCAAAAGAAACACACTCTGGGAATTTCTTCCCAAATTGTATCTCTCAATACGCATCAACCCATGTCAATTAAACACGCTGTATAGAGACTAGGCAGATCTGACGATCACCTAGCGACTCTCTCCACCGTTTGACGAGGCCATTTACAAAAACATAACGAACGACAAGCCTACTCGAATTCGTTTCCAAACTCTTTTCGAACTTGTCTTCAACTGCTTTCGCATGAAGTACCTCCCAACTACTTTTCCTCACACTTGTACTCCATGACTAAACCCCCCCTCCCATTACAAACTAAAATCTTACTTTTATTTTCTTTTGCCCTCTCTGTCGCTCTGCCTTAACTACGTATTTCTTGCCGAGAAAAACTTCAATTTAAGCTATTCTCCAAAAATCTTAGCGTATATTTTTTTCTTTTTTTTTTTCCAAAGTGACAGGTGCCCCGGGTAACCCAGTTCCTCACTTTTTTTTACTGCGGAAGCGGAAGCGGAAGATACGGAAGCGGAAGAACGGAAGCGGAAAATACGGAAGCGGAAAATACGGAAACGCGCGGGAACATACAAAATATACCTTTCTCACACAAGAAATATATGCTACTTGCAAAATATCATACCAAAAAACTTTTCACAACCGAAACCAAAACCAACGGATATCATACATTACACTACCACCATTCAAACTTTACTACTATCCTCCCTTCAGTTTCCCTTTTTCTGCCTTTTTCGGTGACGGAAATACGCTTCAGAGACCCTAAAGGGAAATCCATGCCATAACAGGAAAGTAACATCCCAATGCGGACTATACCACCCCACCACACTCCTACCAATAATGGTAACTATTCTATGTTTTCTTACTCCTATGTCTATTCATCTTTCATCTAACTACCTAATACTATGCAAAAATGTAAAATTATCACACAAAACATAAACAATCAAAATCAGCCATTTCCGCACCTTTTCCTCTGTCCACTTTCAACCGTCCCTCCAAATGTAAAATGGCCTATCGGAATACATTTCCTACATCCTAACTACTATAAAACAACCTTTAGACTTACGTTTGCTACTCTCATGGTCTCAATACTGCCGCCGAAATTCTGTCCCACATACTAAATCTCTTCCCGTCATTATCGCCCGCATCCGGTGCCGTAAATGCAAAACAAATACCATCTATGTCTTCCACACCATCATTTTACTATGCCTGCCACCATCCATTTGTCTTTTGCACCATATCTTCATAACCTGTCACCTTGAAACTACCTCTGCATGCCACCTACCGACCAACTTTCATGTTCTGTTTCGACCTACCTCTTGTAAATGACAAATCACCTTTTTCATCGTATGCACCTTATTCTCCACATCACAATGCACTATTGCTTTTGCTTTTTCACCTCTCATATCCTATTGCTATTAGATGAAATATAATAAAAATTGTCCTCCACCCATAACACCTCTCACTCCCACCTACTGAACATGTCTGGACCCTGCCCTCATATCACCTGCGTTTCCGTTA
>NZ_WWRX01000026.1:12828-17446 GCF_009875575.1 Eggerthella sp. BIOML-A4 | reverse complement strand
CGCGCGGGGGCGCCGCGCGGCGAGGGCGGCCGCCCGACGGGAGACGGCGGGCATCGCCGCGCCCGTCGCCGCAGCCACAAGGCGGGCGGCTTGGACGGCGCGGGCGCGCCCGGAGCGGGCGGCGCGGCGCCGAGCGGCGAATAGCGGACGTACGGAGGAGGCTCATCGGGAATGAAGATCGACTACGCGCTGTTGACTGACCTGTACCAGCTCACCATGGCGCAGGGCTATTGGGAGACCGGCCAGGGCGACACGCAGGCCTGCTTCCACATGTACTTTCGCGACTACCCGTTCAAGGGCGGCTACGCCATCGCGTGCGGCATGGCGCAGCTGGCCGACCTCGTGGACGAGTTCTCGTTCTCGGACGAGGACGTGGCCTACCTGGGCTCGCTCGACGCGCCCGGCGGCGGCAAGCTGTTCAAGCCGGAGTTCCTCGACTACCTGCGTACCTTCGAGCTGCGTGTGGACATCGACGCGGTGCTCGAGGGCACCGTCGTGTTCCCGCACGAGCCGCTGGTGCGCGTGACCGGCCCCATCATGGATTGCCAGCTCATCGAGACGGCGCTTCTGAACTGCGTGAACTTCGAGACGCTGATCGCCACGAAGGCTGCGCGCGTGTGCCTGGCGGCGCAGGCTCCCGTGGCGGAGTTCGGCCTGCGGCGCGCGCAGGGCGCGGGCGGCGGTTTGTGGGCCAGCCGTGCGGCCGTCGTGGGCGGGTGCGCTTCCACGTCGAACGTGCTGGCGGGCAAGCTGTTCGACATCCCCGTGTCGGGCACGCACGCGCACTCGTGGGTCATGTCGTTTCCCGACGAGCTCACGGCGTTCCGCGCGTACGCCGAGGCGTTCCCGAAGAACTGCGTGCTGCTCGTGGACACCTACGACGTGGAGCAGGGCATCAAGAACGCCATCACGGTGGGCCTGGAGATGCGCGAGCGCGGCGAGCGCCTGAGCGGCATCCGCATCGACTCGGGCGACCTGTCGTGGCTCGCGCGCATGGCGCGCGCCATGCTGGACGAGGCGGGCCTGACCGACTGCGGCATCGTGCTGTCGAACGACCTGGACGAGTTCACCATCCAGTCCATCCGCGACGAGGGGGCCCAGGTGACCTCGTGGGGCGTGGGCACGAAGCTTGCCTGCGCATACGATCAGCCCACGCTGGGAGGCGTGTACAAGCTGTCGGCCACGCGCGCCCCGGGGGAGAGCGAGTGGACCGACCGCCTGAAGATCTCCGAGTCGGCCGCCAAGCTGACCACGCCCGGCGTGCTGGACGTGCGCCGCTACTTCTACTGCGGCAGCGGGCGCTTGGCCGGCGATATGGTGTTCGACGTGAACGCGCCCGGCGACAAGCTGCGCGAGGTTATCGTCGACCCGTCCGACGACCTGCGGCAGAAGAACCTCTCGGGGCTGTGCTCCGAGACGCTGCTCAAGCCGCTCGCGCGCGACGGCCGCACGGTGCTCGACGCGTCCGAACGCGACGCATGGGCGGCTCGCGAGCGTGCCCAGGCGGGCCTCGCCACGCTCGACGAGAGCCAGAAGCGCATGCTGAACGCCCACACCTATCCGGTAGGCCTCGAATATGGTCTTTTTGAGCGCCGTCGCGATCTGGTTGTGAAGCTGCGGGGCATCGCGTAGTGTACGAGGGTACGTCATCGACTGGTTCGGGCGCCTGCGCCCCATGTCAAGGAAGGATGTCATGATCAAGATACTCACCGATTCGGTCGCCTCCATTCCCGCCGACGTGGCGCGCGAAGCCGGCATCGACGTGGTCACCCTGTTCGTGAACCGCGAGGGATGCGAATACGCGGACTCTGAGATGGATTTGGACGCGTTCTACGCCGACATCTACGACATGGTGGACAACATCCCCACGTCCAGCCAGCCGTCCCAGCACACGCTGGAAACCGTGTTCGAGGAGGCGGCGCGCGCGGGCGACGAGGTGCTGGGCATCTTCATCTCGTCGGAGCTGTCGGGGACCTACGAGGGCGCCGTGCGCGCCGCCCGAGCCGTGAAGGCGCGCAACATCGACTTCACCTACGTCATCGTGGATTCCACGTCGTGCGGCTACGACGAAGCGTGGCCGGTGTTCGACGCGGTGGCCGCGCGCGACGCGGGCGAGGACCTGGCAGGATGCGCAGCGGCGGCGCTGCGCGGCATCGAGTCCACCCGCTTCCTGTTCACGCCCGAAACGCTCACGTTCCTGCAACGGGGCGGGCGCATCGGCAACGCGGCGGCGCTGCTGGGCAACCTCATCCAGCTTTCGCCCGTGCTCACAGTGAGCGACGGCAAGGCCGACACGTTCGCGAAGGTGCGCACGCGCAAAAAGGCGCTCGACCGGATCGTGACCGAGTTCAAGAAGGATGTCGAGCAGCACGGCCTGAAGCACGTCGTGGTGCACTACATCGGTGACAAGGCGCCGGCCGTCGCATGGGCGCGCGAGGTCGTCGAGCCGCTCATCGGGCGCACGGTGAGCGTGCTGCCGGTGAGCCCCGTCATCGGCCTGCACGTGGGGCCGGCCGTGGGGCTTGCCTACGAGTGCGCAAGCGCACTGGCCGGCAAGATCAGCGGCCCGGTGCAGGCGCGCGCCTGCGCTTCGTAGAGTCGCGCGATCGTCCGATACCGTATGCAAACCGCTCAGAAAGCGAGAAACGCTCATGCAGCATAAGTGCAACCTCATCATCGATTCGTGCTGCGACCTGCCGTTCGAGGTCGTCGACCGGGAAGGCGTCGAGCTTATCAGGTTCCCCTACATCATGAGCGACGGCGAGCATGCCGACGATCTGTACCAGACCTCGTCGGCGCACGATTTCTACCAGGCGATGCGCAACGGCGAGGAGCCTACCACCGCGCAGGTGCCCGTGCCCGTGTTCCGCGACGCGTTCGAGCGAGCCATCGCAAGCGGGGTGCCCACCGTGTACTTGAGCTTCTCCAGCGGGCTGTCCGGCAGCTTCGATGCAGCGGCGCTCGTGCACGACCAGCTGATGGCCGAGCATCCGGACGCCGAGCTGTACATCGTGGACACGTGCTTGGCCTCGGTGGCCGAGGCGCTGCTGGTGTACGAGGCGCTGCGTCAGCGCGACAACGGCATGACGGCGCAGGAGCTTGCGCGCTGGGCCGAGGAGGCGCGCTACTTCGTGGACGCCGAGTTCATGGTGGACGACCTGGAGGCCCTGCGCCGCGGCGGCCGCATCCCCAGCTCGGTGGCGTACGCGGGCTCGAAGCTGGACGTGAAGCCGCTGCTCACCATCACCGTCGACGGCAAGCTGTCGCTGGCGGGCGTGGCGCGCGGGCGCAAGAAGGGCATCAAGCAGCTGGCCGAGTACTACAACAAGCGCAAGGCCGACTCGCGGCCGGGTCGCTGCGTGGTCATCGGCAACGCCGACTGCCCGAAGGATGCCGCCCGCCTGCAGGAGGCGCTGGGCAAGGGCGACGACAGCATCCTGTTTCTGGAGAGCAGCATCGGGCCGGTCATCGGCAGTCACGTGGGGCCGGACATGATCGCGGTGGTGTTCTGGGGCAACGACAAGCGCGAGGAGCTGTCGGTGGCCGACCGCATCGCGAAGAAGGTCAAGGGCGGCGAGTAGCCCGCGCGCGAGCGGCTCGCGACACATGGAATTCGAACGCATCGGGAAAGGTGCTTAGATGGAACTTTCGTTCGTATACTCCGGCAACGAGACGGTGGGCGCTATGGTGGTGTCCCGCCTGGAGGCGGCCGGCTGCACGCGCACCGACGACGTCGCGCATGCCGAAGCCATCATCACGTACTGCACGTCGCAGACGGCGCTGGAAGACGCGTACTTCGACGAGCAGGGGCTCGTGCAGGCGGCGGGGAAGGGCGCGCTGCTCATCGACCTGTCGGCGTCGACTCACAGCTTCGCGCGCGAGCTGAACGCCGTGGCCGTGGTGAGCGACCTCATGTCGGTGGAGGCGCCGCTCGTGGTGGTGGACGTGGCCCGCGCCGACGCGTTCGGCGACCGCGACAACCTGGTGTGCTTCGTCGGGGGCGACGAGGAGGCCGTGGCGGAGGCGCGTCCCGTGCTGGAAGCGATCGCCGGCACGGTGCAGGAAACGGGCGGGGCGGGCTCTGCGCAGCTCGCGCGCGCCGCGTACACGCTGCAGACGACGGCGCAGGTGATCTCGGCCGTGGAGGCCGACGCGCTGTATCGCGCCGTGCGTCGCTCGTCGGCCTCGCTCGACCAGGCGACGGAGCGCGTGGGTGCGGCGACGCCCGTGGCCGAGCAGGTGCTGGCTGCGGTGAACACGGGGCGTTTCGACGGCACGTACACGGTTGAGATGTTCATGGCCGAGCTGTCCGCCGCGCTGACGGCGGCCGACGACGTGGACCTCATCCTACCGCAGGCCGAGGCGTGCCTGCACCTGCTGGAGCTGCTCGCTGTCATCGGCGGCTCCGACAAGGCGCCTGCAGCGCTGGCGCTGGTGTACGGCGAGGAGAAGACGTGCGCCGAGCAGGGCCTCGACTGGACGCGCGCTGAGCAGGCCTACGGCGACGTCGCCGAGGGCTTCGACGACCTGGACGACGACGGCCACGACCATGGGCACGATCACGGTTCCTTCGGCGATTATCCCGGCTACGGCGCGTACTCGGCCAATTAGGGTTCCG
>NZ_WWRX01000026.1:0-12793 GCF_009875575.1 Eggerthella sp. BIOML-A4 | reverse complement strand
GGACCTTGCCGACGCTGCGGGCGGCTGTGGCACCCGATCTCGCGGCGAAGCCGAGGACTCGCGTACCGAAGTATCCCCTGAGGGGACTTTCTTGCAGGACGCGCTTCGCCCTCGCCTTCCCCACGATCTCGGATACCACAGCCGCCCTCGCTGACATTATTGGACCGGTGAGTCTATGAATCTGGCATTATCAACATGCGATCTCTGCCCCCGCTCGTGCAGGGTCGATCGGGCGGCGGGGGAGCGCGGGGCTTGCGGGGCCGACGGGCGCCTCGTGGTGGCGCGTGCGGCGCTGCATTTCTGGGAGGAGCCTCCCATCAGCGGGTCGCGCGGCAGCGGCACGGTGTTCTTCGCGCACTGCCCGCTGCGCTGTGTCTACTGCCAGAACGCGGTGATCGCCGCGGGCGAGGCGGGCGCGGAGGTGAGCGTCGAGCGCCTGGGCGAGATGTGCCTGGAGCTGCAGGAGCAGGGCGCGCTCAACGTCAACTTCGTCACGCCGACGCATTACGCTCCCGAGGCGCGCGCGGCCGTCGCCTGGGCGCGCGAGCGAGGGCTGGCGCTTCCCGTCGTATGGAACACGTCCGGGTACGAGACGGTCGCCGCCGTGCGGGCGAACGCGGGCACGGTCGACGCGTACCTCACGGATTTCAAATACGCCGACGTCGAGCTGGCGCGGCGCTACTCGCATGCGCCCGATTACCCCGAGGTCGCCCTGGCGGCGCTCGAGGCCATGGTGGAGGAGGCGGGCGAGCCGAAGTTCGACGAGGTGGACGGCGAGCTGCGCTTGACCGGCGGCGTCGTGGTGCGCCACCTCATGCTGCCGGGCGCGCTCGAGGACTCGAAGCGGGTCGTGCGCCTTGTGCGCCAGCGCTTCGGCGACGCGGTGCTGCTGTCGCTGATGAACCAGTACACGCCCGTGCTGGCGGACGCCGCGAAGGCGGGCGACGCGCGAGCCGCGGCGACGCTCGACCGCTGCCCCGAGCTTGCCGAGCGCGTCTCCGACGACGAGTACGAGCTTCTGCTCGACTACGCCGACGAGCTGGGCGTCGAGGACTACTTCTGGCAGCAGGGCGGAGCCGCCGAGGACAGCTTCATCCCCGCGTTCGACCTGTCCGGCGTGTGGGAGCCCGATCGCGCGTAAGGCGGGCTCTACCCTCCCTCCCTCCCTCCCTCCCTCCCTCCCTCCCTCGGCCGTCCTTGGGCGCATTCCTCCGCTCCGAATGGCGAAAAGAGGTTGAATTCGGAAGTATCGAAGAGGGCTGCGCGTGCGGAGGCGAGCTTGCTTTGGCATCGCCGCAGGTCGTGGAAGCGGCTGGATTCCAACGAGGCGCACCGGGCGGGTTCGATGAGCCTCGTCCTTCCGAATTCGATGCTTTTTCGCCATTCGGAGCGCGGGGGGATGCATGGGCTGACGTTGCCGGGACGCCGCCCCTGCCGTATCTTGCCTGGGCTTGTCTGCTTTGCGCAGCAGAGCGATGGTTGGAACAAATGTTTCACGTGAAACAATCTGGTGAAGACCTGCGGCTGGAAACGGCATTTCGAAAGACCCGCCTTCGGGTATGCGGGAGCGGTTGATGGATTCATCGCGGTTGTCCCGACGGGGAAACGGGTCGGCGCCGCGTTGGCATCTTGACCGTCGACGCGAATTCGGGGTTCGCGCGCGAGGACGGCCTGCCTGCGGTTTGCCGTTGGCGGAAAGAGGGGGGCGGCCGCTTCGCCGGCGCGCTTCCGAAGTCCCCATCCCGAAGGGCTTCGGATCCGCATCGAATCGCGCGGTGACGTGGAGGGCGGCCGCTTCGCAGGGACGCGCGGACGCTAGCGCGGGGAGATTTCCTTTCCGGGGAGGTCTTCCTGCATCTCGGTGATGTTCTTCCAGAAGCGCTTGGGCATGAACTGGCGGCGCAGCTCGGGGTTGTAGCGGGCCTCGACGGCCACGGTGTCGTAGAAGCGCTTCCAGGCCTGCTGCATGAGGCGTTCCTCGGACGCGCGGTCGGGTAGGTCGACGTTCTCCGTCTGGACGAGGTACCAGTCGCGCCCTTCGTAGACGCCGGCAATGTTGTGCGCCTCGTCGAAGATGATGAAGGGCTGCGTGTTGAAGCGCCCGCTGAACCAGTCCATGAGCAGCGGGATGACCGAGGCTGCGGGGTTGCAGCGCGCGAACCACACGCCGTTCTCCAGATGCTCGAAGCGGAGGAACTGCAGCATACGATGCCGCTCGTTCATGACGGAGCGGGCGAGGCGGTGGAGCGGCTCGACGGCAGGGTGGGCGAGGTCGCCCAGCACGCTGCGGCGGGCCTTGCCCGTGCAGGCGAACTTCCCGCACGCGCCGCCGCATGATCCGCGGCGCTTGCAGCCGGAGCAATCGTGCGGCCTGTTCTGCGCCATGGCGTAGCGGATGAAGCGGTACACGATGGTGCCGGCGTCCGGGTGGTCGCTGAGCGAGGCGTGCTTGACGGCATCGTAGGCGGCGTCTCCGCACGCCCTCCTGATGCCGCGCCGAACGCGCACGGCATGCTCCTCGTTCGTCTCGATGACGCGCACGGTTTGGCCGAGCCGCGGCTGCAGGACGTCGGCGCGGGCGATGTCCTGCGGGTCCTCGCGGCGCGCGTACGCCTCGAACACGGCGGACAGCAGGCCCTCGAGCGAGCCGTCGTGGCAGTAGGCGACCTCGGCCAGGGGTTCTTCGGGGAAGAGGGGCTGGTTCTCGGCGGGCTTTCGGCTCATGCGCACACGGCTTCCGGCGTTTCGAGGGCTCGCTGCCAACCGTACGTCCCGTCGGCGCTCGCGGCGCGGCCGGACGACGACGCCGCGTTCGAGGAGCGCTCCGCATCGCTGCAAGACGCCGCTGCGGTCGCATCGCCGCTTTCCAGCGCGCGTGCGCCCGACCCGCCCGCGATGCGGGCCTTCTCGGGCGTCTCGACGCTCTCGAACAGGCTCATCTGACCCGGTGTGGTCTTGTCGGCGCGCCGCCCGTGGTTGCCGCCCTTGATGGGCGCGGCAAGCTGCGCGCGCAGCCCTTCGCGCGAGAAGTCGACGCCGCGCCCCGAGTAGCTGCCGCTGCACGTGATGAAGAAGCGGGCGCGCTTGTACGCGATGCCCAGCTTGCGCAGCTCGGGCTCGCGCAGGCAGGTGGTGCGCCGCGCGCGCACGATGAGGTTCGCTCCGCGCACGCCGATGCCGGGCACGCGCAGCAGCGCCTCGAGCGGAGCGGTGTTCACCTCCACGGGGAAGAAGTCCAGGTGGTTGATGGCCCAGTTCGCCTTCGGGTCGAGGTCGGGATCGAGGAAGGGGTTGTCCTCGTCGATGATCTCGGTGACGTCGAAGCGGTAGAAGCGCAGCAGCCAGTCGGCCTGGTACAGCCGATGCTCGCGGTTGAGCTGGACGGCGTCGGTGCCGGGCAGGCGCTTGTCGTCGTTCACCGGCGTGTAGGCGCTGAAGAACACGCGCTTGAGCGACAGCGTGCGGTAGAGCGCGGCCGACAGGTTGAGGATCTGGAAGTCGCTTTCGGGCGAGGCTCCTACGATCATCTGCGTGGACTGCCCGGCCGGCACGAAGGCGCGCTCCTTCTTCTTGGGGCGGATCTGCCTCATGTAGGTGGTCTGCTTGCGCACGAGCGCGCGCGTGTCCTTGTCCACGGCGATGTTGTCGCGGATCTGGCGCATGGGCGCGATGATGCGCTGTTTGTCCTTCTGGGGCGCGAGCAGCTGCAGGCTCTTCTGGGAGGGCAGCTCCATGTTCACGCTCATGCGGTCGGCCAAGTGCCCCAGCTGCTGCACGAGCTCGGGCGAGGTGCCGGGCACCGCTTTCGCGTGGATGTAGCCGCGGAAGCCGTGCTCCTCGCGCAGGATGGACAGCGTCTGTATCATGAGCTCGGTGGTGTAGTCGGGGTTGCGGATGACGCCTGAGCTGAGGAACAGGCCCTCGATGTAGTTGCGGCGGTAGAACGCGATGGTGAGGTCGGCCAGCTCGCGCGGCTTGAACGCGGCGCGCGGCACCTCGTTCGACGCGCGGTTCACGCAGTAGGCGCAATCGTACACGCAGACGTTGGTCATGAGCACCTTGAGCAGCGTGATGCAGCGCCCGTCGGCCGCGAAGCTGTGGCAGCAGCCGGCGGCCAGCGTGTTGCCGAGCTTGCCCTTCTGGGCGTCGCGGTCGATGCCCGAAGACGTGCAGGCAACGTCGTACTTAGCAGCGTCGGCGAGAATCTCGAGCTTGGCAACCAGATCCATTCGTCCATCCGTTCGTCAGATCAAATGTTCGCGGGAATGTTTGTTCGTATATGGTACGCATACGAGTGTTCGAAGTCAAGGGTAGGGAAGAGGAGTCGAACCCGGATTCTTCCGCTCCTTGCGGCATGCGGCGGCTGTGCTGGTTTTCGGAGCTGCTGGAGCGGCATCTCGCATGGAGCGTGCGGATCGGTTTTAGTTGTCCGAGGGCGCTTCATGCTTTCCGACGAACCTGCACGCCGTGCATTCTCGCGTTTTCCCCTGTCTCTCGACGGCTCGGAGGATTCGCTTCGCGACGAGCAAGGGTATACTGATGCTTGCATGATATAGAAACGAGTGCGAAGGAGCGGGCGATGGTGGCGGTGCTGTGCGTGGGTTTGGGCGGCTTCATCGGATCGGTAGGGCGCTATCTGCTGGGTCTCGTGCCGGTCGAGGGCGACTTCCCGCTCATGACGTTCGCCGTCAACTTTGCGGGCGCCGTGCTCATCGGGGCGGTGTTCGAGGCCGCCACGGAGGGCTCCGGCTTGCCTGACAACGCCGTGTTGTTCCTCAAAACCGGCGTGTGCGGCGGCTTCACCACGTTTTCCGCGTTCTCGCTGGAGACCCTCGCCTTGCTCGAACGCGGCAAGTACGCGACGGGCGCGCTGTACGCATGCGGAAGCGTGCTCGCTTGCCTTGCCGGCGTCGTGATAGGGCGGCTGGCCGTGCGCGGCGTGCGCGCCGCCCTGACCGGCTCGGCCGCGGCGTAGGGGGGGCGGGCGCCGCCCACGGCGCGCACCCCTACGTCCTTCGATTTCGCGCTCGCCGAGCGGGTCGCGCTATTTCGCGCGGGTCGCGTTGCCCGGATCGATGGACATGCTCTGGAAGCGGTTCTCCATGTACTGGTTGTCGAAGTGCTCGGCGAAGAAGTGCGCCACGGCTGTCTCGGGAGGTTTTCCAGCCTCGCGCTGGTACCAGCAGTCGAGGGACAGCAGCGTCATGGCTCCGTCGACGATCATGAGCGCGGCGCACACCGTGGTGACCGCGTAGCGCCAGTTCCACGGGATAAGGTTCACCAGCTTCAACATCCAGGGAAGAAGCAGCTTGATCCACACCACGCCCAAGACGCCCCACATGGCCATGAACATGCCGTTCGTGCGCCCGTCGATGGACAGGAACGTGCCGGAGTAGTCCCACGCCACGATGCCGAAGGCGAACTGCATGAACCAGCTGGTCAGATACTCGAACGCCCCGCCGATGACGGCGCTCACCAGGAAGATGAGCACGACGTTCTTGTCGTGGAATCGGTTCAGGGCAACCGTCATCAGCACCGCGCCGAAACCGTAGATGGGCGAGAACGGGCCGAACAGCAAACCCGCGCGATCCTGGTAGTGCCCTGGATTCACGACGAGGAAGTGGTATGCCGTCTCGATCATGAGTCCCAGCACGCAGCACACGACGAAGATCCAGAACAGGTTGAAGAAGTTGAGCGCGATGAAGCCCTTGCCGGTCTCGTCGCGGCCGAGCGTGCCCTCCTCGGCCGCCTCGCGCGTTTCCATATCGCGCAGTTTGCGGCGCAGCTCGCGCTCTTCGGCTAGCGACGGGTCCACGTAGCTCGACAGCGCGACGAGCACGACCAGCACCACGCCGTAGGGGATGAGATCGGGCGTGAGGCCGCTCAGCATCATGTCGCAGAGGATCACGAGGATGAGGATGACGATCATGACCTCGGCGATCTGGGCCGTGCGGCGTCGTTTGTCTCGCAGCAGTCGGATGCCCAGGATGACGAACATGGCGGACAAAACCGTCATGAGCACCGCGTCGGAGACGAAGATGACGAGGGCGGCGGCGGACAGCTCCTCGACGATGGCGCCCTGCTGCAGGGCCATCACCATGCCGACGATGAGCAGCGCGAGCACCGGCACGAGCGCTGCGCCGCTGACTATGCACAGGATGCCGAACACCTTGAGCGGAAGGGGGATCTTGCTATTGGACGCAGGCGCGCCTTCGTCGAGGTCGAGTCCGTTCTCGACGCGGTCGTGCTTACCCATGGCGATGTTCTCCTCGAATGCGTTTCTATCTGTCGCGTCAAAGTATAGCCGAAGAGCGGGCGCCTCGCGCGGCGACTACGACGAGGGGCGCGGCTCGTCGGGGGCGACCTCCTCTACGAACCAACGCGGGCCCTCGTAGAACAGGTACTTCTCGCGGCCGTTCACGGACACGAGGTAGCGGATGCCCGTGCCGCCCACGCGCTGAGAAGCGCGTCGAATGGCCTCGTGCACGCGGTCGATGGCGAAGATGCGGCCGTCGCGCCAGACGATCTCGAGCGGCGTGAGCCGTCCGTCTACGTCGATGCGCGCCGTCACCTCCACATATGTTTTCCGAAAAGCCATGACCGCAGGAAACCACGCCGAAGCGCGGCGCGCCAGGGGCCGCTCCGAGCTGTAGCGCAAGGGATGGCGACGCGTAAGCGAGCGAGGGCGCCAACGCGCCGCAGGAGCGGGAAGGGGCGCTCGACGCGCCCCTTCCCGCTCCCTCTTCTTTTTCGATGCGTTCGATCCTCTACTCGATGTCGTTCAATTCCTTGCCGGCGTACTCGTGCGCCGTGAACAGCAGGATGATGCCCGCCACAAGGCAGATGCCCATCATATAGTACGCGGGCATGAGGCCGTTGCCCGTGGCGTCGATGAGCGCGGTGGCCACCATCGAGGCCGTGCCGCCGAACACCACGTAGGCGATGTTCGACCCCAGCGCGGCGCCGGTGTAACGCACTTCCGTGGGGAACATCTCCGCCTGGTAGCAGGCGATGTTCGCGTCGTTGAACGAGAGCGTCACGCACATGATGAGCTCCGCTGCGATGACGATGGGCAGCTGAGCCGTCTCCAGCATCATGAAGGCGGGGATGCTGAGCAGGATGAACGCCACGCACGAGCCCAGCAGCATTTTCTTACGTCCTACGATGTCGGATATCTTTCCGGCGCCGAAGATGATGAAGATGTACGTGACCAGCGCGATGTCGGTGGCAAGCTGGGCCGCCGAGGCTTCCATCGCCGTGTAGCTGGTCAGATACGTGGGCAGGTAGGTGAGCACGAGGTAGAAGCCGACCGAGTTCACCATGGTCGCCGCGATGCTGGTCGCAAGGCGCTTCTTGTACTTCTTGAACACGAGGCGGGTAGGCCGCGGGGCCTCTTTGGCCGGATCGGCCGTCGAGGTCATCTGCTGGTAGGTGGGGGAATCCTCGAGCTTCGTGCGGATGTAGTGCGCCACGAGCCCCAGGGGTCCGGCCAGCAAGAACGGAATGCGCCATCCCCATGAGATCACGTCGGCTTCGGGCAGCAGCGCCTTGATGATGAGCGCTGCGGTGGAGCCCGCCAACAGACCCGCCGCGGTGGATGCCGGCACGAGCGAGCAGTACTTCCCGCGATGGTTCGCCGGCGCGTACTCGGCCAGGAACACCGCTGCTCCCGAGTACTCGCCTGCAGCCGAGAATCCCTGCACGCTGCGCAGGCACAGCAGCAGGATGGGGGACAGCAGGCCGATCGTCTCGTACGACGGCAGGCAGCCGATGAGGAACGCCGCGCCCGTCATCATGAAGATGGACAGCGACAACGACCATTTGCGCCCCTTCTTGTCGCCCATGCTGCCCCAGAACGCCGCCCCTAACGGCCGGAACACGAACGACAACGCGAACACCGCGAACGCGAGCAGCGTGGAGTTCACCGCCGACTCGGGGAAGAACACGATGCCGATGGTGATGGCGAAATACGTGTAGGTGGCGTAGTCGAACCATTCGATGAAGTTGCCCAAAAACGAAGAGATCGCCACCTTGAACGGCACTTTCGGTTGTGCCTCCGTTACTGCTGCCGCGCTCATCGCGACACCTCCTTCATCGATTCGTCGAGGCCGGCTCCGTCGGGGACGTCGACCTCCTCATGCCTCGTGAGCCATGCCTTCTCGGCTTCGCGCGCCTCCCTCTCCTCGTGCCACTGACGCAGCTGCCGGGCCGCAAGCGAGTCTTCGGGAAACGGCTCGGCCAGGCCGCGTTCCACCAGCTGCTCGTCGTGCTTGACCCATTTGAAGAACTGGACCCCCATGAGGATCACGATGACGCTGAACGGGATGCCGCCGGCGATGGTGGCGAATTGGATGGTGCTGAGGAAGTCCTGTCCGGCCGTCACCATGAACAGCACGGCGAGCGCCGTGATGCACAGCGCCAGCAGCGCCTTGAAGCCGCGGCTCTGGCGCGCGGCGGGAGACACGAAGTTCGACAGCGCCATGACGCCGGAGTCCACCGAGGTCACGATATAGCCGCCGATGAGGATGGTTGCCAGCACGGTCAGCACGCCGCCGATCAGAGGTACGCTGTCGATGGTGAGGAACAGCCCCATCGAGGAGTCGGCGTTGGTCTGTGCCACGATGCCGGGGTCGGACATGGCGGCCCACACGCCGGTGCCGCCCACCACGCACGTCCATACGATGCATACGGCCGCGGGCACGAACACCACGCCGCCTACGAACTCGCGCAGCGTGCGCCCGCGGGAGATGGTGGACACGAAGCCCGCCGTGAACGTGGCGAACGCGAAGCACCAGCAGAAGATGAAGAACGACCAGAACGCCTGCCAGGAATCACCGTACGAGGCGATGCCCGCGCCCAGGTTCACGGCTTCGGTGAACCCGCTCATCAGCATGAACTGGTCGATGAACACGCTGAGCGACTCGGGCAGCACGCCCAGGATGTACAGCGTGGGGCCGAAAATGAACACGGCAGCGACGAACACGATGGACATGACGGCGTTCGCGTTCGAGATCTTCTTGATGCCCCTCACCACGCCGAACCACACCGACATCGTTGCGATGGAGCCGAACAGGATGACGAACGCCACCTGCAGGGCTTGCCCCGTCTGGATGTTGAAGATCTGTTGAATACCGCTGTTGAACTGGTACGATGCAAGTCCGAGCGACGTGGTCAGCCCAAAGATGGTGGCGATGACCACGAGGATCTCCACCACGATGCCGACGGGCCGCTTCGCGCGGGCGGGGAACAGATCCTCCACCGTGCCGCGGAACGTGGTGTCCTTGTGCATGTTGTAGCGGGCGTAAGCCATGAAAAGCGAGACGATGGCGTAGATGGCCCACGCCGGGATGGCCCAGTGGAAGTACGTCCATGCAAGCGCCGTGTCTCCGGCGAACAGGGGGTCGGGGGCGTTGAACGGGGTGCCCCCGTACATCATGATAGGCTCGGCCACCGCCCAGAACACCAGGCCCACGCCCTGCCCGGTGGCGAACAGCATCGCGAACCAGGAGAAGTACGAGAACGCGGGCTTGGCGTCCTTGCCGCCCAGGCGGATCGAACCGAGCTTCGTCACCGCTACGAATATGCATACGGCGAAGCACAAAAACGCGCACAGCACGATCCACCAGCTGCAGTACTGGGTGACGAACGTGCGCAGCACGCCAACCGCGTTGATGAACGTGTCGGCGCTGACCAGCGCGATGCCTAGCACGACGGCGACGATGGCCACCGACGCGGCTCGGATGACATGGTCGTGCCTGACCGTGCGTCCGAGCCGTGCGGCCTGGGCTTCCTTCGGCTCCGGATCCACTTCGCCCGACTCGTTCTCCACCTCCATGGGGTGGACGTGCTTGCGCGCGTCGTCGTCCGAGCTCTTAGACCTCATGGTAGTCACCCTCGCCCGAGAACTCGTGTTTCACGGCTTCCACCATGTGCTTCACGGCGACGTTGCGCAGGATCGCCCCCTTCTCGCGCGAGGATTCCACGGGCGAGGACAGGCAGCCCGACGGCGGCGTGTAGCCGGGTACGATGGGCAGCACGTCGTAGTTCGGCAGCTCGGCCGGCAGCCCCTCGTACAGCGGGTCGTCGGTCTTGCCCAGGTCGACGAGGTCGGGGTGGAACAGCAGCATGAGCGACGTCTCCATGACGCCGGCGTGCTCCAGATCCCAGCCGGTGAAGCCGTCGGGATACAGGGCCTCGATGGTCTCGTCGTCGACGAAGTCCCAGTACGACAAGAGTTGGATCTTCACGTCGCGGATGCCGTTCTCGCGCGCTTTCTCCAGCGCCAGCTCGGCGCCTTCGAAGATGAACTGGTAGTTCTCGTAATGACCGTTCATCAGCACGATCTTGCGCGCACCATGTAGGATGAGGCCGAACACCACGTCCTTCGCCAGCGCGATGAGCGTCGTTCCCGACAGCGACGTGGTGCCCGAGAGGTGGAAGCCGCCGCCCGAGCGCTGCTGGGAACGGTAGCCGTAGTTGATGGGCGCGGCCACGACGGCTTCCATTGCGCCGTCCGTGTCGGCGACGAGCGCCTCGGCGGTGGCGCCGGCCATCGCCTTGGTCAGCGCGGCGTCCACGCACATGGCCATGTGGGAGCCGTGCTGCTCCAGCGCGCCGACGGGGATGAACACCACGGCATCCTTCGCCAGCTTCTCGCGGTAGGTGAACGCGTCCATTTCCTCCATGTACACAGTGGGTTTCATAGCTTGTCCCTCCTCGAATCGGAAGGAGCCCGCCATGCGCGGCGGGCTCCGATGTCGTCAGCGCTTGGATCAGTAGTCTTCCAGCAGGTCGACTTGGGCCTTGCTGGCGCGCAAGATGAAGTTGCGCTTGGCTTGGGCACCGCCCTGCGCCAGCTTGCGCAGGATGAAGCGCTTGAGGCGCGGGTAGTCGCTCATGCCGTACCAGGCGAACGCGGTGCCGCCCGTGTAGGCCTCCACGATGCTGTGGACCGGCAGGCTCGCGTCGCGCTTGGCGTCGAGGGCCAGGTACTCCTGGATCTCGGCCGCGCACACGTCGCGGATGACCTCGGCGCTGATCTCGAGGTCGCGCGCCAGCTGCCTGAGCTGGTAGGCCACCTCCGCGTCGTCGGCGTGCGGGAAGTACGTCACGTCGTAGGTCACCGCGGACAGCCCGGACGCCTTGGCGAAGCCCAGCAGGCCGTCAAGCGACATCATCTGGACGTGGTCCTCCGTGCGCTCGGCGATGTCGAGCTCGGCGGCGAAACCCTGCACGCCGCTCTTCTGGAACACCTCGCTCAGCTGGTCTTCGTTCAGCGGAGCCTCGAACTCGACCTCGGTGGCGATGTGGGTCATGTTGCTCGTGATCTTCATAGGTGCACGTTCCTTTCCTAGCGGTCGGCTCGGCTAGCTGAGAGCTTCCCGCTCTTGCTCTTGGTCGAGCCGCGCTTCAAGGTTCTCGCGGATCTCCTCTTCCTTCTCGATCTTCTCGCCCTGCTTGCTTGCAGCTGCAGTGGAGAAGAAGATCTGGGCGACGCCACCGCAGACGATGAGCGCGCCGCCGATGATCTGGAAGGTGGTCATGGTCTCGCCGAACATGACCAGGCCCAGAAGCGACGCCATGATGGTCTCCTGGTAGGAGATGGCGGCCAGCTCGCCGGCCTTAAGGCGTTTCGTGGCATGGGTGAGCAGGTAGAACGCGCCGAAGCCGGTGATGAGCGCTGCGGCGATGAGCACGACCCAGGACGAGCCGGGCATCGTGAACATGTTCCACGCGTGGGTGATGATCTGGCCCGAGGCGTCGAACTGCGTCACGCCGTTGACCTTCTCGGTGTAGGACAGCGGCTGCAGGAAGAAGTGGTGCCAGACGAGCAGCACGACGATGGACAGCGAGCCGAACAGGAAGTTCCACCAGGAGCGGACGTTGGAGTCGCAGTCCTCGCGGTAGCGCGAGAAGAACAGGTACAGGCCGTAGGCCACGCCGGAAGCGAAGGCGATGGCGTTGCCGAAGGTGTACTTCGGATCGAGGTCGAGGGTCAGACCCTCGGGCGTGACGATGCCGACGATGAACAGCATGCCGACGACCACGGCGGCGATGCACAGGACGCCCTTGATGTTGAGCTTTTCCTTCAGGAAGATCGCTGCCAGGATGGTTGAGTAGATGGGGCCGGTGTAGATGAGGAACGATGCGTTCGCCAGCGTGGTGTACTGCGTAGACAGGCAGTACAGGCCAGAGAGCAGGCCCAAGAACACGCCGGAGAGCAGCATCATGCCGGAGAAACGGGTTTCCTTGATCTTCTTCCAGCTTCCGCCGACGAAGCAGAAGATGAGGGAGAGGGCGATCAAGCCTGCGAAGTTGCGCCAGAACGACACGAAGTCGCCGGGTGCGTCGATGAAGCGGGTGAAGGCTCCGATACCGCCCATCAGCGACGATGATGCGAACATCATGATGAAGCCGATAAGCTTGTACTTTGCTTGTTGGTTCATGTATCCCTCCTTGGAGCGGAGTCGTGTCGACCGGGTCCTTGACGGGGACGCCTTGCCCGTTTGCGGGCGAAAGGGTAGGGGTACGACGAGGCACGCGGACGCTGCGGCGCCGCTTTCGACATGAATGTGATGATACGGGAGCAAATCGGCCGGCCTCTGGGAGACGCTTCGTGCAAGGAACGCCGTCGCATTGCACGAGACGGGATCCTCGGAGGCCGGAACTTCGGGATGAACCGGGGCTCGCTGCAAGGGAAGCGAGCCCCGGTATGGGCTACGCGACTAGTCGTTCCACATCTCCGGGCGAACCAGGGTCGGGTCGGCGACGCGGTTCGGGAAGTAGTCGAGGC
>NZ_WWRX01000025.1:0-13405 GCF_009875575.1 Eggerthella sp. BIOML-A4 | reverse complement strand
GGCCTGCGGGATCGCCCGCCGCCGCGGGGACCTCCGCGGGCAGGCCCAGCGCGGCCAGGATCTCCCCCGCCGCCTCGTCCCACTCGCCGCCCGCCGCGGCCCCGGCCAGCTCCGCGCCCGGGTAGCGCAGGCTCAGCGCCGCGAGCTCCCAAGCGGCGGCACGGGTTTGCCAGAGCTCGTCAACAGTCATCGTCATGCGCCTTTCACAGGTTCCAGTTTCAGCTCGCGGACGATGAAGCCATCCGCGGTTTCTTCCAGCACGTTGATCGATCGACACAATACGACGGGCAGCGCTTGCACGATAGAGATGTGACGCGGATGGAAAGCCAGGCTAAGGCCTTCGTCCTCAAGCGAGAACGCGCCGATGCCGCACGCCTCCAGCGCGCGCCGCGCCAGGGAGACGTCGCCATCGAATACTTTCACCGTTTTCAGGAAGAAATCATGCGGATCGCGCTCGTACACGCCCGCATCGACGGAGCAAGCGCCGTTTTGAACGCAGATCTGATCGCGATGCTTGTTCTCGAGCGAGCAGTAATGCACGCCAAGGGACAACCCCTCGTCAAGCGCGTACTCCAACAGCTCCAAGCACAAGGATTCGCTGCCCGCCAGCGGCAGACCGCCTGCGTAGCCGTAGTCGTACAGCACGGGAAACGGCGGGTTCTTCACCGAAAAGCCGCGGCGCTCGAACTCGTCCCAAGCTCCCATGGGGTAGCAGAACTCAAGAAGGTTGATGCCGAACGCGCCGACTTGATCAAGACGATCCAGCAGACGACGCATCGCCTTGCCCGTGCCCGGTATCACGGGCATCTCCACCATCACCTGCGGGATGAAGCGCTTCGTGCGGGCAAGCACGTCGACGGCGTCATCGATGATCTCATCGGCGCGATCGACGTCGAGAACGTCCAGCTTGATGCTCATGCGCAGCTCGTCGAGCCCGGCGTCGCGCAAGCGATCGAGCAGCGGTTCGTCAAGGAAATCGCCGGCGGTGTACAACCTGATATGGGCACGCGGAAAGCGCTGGCGAACGTAAGCGCAGAACGCCACGGACTCGTCGGCATGGAGCAAGGGTTCGCCCCCCGTCAACCCTACATGGGTGACCTCGCCGCCGCACGCATCGGCGAACGCATCGACCTCGTCGCGCCACGCATCGTTCACGCGCAGGCGATCGGCGTAGTCGGCCTGGTTGGCGTTGAAGCAGAAATAGCAAGATCGATTGCATGCAAGCGACAGGAAGAACGTCTTGCTCCCCCGCCCTCCCGTGCAGGCCACGCACGCCGACGACAGGTTGCCGCAGACGATGCCGGCATCGCCGTTGCGGAACTGCGCGCCCTTCTCCCGCAGCCGATCCTTCGCCGCACGGACCACATCCGCATCCGCATCACGCGGCGCGATGCGGATACCCCAATCGGCAAGCCGAGCCAGATAATCGGCTTCGATGGCGGCATATTCGTCAAGCCACGCGCGCAGCGTGGGCCTCGCCTCAAGCAGATCGGCGCTCATCGTCAAAACCTCCGTTGCCATGCGCGGCGGCCTTTGCAACGCCGCGACGTTTCAGCAGATTGTACAGCGAACCCGCATGCACGGCCATATGCACGAGAAGAAGCGCGAGCAACGCCTTCGCCGCCGCGGCATGCAGAGGCGACCACGTATAATACCCCTCGGCATACAGGCCGAACGTCTGCAGCACCGCGCCCGACATGCCCAATCCCGACACGAAGACGGTCGAGAGCGCCACGAGCAACGCGGCATCGAGCGCCAAGCGCCCGCAGTTCCGCAAACGAGCCTCGCGGACGCATCGCGGAAGGGCGCGCGCAACCCGATCGACATGCTGCGCGCAATGGACGAAAACGGGCGCCAGCAAGGCCAAACCAAACCATTCGTGCGCAGGCACGCCCGTCAACGAGGGAAGCGCTGCAAGCGCATAAGTCAGAAACGCCGAGAAATCAACAACGAGCATCCGCTTCACCAGGTCACTTCCCCTCTTAAAGCTTTCGCACGATCAGAACAAGCAGCCCGACGAGTACGACCGGCGCCAAGATCCAGAGGTTCAAGCTGGCATCGGACGCGCGGTGATAGCGCGTCGCCAGCGTATCCCACGCATGACACTCGACGCTGGCGCAGCCCGCCTCGGGACAGGCCATCTCGTGCACGCCATCCGGCTCGGGCACATCGCCGAAACCATGGCACGACCCCGACGCGCACCCGACGACCGGGCAAGGCGAGTGGGGCTCGATAGGCCGGGGAAGCCCCACCGCCGGACTCGCAGCCGCAACAGCCCCGAACACGACGACCCCCGCGAAAAAGAACGTCGCCAAGGTGATGATCGCTTTCCTCAGCATCTCGTTCGCCACCCCTCCATGTCGCACGGCGGGGCGCCCGATGGTTCAGGCGCCCCGCCGAAAAACGGATCGTATCTAGTGCGAACGCTCAGTCGGCTTCAACGGGAGGAACTTGAGGCCCAGCAGCAACATGAGCGCGCCCAGCCCGAAAACGCCCAGCACGACGCCGAATTCGAGCATCGACGGAAAGTACACCATCGATCCGCCTGCGCTCTGCAGAGCCGCACCCGCATCCGTAAGAGCCGGACCGGACACGACGGCGGGCATATCGAGGTTCGGGATCTGGAAGCCGCCCACCAGCAGCTGCACGCGCTTGCAAAAGATGCCCACGATGGCCAGCACCGCTGCGATCACGATAAGCGGGTTCGTGCGCAGCTTCGGCACGAAGGCGATGACCGCCGTGGCGGCGCACCCGACGACCTCGATCCAGAAGAAAGGAGCGAGCGGACCCGTGGTCAGCATGGCGACGACCTCCGCCCCCGATCCGGCCGGGAAGCCCTCGGTCAGCAAGTCGCAACCAAAGAAGTACAAATCCACCATCACGAACACCCCGAGGAGCTTGAGCATCTTGACGACGTGCTCCTGCGCGAGCTCCAGGTAACCAGCCTTGCGCAGCGCGATGACCACGACGAGCACGAGCGCCACGCCGCACACCAGAGCCGACGACACGAACCAGGGGCCCAGAAGCGCGGTATGCCACATCTCGCGACCCTGCTGCAAACCGAAGATCCAAGCGGTGACCGAGTGAACGAGCACGGCGCACACCAGAGCGATGGCGGACACCACGCGCAAGGCAGCGGCAGAGCCCTTGCCGCCCTCGAAGCGCAGCATAGCCCACAAATACACGATGGACAGGATCAGGTACGTGCCCAGCACGATGATGTCCCACATCAAAGGCGAGCCGAGATTGGAGTACACGAACAGCTCCCAAAGGCGCAGCGGCTGGCCGAGGTCGATCACGACGAAGCCGATCGCCAGCACCGTGCAGCAGATGGAGGTCCACACGGCGATCTTCGATACGCCGCCGAAACCCTCCATGCCGAACACGCGCGGAGCGCTCGAGATGATAAGGCCGCCGGCGGACAGACCGACGAGGAACATGAACATCGTGATGTAAAGCCCCCACGAGTCCAGATTGCGCATGTTGGTGTTCACCATGCCGCTGGTCAGCTGAAATGCCCACAAAGCCAAACCGCCGACGGTGAGAATGGCCGCCACCACGATGGCGACAGCAACCCCTTTGCCGCCGAATCCGGCAGCGGAAACCTTGACGGACTTCTCCGCCGATACGTTCTCAGACATGATCAATCCCCTTACACGAGGTAGTACACGGACGGCTTCGTGCCTTCGCTGGCCAGCAGCTGCTCGTAGGAGCGCTCTTTGACAAGCTTCGACACCTCCGAATCCGGATCGTCGAAGTCACCAAAGTGACGGGCGCGGGCCGGGCACAACTCCATGCATGCCGGCACCTCCTCACGGGCAAGGCGCTGGTAGCAGAAGGTGCATTTCTCGACCACATGCTTCTGGTGCTTCGGGACGTCTGCATCGCCGACAGCATGGTCGACGGGGTACTTCGGCTCCTCCCAGTTGAACGAGCGCACGCCCGTGTACGGGCAAGCCGCCATGCACATACGGCAGCCGATGCACTTGTCGTAGTCCTGGCGCACGACGCCCGTCTCGGGATCTTTGTAGGTTGCCCCCACAGGGCACACCTTCGTGCAAGCCGGGTTCTCGCAATGCTGGCAGCCTACAGTGATGTAGCGCATCGACACGTCAGGGAAGACGCCGGCCGGCGTGTCGATCTCGTCGCCGCCCTCCGTGAGGACCCGGGTCCACCAATTTGTCTCGGGAAGGTTGTTCGTTATCTTGCAGTTCACGGAGCAGGCGTTGCACCCCACGCATCGCTTCGTGTCGATGACCATGCCGTAGCGGGTCATTACCTCACACCCCCTTCGTACTTCTCGACTTCGCAGAGGAAGTCGTAGAAGGCGCTGTTCGAGCAGAAATCGTTCATGTACACATTCGTCAGATCCTGCGTATGCCCCTCGACGAACTGGCTAGCCTGGAAACCGTGCGGAATAGAGACGACTCCCGGCTTGATGCCCTCGGTCACACGCGCCTTGAGCACGGCATAGCCGTGATCGTTGTAGACGCGCACGTAGTCGCCCTGCTGGATTCCGCGCTCGGCGGCATCGGTCGCGTTGACCTTCAGCAACGGCTCGGGCTCGAGCTCGCGCATGACCGGCGTGTACGCCAGCTGCGAATGCACGTGATACTTGCTGTGCTCGCTGCATCCGAACAGCGGATACTTGTCGCGCAGCGGATTCTCCTCGTATGCCTCGTTCGCGTGCTCGTAATAAGGCAGACGCTCGCAATCGGCGATCTTCTGCCCGAAGTTGTTGCGCGGCGTGGGCTTCTCGAGGTAGTACTTCAAACGCTGCGCCTCGGCGCTGCCGAACTTCGGCACCATACGCGAATCGGTGTAAGAAGCATCGCGAACCAGCTTGCCCGTCTTAAGCTCTTCGAACGTGCAGCCCTGCTTGACGTTGGCCTCGGTGTCGATGACTTCCTTCAAGAAATCATCGTCCGATTTCGGGTAGATGTCCATGCCCATCTTCGCGGTCACCAAACGCATGATCTCCAGATCGGTCTTGCATTCGTACAGGGGATCGAGCGCTTTCTGGGTGAACGTGGGATACGGCACCGAGCACACCGGGTCGAAATCCTGCACCTCGAACGAATGGGGCACCGGCAAAAGGATGTCGGCCCACTGCGCAGTGTCGGTCATGTTGACGTCTGCGCACACCACGAAGTCGATCTTCTTGACCGCGTCGATGAGGTCTTGACGGCCCGACTCGCAGGACAGCATGTTGCCGTTGCAGCACCACAGAACGCGGATCTCGAGATCCTGCCCCGCCCACTTTTTCTCCTCCATGACCTTCGGGAGGTACATGCCGCAGAAGCTGGCACCGGGAGTTCCCAACATGTAGGCTTTCACGTTGTAGCCCACCATGCCCGTCGATGGGCTGCCGCAGATGGAAGCGCCCGGCTTACCGGCGTTGCCGGTCAGAGCCGCAAGGAACGCGAGGTTCTTGAAGTTGTGATGGGAGTTCGCATGGTGTCCGAGTCCCTGGAACGTCATGACGTACACGGGGCCTTCGGTGGCATACACGCGGGCCAGTTCCTCGATCTGCTCCTTCGGGAGATCGCAAATGTCCGCAGCCCTCTCGACGGTGTATTCGGAGATGCTCTCCTTGACAACTTGGTAGACCGGTTTCACGGCGAAACCCTGCACCTCGAACGATCCTTCGATGGCGGGCTTCTGCGCGGCATCGGCGGTCGCAGGTGCGCCGGCAGCCTCGTCCCACACCGCAACCGGATCGATCACGGTGGGCTTGCCCGTGCGAGGATCCACCGGACCCTCGGTGGCAGGCGTGCCCAGATCGCTCATGTGAAGGTACGTGCCGTCCTCCTTCACCAAGAACGGAGACACCGTGCTGCTTCGCATGAACTCTTCGTCCATCAAGCCGTTCTCGATAATATGATTAGCCATGGCCAGCATGAGCGCGCCGTCAGTGCCCGGCCGGACGGGAACGTAGACGTCGGAGTGCATGGCCGACGCGGTGAACTGCGGGTCGATGGTGATGAGCTTTGCGCCCTTCTCGCGCGCATCGCACACGAACTGCCACGCATGCACGTACGCTTCCGCCGGATTGCCGCCCCAAGAGATAATGGTCTTGGCGTTGGCGGCATCCACGAAGTCGTTGCCCGAAATCCCCAGCAGCGTCGACTGCTCATGCTGCTGCGCCGTATCGGCACCGGCTCCCAGTACCGAGCCCCCGACGGCCGTGATGAAGCGACCGTAGGCAACGGACATGTAGCCTGCCATCGCACCGTTCAGAACGCCGTACGAACCATACGAGGACCAAACGGCAACCGATGTGCCACCGTAATCTTTTATGGCCGCGCCCATCTTCTCCGCGATGGTGCTAACAGCCTCGTCCCAGCTGATGCGCTCCCACTCGCCCGCTCCGCGCTCCCCGACGCGCTTCATGGGGTACTTGAGCCGGTCGGTATCGTACACACGCTGCGGCTGGCTGAACCCCTTCACGCAGAAGCGCTTGCGGACGGCATCCTCGCCGGGCATATCCATGGGACGGGCTTTGACCACCTTGCCCTCGCGCACCGTCACCTCCAAGGGGCAGCGGCTACCGCAGTTGCCGCGGCATGCGCTCCTGAACGTCTGCTCGCCATCGGCGGATGAACTTCCCTCCGCATTCGCCGGCATCGGCGCCAGCGCAGCGCCCGTGCCTGCGACAGCCGCGACGGCCGTGACGGCACCCGTCGTCTTCAGGAAGCCTCTACGCGTGAGTCCGCCGAGCGGGCTCTTCGTTTCAGACATGTCTCCTCCTCCATTCATGTTGCAGAATGCCTGGGGATCATCGTAAGAAGGTGAGTGTTCCGCGTACGGGTATCCCCCTCCGGCTGCATGGGTGCGCGTGCGCTCCGATACAGGTTCCGATATTCCCCCTCATATCAGAATCGGCCGATTCCTTCTTGTCATAGTCTGCCATACGTCACTATGATTATCAATAACAATGTATGACAGGATATGACAGGAAGTTATACTATTTTGAGGATATAGAGGTTGAACTGGGAGTATAAAGGGTTATCATGGAGGTTATGGTATGAGAGCTTATAGCCGTCCCGCCGTCGCCTGCCGCACTTCGTCGGCTATCGTCCGCGCGCTCGACTTCGACAAGCCCGCCTTGACGCCCACGGAAACAAGGTCGTCCAGCCCGATTCCCTTGCCCTTTCCGTTCACCGTCGTGGCATGCTCGCCGTTCATGCCTGCGTTGCGCGTGAGATCGTACGCAGGCGACAGCGTCCAGACCGCCCGATCCTCGTCGTAAAGGTACGAGAAGTTCTTCGCATGATCGTCCCTGTTTCCCGCCAGCACGTTGAAGCACATGAGCCGGTACAGACGCACGACTTCCTCGAAGCTGTCCGTCAACTTGAGCGTGAGGCGCATGAGAGTCTCGTAGTCCAAGTTGGGGATTCGATGCGACGTCTCCAAAAGCGCGCCGGCGGAAACCATGTGCACCTTGCGCGCAACACCCGATGCATCGGGGACCCGATCGAAGCGGCGTACGCCGAAATAACCCGAGCAGCGCTTCGAGGGAAACAGGCGAACTTCGGGCATATCGATTCCGCACGCTTTGGCCGCGAGAGCATATCGGTATTCGCTTTCGCCGATGTCGCGATCATCCTGGGAAGAGGCGAACTTCACGATCCAATCCTCGCCATCGATGCTGATCAGCACCTTCGGACGCGCGCCGCCCGACGATCCGCCCATCGCGAACAATGTGTCAAGATCTTGGGAGCCGTCAGCAGCGAGCACGTTCGCGCATTCTTGAGCCAGCTCATCGAAGTCCGTCGAAGTCGCAGGACTCGTTAACGGTATCTCCGGAACATATTCGAGTGCGCCCATGCCGTTGGACCCCACGATGGCAAGCCGGGCGATGGGACTCACGGCGAACGGATCGATGCCGTGAGATCGAAGCAACCGATCGACCAGCAAACGCCCCCATCCGTCAGGCAGGCTATCGTCGAACACACCGAACACGCCATCGAGCGGATGTCGCTGCGCGACGAACACGCGCTTTTCCAACGGAAGGCTGAGCGGGCTGATGCTAAAGCCCTCCCCCAACCAAGCGTCGTCGTACTCGAATGCAAGCACGCCGTCGGCAGAAAGAGCGAGCGTTCCCACCGCACGACCGTCGCACAGAACTCGGACGGAACGAATATCGAGATCGACATCGCGTAGGGAGCTATCGCTCATCGAGAACCTCCTGAATCGAGGAGTACCCCTTCTTGGAGAACAGCTCGGAGAAATCGGACTCGCATCCCAAAGCTATCGACAGTTTGATGAGCGATTGCAGCGATATCTGATGGTCATGCTCGAAGCGTTTCAACGACCCGAGGCTCACGCCGGCTTTGCGACTCAGCTGAGCCTGGGTGAGCTTCTGCTCTTTGCGACGCATGCGAACGCGCTGAGCGAGCACCTCAGCGATATCGTCCGGAGTTTCTTGGTCAAGCAAGGTAATCATAGCTCGTATATTAGCTTAAATCTATCAATTTTGCAATTTTAGCTCGTATAGTAGCTATTGTTGATTATCGCCTACCACGTCTATTCCGATTGCCGGGACGCCTCTTGCCCATTCGGCGCGAAACCCTCGCTGAAGGCGCTGGGGATGACCAGCGTGCCGCCCGACTGCTCGACGCTTTCGTAGGCCAGATGCATCGTGCGCAGCTTCATGGCGTCCTGATCGCCGGCGTACACTTCGGAGGCGTCCTTCAGCATCTCGGAGATGTCCTTCTCGGCTTCGGCCAGCACCATGCGGGCGTTCTTCTTGCGCTCGGCCACGGCCTCCATGGCCATGGCCTCCTGCAGCTCCTTCGGAACGACGATGTCGCGCACCTCCACGTCGATGATGTCGATGCCCCAGGGGCTGAGCTTCTCCTCGATGGCGTCTTTCAGCTCGGCGTCCAGCTGATCGCGTCGCATGGCCACCTCGGCCACGGTGGCGCGCCCGATGGCCTTGCGCATGGCCGTCTGGGCCACCCAGGCCACGGCGGCCGAGTAGTCCTCCACCTCCACGCACGCCTTCTTGGCGCTGAACACCATCCAGAACAGCACGGCGTCCACGTTGATGGGCACGAGGTCGCTCGTGAGCGTCTCCTCGGCACCGAAGTACGTGGTGGCCACGCGCTGGTCGATGCGCAACGTGTAGAACTCGACGATGGGCCAGGTGAACACGATGCCGGGGCCCGCCACGCGGTTGAACTTGCCGAAGCGCAGCACCACCGCCTTCTCCCACTCCAGCACGATGTGCACCGACGAGGACGCCAGCCACCCGACGATGGCCGCACTTACGAGGGCGACGAGGCCGATCTCCCCGAACGCCGCCTGCGCTGCGGCCAGCACGATGCCGAACGCCAGCACGAACACCACCACGGCGAACACGACGGCCCCGTTGCGGGAGGCGCGGCTGCGGTTGGTCGCCGAACGGATGTTGTCGGGGGCGCTGCGGCCGTCGGAATACGCAGGCAAGGTGCCCGTCGGGAACCCCGCCGGCCCGACGCCCGCTTCCGCGCCTGCTCGCTTGTCGCGTTTCATCGTTCGATCTCCCTTCGCGTTCGGGCGCGGCCTCTAGCCTGCGTCCCGCTTGGTTTTCGCTTCGCTCAAGCTGAGCGCGAACTGCTGCTCGATGTCCTCCAGCGACATGCCCAGCTCGAAGCAGCGCTTGAGGTACTCGCTCGTGACGATCTCGGCCGTGGACGAGATGCTGACGCCCGGCTTGTCGGACACATCGAGGACAAACGCGCCCTGGCGGCGTTTGGACTGGATGTAGCCGTCCTGCTCGAGGCTCATGTACACCTTGCTCACCGTGTTGTAGTTCACCTCGACGTCCGCGGCGAGGCCGCGCACGGTGGGCAGCTGGTCGCCCGGCTTGTAGTACCCCGAGGTGATGAGGTAGATGAACCGGTTCTTCAGCTGCAGCCAGATGGGGATGCTGCTCTTCTCGTTTATCTCGAATAGGGCCACGTGTCCGTTCTTTCTATTCCAATCGAAGTTCGAGCCCGGTCGGCTCGCCTTCGGACGTTTGCTCCGCCGCCGCGCCTTCCAGCGCGAGCTCGCGATGCGATCCCGCCTCGGCCAGGGCGGTGCGCATGCTGAACCCGCCCACCAGCACGAGCACGGCAGCCACGGCCAGCCCCGTTCGGCACGCCTCGGAGAAGGAGCCGCGCGCTGACAGCACGCCTTCCACCGCCAGCGGCACGACGAGCCCGCACAGCGCGAAGCCCACCCACCACCACAAAGCCAAGTCGCCCTCCGCAAGACGCTGGGCGGACGCGACCGCCCCCGGATGGTCGTCGGCAAGCGCGAACGCAACAAACAGCGCCGCGGCCGCGGCCTCTAGCACGACGATCAGGGCGTCGACGCGCGCGAGCATGCGGAAAAGCCATGCCGTGGCCGCATCCGCCGGCGCGAAGTACGCCGCCAGCAGAAGCGTCGCGATCCCGCAGGAAAGCGACGACAGCAGGAACAGCACGGGCACGAGCGGAGAGCTCCACAAGGCCACCGCGCCCGTGTTCTGCAGCAGCAGGCCGGTGTACAGCATGACCACAACGGCCACGACCGCAGCCGCGGCCTCGACGGCTCGGACCGCTCCGCGCGGCACGCTGGGCAGATAGGCGAACCGCACGGCCACCAGCAGCGCCGCGCATGCCGCCAGCCCCGCGAGCGCGTAGGTGCCCACCGTGAGAAACGAGAGCGAGGGCCGCAGCAAGAGCGAGGCGACGCGATCGATGCGCCCGAGGTCGAACAGCAAGAACAGCATGCCGAGCGCGAGCGCCGCGAACCCGGCGAGCATGCCGACGGCCACCGTGCGCTCAAGCGGCGTCGCCTCCCCGATGCCGATGCGCGACGCATGCCCGAATGGAGCCCTCACCCACGCGAGGTCGAGGATCGACGCAACCGCGATGGCGCCTGCGCCCGCGCCGCCGAGGAACAGATAGCCCACCGCCAAAACGCTGAACATCGTCCCCCTCCTTCGCCTTCCGCGCGCCCGAGCGCTTTTGCGCTGGGGTCAGTATCGCACAAAACGGAAGCGTTTGATATGACAACGTGTCATACGCGGGGTGGGTCGCGCCAGTCGGCGGCCGCCCTTCCCCGCTGCGTGCCGGGCGCATGGCGAAGCCCTGACAGGTTCCGCACAAAGAGCGGCCGCGAGGTGGGATTGCGGCCCTCCCCGGCCATACTTGGCGAATCGACGGATCATCCCCGCAAGAAAGGCGACGGCTCATGGCGAAATGGATGGACCTGCGCCACACCTACAACCTCAAAGGCAAGCTGCTGCTCTCATGCCTCGGCGTCGTGTGCATCGCGCTGGGCACCACGGTGTGCCGCGTGGGAAACGTGGGCGTCGACCCGTTCACCGCCATGAACCTGGGGTTCAGCGCGCGCGTGGGCATGGACTTCGGCACGTTCCAGCTGCTGGTGAACCTGGCGATCTTGGCGGCGGTGTTCGCGCTGGACAAGTACCAGATAGGCCTGGGCACGCTCATCAACATGGTGGGCGTCGGCTACCTCATCGAGCTGTTCACGTGGCTGCTCGGCTTTCTGCCGAAGTTCGAAGGCCTGGTCAGCGCCGGCGTTCATTTGGTCGTCGGCACGCTGCTGTTCACGCTGGGCGTGTCGCTGTACCTGAAGACGCGCATGGGCGTGGCGCCCATCGACGCCATCGCGCCCATCGCCGCCGAGCGCCTGCCCTTCTCGTACACGGCGTGCCGCATGACGCAGGACATCTCCGTGACCGTCCTGGCGGTGCTGGCGGGCGGGCCTATCGGCGTGTTCACCGTGATCGCCGCGTTCTTCACCGGACCGTTGATCACGGCGTGGAATCGGTTCGCCACGCTGCCGCTGTACCGCCGCTTCGGAATTCTGAACCCCGAGGAACTGGCGGAGGAGCGCTCATGAGCGCCGATGTTGCTCCTGCCCTGCGGCGGCTGTTCGTCGGCAGCTACACCGACGGCGCCGATCGCGGCGGGATCCGCACGATCGTGTTCGGCGAAGGCGGCGGCGAGGCGCACGTCGTGCGCGCGGACGGCTGCGGGGCGAACCCAACCTATCTGGCGCAGCGCGGATCGCTGCTGTTCGCCGCTCACGAGCTGGACTCCTGCGGGCGGATGGCCGCCTACGCCATCGAGCCGGACGGCTCGCTGACCTGCCGCGGAGCGTGCACGGCGCCCTACGATGCGGGCACGTGCTTCGTGCTGCCCGATCCGAACGGACGCAACCTCTTCGGGGCGAACTATCTGAGCGGATCCGTCGCCTGCTGCGCGCTGCTGGACGACGGGCGTCTGGCGGCGGGCGTGCCGTCGCGGCGCCACGAAGGGCGCGGCCTGCGGGACGATCGGCAGGAGGGGCCCCATGTGCACTCGCTGAGCTTCGTGCCGGGAACGCGGCTGCTGGTCGCCGTGGACCTGGGGCTCGACGCGCTTGTGATCTACCAGGTTGACGCGTGCGGAATGCTCGCGCCGACGGCTGCGGAAACCGTGCGCGTGCCGGCAGGGTCGGGGCCGCGCATAGTGGCGTACCACCCGCGTCTGCCGATGGCCGCGCTGGTGAACGAGCTGGCGTGCGACGTGCTGGTGTTCCGAATCGACGAAGGCGGGCTGCATTGGCGGATCGTCGAGCAGCTGAGTCTGCCGCAGGCGCCGAGCGGCGACGCGCTGGCGGCGCATATCGCGTTCTCGCCCGACGGGCGGCAACTGTACGCGTCGGTGCGCGGAAGCGACCAGTTGGTCGTCTTCCCGGTGGACGGCCAGGGACGGGTTGCGGGGCGCTGCGACGTTGCGTCCGGAGGGAAGGGGCCGCGGCACTTCTCGCTGTCGCCCGACGGGCGCTTTCTGGCCGTCGCCAACCTCGCGAGCGACGACGTGCGCCTGTTCGAACGCGATGCCGACGGGATGCTGCGAGCGGTCGCGTGCGTGGACGTGCCACAACCGGCGTGCGTCATCTGGGACGCGTAAGCCGCGAGCGGCGGCCACACAACGGACGACCGAAACGCGCCAAATATTTCGCGCTTTCAACGCACGTGCGATTGCGTCGGCAGAATGTGGCAGAAAATCACGGACTGGGCACGACATAGGCCGACATCGAGATGCTTTACCAGGGATTTCCGCGTTATCAGGCTTCTTCGAAGCCACGAAGCACCCCGATCTGCGCCTGAACCGTGAATCTCTACCGGATTTCGCCGCCTCGACCGAACGCGAGACGAAGCGGCCGAACAGCCGGTTACCAATACGGTCGTTTTTTGCCACGCTTCTGACCAGGTAATATACATTGTTTTACCTGGTCAGATGATCGCGGCAAGATGGCTGGAATCGGCCGGTTTGGCAACGTCCTACCCGACGAGCGCCCCCAAGTAGGCCGCCGCCGCGCGGTAGAAGGGATGGCGCGCCTCGGCGGCCAGGCGCTCGGCGAAGGCTGGCATCCA
>NZ_WWRX01000024.1:25000-28096 GCF_009875575.1 Eggerthella sp. BIOML-A4 | reverse complement strand
GCGGAGCCCCAGAACGCGCGAAGGCCCCGCCTCCCGAGGGGGGCGGGGCCTTCGCATGCCGAAACGCCCTCCGCGAGCGCGACGCCCTATCCTCCCACAGCCTGACGCTGCAGTACTTTCGGCGATGGCGGGCTTAACTTCCGGGTTCGGAATGGGACCGGGTGATCCCCGCCTCCATGGTCGCGCTCGCGCAGGGCGTTCCCGCGCGGGCCTGTATGGCCCCGTCAGGGCCGCGGGATCCCCCCGCGCCACCCTGGCGGTTGCACAGCGCTCGTGACTTTCGATCGCACAACCCGAGGGATATGCATGCGAAGAAGAGCTCGGGCTATTAGTACCGCTCGGCTGAGGCGCTCGCACGCCTTGCACCTGCGGCCTATCGACCAGGTGTTCTGCCTGGGCCCTTACCGGAAAGAGGACTCATCTTGGAGACGGCTTCCCACTTAGATGCTTTCAGCGGTTATCCGTGCCGGACGTAGCTAGGCAGCCGTGCCGTTGGTCGACAACTGCTGCACCAGAGGTCCGTCCACCCCGGTCCTCTCGTACTAGGGGCAGACCTCCTCAATCCTCTTGCGCCTGCGGAGGATAGGGACCGAACTGTCTCACGACGTTCTGAACCCAGCTCGCGTACCGCTTTAAATGGCGAACAGCCATACCCTTGGGACCGACTTCAGCCCCAGGATGCGATGAGCCGACATCGAGGTGCCAAACCTTGCCGTCGATGTGGACTCTTGGGCAAGATCAGCCTGTTATCCCCGGAGTACCTTTTATCCGTTGAGCGACGGCCATTCCACTCTGTGCCGCCGGATCACTAGAACCGACTTTCGTCTCTGCTCGGCTTGTGGGCCTCGCAGTCAAGCCCGCTTGTACTCTTGCGCTCTGCGAACGGTTGCCGACCGTTCTGAGCGGACCTTTGCGCGCCTCCGTTACGTTTTGGGAGGCGACCGCCCCAGTCAA
Source organism: Eggerthella sp. BIOML-A4 (assembly GCF_009875575.1). Classification (NCBI taxonomy): domain Bacteria; kingdom Bacillati; phylum Actinomycetota; class Coriobacteriia; order Eggerthellales; family Eggerthellaceae; genus Eggerthella; species Eggerthella sp. BIOML-A4. The sequence goes on along the minus strand of NZ_WWRX01000024.1, from coordinate 27,142 downwards.
ACTACCCGCCTGACACGGTCCCCCCGCCGGATCACGGCCGGGGGTTAGATCGCCGACGCGACGAGGGCAGTATTCCAAGGTCGGCTCCGCCCGGGCTGGCGCCCGGGCTTCGCAGCCTCCTGCCTATCCTCTACGCGCCGAGCCAACGATCAATGTCAAGCTGCAGTAAAGGTTCACGGGGTCTTTCCGTCCTTCCGCAGGTAATTCGCATCTTCACGAATAATACAATTTCACCGGGTCCATGGTTGAGACAGCGCCCAAATCGTTACGCCATTCGTGCAGGTCGGAACTTACCCGACAAGGAATTTCGCTACCTTAGGACCGTTATAGTTACGGCCGCCGTTTACTGGGGCTTGGCTTCAGAGCTTCGCCTTTCGGCTGACCCATCCGCGTAACCTTCCAGCACCGGGCAGGCGTCAGACCCTATACGTCGCCTTACGGCTTTGCAGAGTCCTGTGTTTTTGATAAACAGTCGCTTGGGCCGTTTCGCTGCGACCCCCGGCCGCTCGGGGAGCTAGTCCCTCCACCGCCAGGGGCACTCCTTCTCCCGAAGTTACGGAGTCAGTATGCCGAGTTCCTTAACCATGGTTCTCCCGATCGCCTCGGTATGCTCTACCTGCCCACCTGTGTCGGTTTTGGTACGGGCGCCTGCGTCCCTTCCTAGAGGTTTTTCTCGGAAGCATGGGCTCGCCGACTTCAGCATAAGCTTTCGTCTCGCGTCTCAGGATATATGCGCCGCTGATTTCCATGCGATGCTCCCTACGCGCTTTCACGGGGACGTCCAGAACCCCGCTCGGCTACCCTTCTCCGTCACCCCGTCGGTGATAGCGGTCCGCAGGCGGTACAGGAATGTCCGCCTGTTGCGCATCGGCTACGCCTCTCGGCCTCGCCTTAGCTCCCGACTGACCCTGGGAGGATTAGCCTTGCCCAGGAACCCTTAGGCTTACGGCGGCGGCGTTTCTCGCGCCGCTCTCGTTACTCATGCCAGCATTCTCACTTCCCCGCGCTCCACCGAGGGTCGCCCTCTCGGCTTCTCCGCTGCGGGGAAAGCTCCCCTACCACTAATATAGATTAGTCCGCCGCTTCGGTGTTATGCTTAGCCCCGTGAATTGTCGGCGCATGTCCACTTGACCAGTGAGCTGTTACGCACTCTTTAAATGCATGGCTGCTTCTAAGCCAACATCCTGGTTGTCTAGGCAAACGCACATCCTTTGCCACTCAGCATAAACTTGGGGACCTTAGCGGGCGGTCTGGGCTGTTTCCCTCTCGAACACACAGCTTAGCCCACATGTTCTGACTCCCGGCCTCTGATCCGGCGGCATTCGGAGTTTGGTTCGTGTCGGTAGGCGGTGAAGCCCCCTCGACGATCCAGTGCTCTACCGCCGTCGGAGAACGGCCGAGGCTAGCCCTAAAGCTATTTCGGGGAGAACGAGATATCTCCGGGTTTGATTGGCCTTTCACCCCTATCCACGGGTCATCCCCTCCGTTTTCAACCGAAGTGGGTTCGGCCCTCCACGGGGTCTTACCCCCGCTTCAGCCTGCCCATGGATAGCTCACCCGGCTTCGCGTCTGCAGCATGCGACTCTATCGCCATCTTAAAGGCTCGCTTTCACTGCGGCTCGGTTCAAACCTTAACCTCGCCGCATACCGCAACTCGCTGGCTCATTCTACAAAAGGCACGCCGTCACCCCGCTCGGGGGCTCCGACTGCTTGTAGGCGCACGGTTTCAGGTACTGTTTCACTCCCCTCTCGGGGTGCTTTTCACCTTTCCCTCACGGTACTGGTTCGCTATCGGTCACAGGAGAGTGTTCAGCCTTGGAGGGTGGTCCCCCCAGGTTCGCACCGGGTTTCACGTGCCCGGCGCTACTCGGGCGCCGCACTCGCAGTCCGCGCGGATTCGCGTACGGGGCTCTCACCCTGTTCCGCCGGCCTTCCCAGGCCGTTCCGCTTCCGCGCGGATTTGTAACTGCGTCCATGGTCTGAGGCCCATGGAATGCGCGGTCCCACAACCCCTCATGCAGCAACGCCCTCAAGCTTGCACGTGCATGGGTTTGGGCTGGTGCGGTTTCGCTCGCCGCTACTCCCGCAATCTCGGTTGATTTCTCTTCCTCCGGGTACTTAGATGTTTCAGTTCCCCGGGTT
>NZ_WWRX01000024.1:0-22500 GCF_009875575.1 Eggerthella sp. BIOML-A4 | reverse complement strand
GTGCTGTCCCCCACCGCCACCATGGCCGTGCTGTCCGTTCCCTGAGCCTCTTCCTTCGCTGTCCCCTGAGGAAAGCGCCGCGATTCTGTCGCGCAGCTCACGCATGGAAAGGCTCGCGCATTCTTCAAGCGTCACGCTGGGGTCGAGCTCAACGAGCTCGAGAGCGGCGCGGTAGCGGCCGACGCCCATGCCTGCAGAGACGGCGGCTTCGCGCGTTCCCTCGTCGACGGCATGGCAGGAGCCGCGGCAGGGAAGCGCGCTCAGGCATGCGTCGCTCTGCTGGCGGATAGCCTCCGCCTGTCGTGCATCGTCGGAAGTGACGCTGATCTCAATGTACGAGTCCTCTTGCGCATAGGGCGAGAACGCATCGCTTTGCGTGAGGAGGCTGAGAGCGTCCGCATACCCGCGACCCGTAAGCGACACGGCATCGAGCAATGACTCCCCATCGCCGTTGAGCGCCTCGACCCGAACGACGATGCCAAACCGGTTGACCCCAAGCTCGATGGAAGGGTTGACATCAATGCCTACATAGGTAGTGGGCTGCGCGTACGCGAAGCCTCCGAATCCCGCGAAAGCCAGTGCGAGACACGCGGCGAGCGCCGCAGCGGCACGACGCAGAGGAATGATGCGCGCGCGGGCGTGCTTGCGCGGTGCGGCAGCGCTTGCGGGAGCCGTTTCCGCCGAAACGCCAGACGCCTCCGCAATGCTTGCTATATAGGTAAGGGTGCCACGCTTCACGTCGTCGGGAACGGTCACGTTATCGAACGCCTGGCGCACCCGCGTATCGAGGTCGGTCATGACAGCACCTCCTGCAATTGCTTCTTGCCTCGCGCGAGCCATGAGTACACCGTGTTCACGGGAGCATCCACCATCTGCGCGATCTCCGGAGCGGTATAACCCTCGTACAGAGAAAGATACAAGGGAGTGCGAGGGGGATCGTCAAGGGAACGCATGGCGTCCACCACCTCGCTGGAGAACGATGCGGGCTGCGTGGCCGGGTCGTTCGAAGCTGCGCAAACCGCGTCGTCGAGCGACACCGCGCGACGGGATGCGGCCTTGAGCATGTCCTTGCATACGTTGGCGGTCACCCGAATGAGCCACGCCTTGCAGTGCTCGTCGTCGTTGAACGCCACCTGATCGGCAAGCGCGTACTTCAAAAACGCGTCCTGAAAGGCATCCTGGGCGTCGGCGTGAGCGTGGAAGTACAGCACGGCGACGCGCCATACCGCATCGCCGTGCCGCTCTATCGCCCTCTCGATGTCTCCTGCCGATCGCACGCGCACCGCCCGCTTTCGCTAGCGGCGCATGCCGTGATGGCCGCGACCGTTACCCGCGCCGTAGTTATCGCAGATGCCATCGCCGTCGGCGTCGACGTAGCCGGCACCGCCGCCGTTGCCGTTGCCGCAACCGTAGCCTGAGCCACGTCCGTTACCGCAGCCGTTAGCGTAGTTGTCGCATACGCCGTTTCCGTCGGCGTCGGCGTAGCCGGGGCACGATCCCTGTCCGTTCGCGCAGTTGTCGCCGATGCCGTCGCCGTCGGCATCGGCGTAGCCCGCGCACGAACCTTGGCCGTTCGCGCCCTTGCCGACGCCGTAGTTGTCGCACACGCCGTCGTTGTTGCGATCGACGTATTCACCGCGCACGGTGGCGATAGCCGCGCCGACCGTCGCGCCGGCGTCGCTGTCTCCCGCTGCGCGCATCGCATGATGAGCGAGCGACCCGACTCCGCCGGACGGACACCAAGTTTGCTGCATGCCGTTGGCGAATGCGATGGTGGGCACGGCGAGCAGCACGAGAGCCACAGCTGCCACGATTGCGATCACGTTCTTCTTCATTTCGGTCGATCCTCCTGTTGTCGTTCGCTTCGTCCTTCATATGCAAAACGAACGAGGGGCGCGAATCCTTGCAAATATTTTCAAAAACTTTTCCAGAAGCAAAGCAGGCGGCCCGAAAGCCGCCTGCCGATTATTACACGATTCGAGGAAACGGGCTACACCAGCTTCACGAACTTTCGCTTGCCCACCTGCAGCGTCGCGCCCGCGAGCAGCGCAGGATCCACGTTGTAGGACTTCGCAGGCAGCGCTTCGCCGTTCACCTTGACACCGCCGCCGTCGATAAGACGACGCGCTTCGCCGGCGCTTGCAGCCAGGCTCGCATCGGCCAAAAGCTTCGCCAGGTACACGGTTCCGTCGTCGTTGGGCGTGAGGTCGGCTGCAAACTCGGGGATGTCGTCCGGCACGGCATGCTGTTTGAACACGAGGTCGAACTGCTCCTCGGCCGCCTGCGCCGCCGCCTCGTCGTAATACGCGGCTACGATATTCTTCGCCAGAGCGCGTTTCACCTTGTTCGGATGCAGCTCGTCGGCGGCCAGACCGCGCTCGATCTCGTCGATCTGATCGACCGGCAGCGCCGAGGCGAGACGATAGTACTTCACCATGAGCTCGTCGGGAATGGACATGACCTTGCCGAACATATCGGCAGGCTCGTCGGTGAGGCCGATGTAGTTGCCGTAGCTCTTCGACATCTTCTGCACGCCGTCAGTGCCCTCGAGCAAGGGCAACGTGAGGCACACCTGCGGCTCCATTCCCATCTTCTCCATGAGCTCGCGACCCGCCAACAGGTTGAACAGCTGGTCGGTGCCGCCCAACTCGACATCGGCTTTGATGACGACCGAGTCGTAGGCCTGCATGAGCGGGTAGAGGAATTCGTGCAGGCTGATGGGCTGGCTGTTGGTGTAGCGCTTGTGGAAGTCGTCGCGCTCGAGGATGCGGGCCACCGTGAAGTTGCTGGCCAGCTTCAGCAGGTCCTCCATGTTGAGCGAAAGCAGCCACTCGGAGTTGTAGCGCAGGGTGGTCTTCTCGGGGTCGAGGATCTTGAACGCCTGGTCGACGTAGGTTTGGGCGTTCGCCTTGATCTGCTCGGACGTGAGCTGCGGACGCGTGGTGTTGCGACCCGACGGATCGCCGATGAGCGCGGTGCCGTCGCCGATGATGAGCGTCACGCCGTGGCCGAGATCCTGGAACTGGCGCAGCTTGCGCAGCGGCACGGCATGGCCGAGATGGATATCGGGAGCAGTGGGATCGACGCCCAGCTTGATGTTGAGCGGCGTGCCCCGCTTGAGCTTCTCGAGCAGCGCGCTCTCCGGCACGATCTGCGCTGCGCCGGAAGCGATGGTGTGCAGTTGTTCTTCCGCGGAAAGCATGGTCTTCTCTTCCTCTCTATACACGTAGCTCATGATTCTACCATAGGGAGCAAGGAGGAGCCGTGCGAACGGCGCGCCCGCCATCGAGATGAGCGGAGTCGAAGAATCTCTCACGGGATCAGCTGTCAACGATTCAGCTGTCGCCGCACGGGATCCTTCGACTCGCTGCGCTCGCTCAGGATGGCGGGGTGGGAAGGCTCGTTCGGGATGGCGGGAAGAGCCTAGGAAACGCCCCTGAATAGATGACCGCTGGTGGTGCCGGGGGTTTTGGCGATGGCGTTGCCGTCGGCGTGGGCCACGTTGCGCGCTCGGACGGCGCGCTGCACGGCCTTCGTGGTCTCCTCGACGTTCATGAGCGTGGTATCCACCAGGAACGACGTGATGCCCGCATGGATGAGGTCGGGCAGGGTCTGGGCCACATCGAGCTGAACACCGTTGAACAAGTGACTGCGGCCGAGCGCGTCGGTGACGACCGGGAACTCGTAGTCCTTGCGATCGCGCAGAAAATGCGGGCTCTTGCGGCGCGGACACTCGGCGCAGTTCTCGTCGCAGGGGCCTTGGCTCATGAGCAGGCAGTGCTCGGTGACCATGAGCTCTTGGGCGCCGATGATGGTAAGGCCTAGCTCAACCGGTGCATCTTCGGCGATGTCGGCGATCTGGCCCAGCGTGAGCTCGGGCGACAGCCACACCCGGCGCGCTCCCAGCTCGGCGGCCGCTGCGAGCGATAGCGGATTCGTGATGGGGATGTGCGGCCCTACTTCGACCTCGCATCCCAGCTCGGCGGCGCGCACGAGGCCGGCCAGATTCTCCACGAGCACAGGCTTGCCTGGCTTGACGTAGCGCCAAGGATCGAAATCGATGGCCGCCTCGCGCGTGCCCGGAACCTGGTCGTGTTCAACAGTTGGCAGCGCCACGACGGCCTGCTTCGGATAGCCCGCTTGCTCTGCAGTGGCAGAACGTTGGCCCGCCACCACGGCCTCGCCGCGCTTGTAGTTGAGCGCAGGCACGTAGATGATGTCAGCGCCTGCCCGCTTCGCCGCGCGTGCGCAGGCAGGATTCGTGGCCCACGCCGCGATGCGCACGCCGCGCGGGCGCGCGGGCGCAAGCGCCGTGCGCTCCCGCACACGCGGCAACGCACGGTTGCGCGTGGGCGCGAGCAGCTGCTGCGCAAGGTCGTCGAGCGCGGCGGCGCGCACGCGGTGCAGCTGCGAGAAGCCGATACCCACACCCTCATCGAGTTCGACCTCGAGCGATTCTAGCAGAAACGGAGTTTGACCCAGGCGATCGACATGCGCACGCACGTCGTCGACCGTCACCGGCTTCGTACGCGCGGGCTCGATCGCAACGCCTTCGGCTGCGCCGATCGGGGGGGTATGGGCTGTCGCCGCACGGGATCCCTCGACTTCGCTCGGCTGCGCCTCGCTGCGCTCAGGATGACGCGCTGCAGCGCTCGGCGCCAGCGAGAACTCTACGCGCAGCGGCTGGCCGATGCGCAGCACCACGCGACCCGTCACCGCGACGCGCGGCTCGAATACGTCGTCTTCAAACGCCGCTTCGGCGCTGCGGACGCGGAACACGCGGTCGCCCTTCCCCACCGGACGGTCGGGCGCCATGCGAACATTGCCTTGCTTGTCGAGAGACACCTGGTCGAGCGTGTAGGCGAAGTGACCCTTGTTCGTCCAGAACTCCAACACGTCGCCCGGTGCGAGCGGCCGCTCGGCCGCGACGGTGGCGACGCCGTTCTTCGCCGACGTCACGCGACCCACGAACACGCCGCGGTTGTTCGGGCGCCCGTAGCTCATGATGTCGTTGCCGCGCTGGTTCTCCAGGTAGGCCGTGGTGAACCCGCGGGAGAACGCCTCAGCCAGGGTGCGATGTTCGTCTTCGGCGGCCCGCACGTCCTTGCCGCTTCCCGCAGCGCGCTCGGCCAGCGTGCGATCGAGTACGGCGCGGTACGTCTGCGTGACGGCGAACACGTACTCGGGCGACTTCATGCGACCCTCGATCTTGAACGACGTGACGCCCGCTTCCACCAGTTCGGGCAGCAAGTCGATGGCGCACAGGTCCTGCGGGGACAGCAGATGCTCGCCCGGCGCGGGCAGGTTCTTGCGCAGCGCCACGTTGTGCAGCGTGTAGGGCAGACGGCACGCCTGGGCGCACAGCCCGCGGTTCGCCGAACGGCCGCCGATGAGCGACGACATGAAGCACTGGCCGGAGTAGCACACGCACAGCGCGCCGTGAGCGAACGACTCCACCTCCATGCCGTAGCCGTCGGCCACCTCGGCGAGATGGGCGATCTCGAGGACGGACAGCTCGCGTGCCAGCGTGACGCGCTGGGCGCCCAGCCTCGCCGCCGCCTCGATGCCGGCCGCGTTATGCGTGTTCATCTGCGTCGATATATGCAGTCGCGCCTCGGGGAGCGTGCGGGAGATCTCGGATGCGATGCCGACGTCTTGCACGATGAAGGCATCCGCCCCGGCGCGATACGCCTGGCGCACCGTTTCGAGCGCACGAGCCACCTCGGAAGGCAGCACGGCGGTGTTGAACGTCACGTACACGCGAACCCCACGCAGATGCGCGTAGGCGCAGGCATCGGCCAGTGTCTCAAGCGTGAAGTTGTCGGCTCCGCGGCGGGCGTTGAACGAGTCGAGGCCCAAATACACGGCGTCGGCCCCGCCGCGCACGGCGGCACGAAGCGCCGCGGCGTTGCCGGCGGGCGCGAGCAGTTCGATGGCATGAGACATGGTAGATCCTTACCTATATATAGCCGTACGTTTTGCACCCTTTCGAACAGGATGCGAGCTGGTGTAGAGAGTTCCGGGGTTATCCGACCGAACGTTACGGTTCGGTATCAGCGCTATGGTAGTATAGTCGAACGATGAAAATACGGAGAAAACAGCGCGAAATGCGCACCCATGCGGTGAAATGGGGCCTCCTCGTCACGGTGGCAGCCCTTTGCTTCGTCGGCTACGCAGGAGTTCAGGGCGCCCTCGGCGTCATGGAAGGCTGGACGAAGAACCTCCCCAGCATCGAGGACACCGACTTCACCAACACATCCCGCGAATCTGTGATGTACGCAGGCGACGAAGCCACGTTGCTGGCGGAGTTCCAGCTGGAAAAGCGCGATCCGGTAACGTACGAGGAGATCAGCCCATACGTGCTGGAAGGCACCGTCGACACCGAGGACGTGCGTTTCTACGAGCACGAAGGCGTGGACATCCCCGGTATCGCGCGCGCCTTCGTCAACAACCTGCGCGGCGGCGACCTGGAAGGCGCTTCCACCATCACCCAACAGCTCGTGCGCAACACCGTGTTGTCCGAAGAGGCGACCGACATCTCCTTCGAGCGCAAGATCCGCGAGGCCGAGCTGGCCATCGATTTGGAGAAACGCTTCAGCAAAGACGACATCCTGGTCAAGTACTTGAACATCATCAACTACGGGGACGGCTGCTACGGCATCGAAGCGGCCGCGCAGAACTACTTCCAGGTGTCGGCGCTCGACCTGACGCTCGCGCAGGCCGCCACGCTCGTAGGCATCCCGCAGTCGCCCACCTATCTTAATCCCAAGGTGTACCCGGACGCCTGCCTGGCGCGCCGCAACGTGGTGCTCGACCGCATGCTGTCGGCCGGCGACATCACGCAGCAGGAGCACGACGATGCCCAAGCCGAGGAGCTGGGGCTGAACCCGGCGCCCGACGCACCAGCCGACGGCATCTACGCCTATCCCTTTTTCACCAGCTACGTGCGTTCGTTGCTGTTCGACGAGAACAACCCCTACGGATGCTCGTATGCCGACCTGTTCAAAGGCGGACTGACCATCTACACCTCGCTCGACCCCGAGCTGCAGGACGCGGCGCAGGCGGCGGTGGACAACCAGCGCGCGAACATGGCCGACAACTTGGACGCCTCCATCGTAGCCATCGACGTGGCAACCGGCCAAGTGAAGGCGATGACGCGCGGAGTGCCGTACGGCCAAGGCGAAGGGGAAAGCCAGGTGAACATCGCCACGGGCGACGGCGGAACGGGACGCCAGGCCGGATCGACGTTCAAGGCGTTCACGTTGGCCGCAGCCATCGAACAGGGCATCTCGCCTCAGACGCTGGTCGATTGCACCTCTCCCCTCAAGAAGGGACAGGATGGCGCACCCGAGGACTTCGAGAACTTCAACGGCAACGACTACGGCATCCAGACGATCCAAAGCGCGACGGCCATCTCGTCGAACACCGGCTACCTGCGCCTGTCGAACTCCATCGGCCAGGCATCCACTACCGAGATGGCCAGCCGCCTGGGCGTGACCTCCCCCATGCAGCCCGTGTACACCGCAACCGAGGGCGTGGCCGACGTCAATCCGTTGGAGATGGCGAGCGCCTACGCCACGCTGGCCAGCGGCGGCGTGAAACGCGAGCCCACGGTGATCACAAAGATCCTCGACCGCGACGGCAACGTCATCTGGCCTCAGGAGGAGAGCGACACCGGCGAACGCGTGTTGGACGAGAAGGTCGCCGCCGCCACGACGAAGGTGTTGGAAACGGTGTTCACGCAGAGCAACGGCACGGCCACGTCGGCGCGGTTGAACAGCGGGCAGCCGGTTGCAGGCAAGACGGGCACCGCCAGCTCGTTCACCGACCACTGGCTGGTGGGCTATACGCCCAGCCTGTCGTGCGCGGCTTGGATCGGCGACCCGTCCGGCGCTATTGAGACCGACCACGGGCTCACGGCGAACGCGCTATGGAAGGACTTCATGGATCGGGCGACCAGCGGCAAGGCCATCGAGAACTTCCCCACCGTCGCGGATCCGCCGTACAACAACCCGTACAACATCGCTCAGAAGAACAAGCTGGGCAAGAAGGTGGAAGAAGAGAAGGACGAGGACGGCGAAAGCCGCGAGAAGGACGTGAACTCGGCTCCAAGCGCCGTGGGCAAGACCTTCGAGGAAGCCATCCAGATACTGAACGGCTACAAGGCGGGCTACATCGAGGAGTACTCCGACACGGTTCCGGAAGGCACGGTGATCAGCCAAAGCGTGCAAGAAGGCAAGGTGGTCATCGTCGTATCGAAGGGACCGAAGCCGTAAACGAGACCGCTGACAAAAAAGAAGCGCCCGTTCAGGGCGCTTCTTTTTTACTTTGCAAGGAACGCGCTACAAACGCGACACCACGAGATCGCCCATCTGCGCCGTGCCGACCAGCTTGTCGGCGGGCGTGTCGGACTGTTTGATGTCGCCGGTGCGCCAGCCCTCGTCGAGCACGGCGGTCACCGCGCGGCGAATGTCGTCGGCGGCCTCGCCCATGTCGAAGCTATAGCGCAGCATCATCTCGACGGACAGGATCTGCGCGAGCGGGTTCGCGATCCCGCGTCCCGCGATGTCGGGCGCGCTGCCGTGGCTGGGCTCGTAGAGGGCGGTGCCGTCGCCGAGGCTGGCGCTGGCCAGCATGCCCAGCGAGCCGGTGATCTGGGCGGCCTCGTCGGACAGGATGTCGCCGAACATGTTCTCGGTCACCACCACGTCGAAGTCGACAGGGCGGCTGATCAGCTGCATGGCCGTGTTGTCCACGAGCAGGTCCTCGAGCTCCACGTCGGGGTATTCCTCTGAGCCGACGCGGTGCACGATCTCACGCCACATGCGGCTGGTTTCCAGCACGTTCGCCTTGTCGACGCTGGTCACCTTGTTACGGCGCTTGCGCGCGGCTTCGAACGCCTGGCGCGCGATGCGCTCCACCTCGTACTCGCGGTATTCCAACGTGTCGTAGGCGCGCTGGCCGGCGGCGCCGTCCGAGCCGCAGCCTTCTTCGTCGTAGAAACGCTCGCGGCGGCCGAAGTACAAGCCGCCCGTCAGCTCGCGGACAATCATCATGTCCACGCCGTCCACGATCTCGGGCTTGAGGGTGGACGCGTCGGCCAACGCGGCGAAGATCTGCACGGGACGCAGGTTCGTGTACAGGCCCAACGCCTTGCGGATGCCCAACAGGCCCTGCTCGGGACGCGGCTTCGCGGGGTCGGTGGTATCCCACTTCGGACCGCCGACCGCCGCCAGCAGCACGGCGTCGGACGATTCGGCCACGCGCAGCGTCTCGTCCGGCAGCGCGGTGCCGCACGCATCGATGGCGCACCCGCCCAGCAGCGCCTCGGTGTAGGAGAACGCCGTATCGTACTTCGCGCCCACCGCGTCCAGCACCTTGACGCCCTCGGCGATGATCTCGGGGCCGATGCCGTCGCCGGGAAGCAGGCAGATGTTATAGGTCCTGGTCATTGATCTACTCCTCGCCAAGTTTCGCCTTCGTGCGGTTGATGAGGCCGCCGGCTTCGATGATCTCGCGGATGAACGGGGGGAACGGCTGAGCCTGGTACGTCTGGCCCGTCGTCTCGTCCACGATGACGCCCGTATCGGCATCCACCGACACCACGTCGCCCTGGCTGATGGCGTCCACCGCTTCGGGGCACTCCATGATGGCGAGGCCCGTGTTGATGGAGTTGCGGTAGAAGATGCGCGCGAAGCTCTTGGCGATGACGACGTCGACGCCCGCCGCCTTGATGGCGATGGGGGCATGCTCGCGCGACGAGCCGCAGCCGAAGTTCTCGTCGGCCACGATGATGTCGCCCGGCTGCACGCGTTCGACGAACGACGTGTCGAGATCCTCCAGGCAGTGCTTCGCCAGCTCCGCCGGATCGGACGTGGTCAGGTAGCGGGCCGGGATGATGACGTCGGTATCGATGTCGCGCCCGTAGCGGTGCGCGGTTCCTTTGAATTGCATGATCGCAGCTCCTCCTAGTCCAGGTCTTCCGGCAGGCCGATGTGGCCGAGCACGGCGCTTGCCGCGGCGATGGCCGGCGAGGACAGGTACACCTCGCTGGTGGGGTCGCCCATGCGGCCGACGAAGTTGCGGTTCGTCGTGGCGATGGCGCGCTCGCCTGCGGCGAGAATGCCCATGTAGCCGCCCAGGCAGGGGCCGCACGTAGGCGTGGACACGGCGCAGTTCGCGTCGAGGAACACGTCCATGAGGCCTTCCTCCATGCACTGGCGATACACCGCCTGCGTGGCGGGGATCACGATGCAGCGCACGTCGGGATGCACCGTGCGGCCGCGCAGCACGTCGGCGGCCTGGCGCATGTCGGCGATGCGGCCGTTCGTGCAGCTGCCGATGACGGCCTGATCGATTTTGACGTCGCGCGCCTCGGCGGCCGGGCGCGTGTTCGACGGCAGGTGCGGGAACGACACGGTGGGCACGATGGAGGCGGCGTCGATCTCGTACACCTTCGCATACGTCGCGTCCGCGTCGGAATGGTACTCGGTGTAGGGGCGCTCGGTGCGGCCGTCCAGGTAGGCGCGCGTCACGTCGTCGACCTCGATGAGCCCGGCCTTGCCGCCCGCCTCGATGGCCATGTTCGAGATGCTCATGCGCTCGTCCATGTCCATGGCGCGGATGGCGCTGCCGGTGAACTCCATGGCCTGGTAGAGCGCGCCGTCCACGCCGATCATGCCGATGATGTGCAGGATGACGTCCTTGCCGGTGACGCCGGGAGCCAGCTCGCCCTCGATCTTGAACAGCAGAGACTCGGGCACCTTGAACCACGCCTTGCCGGTGGCGTAGCCCACACCGGCGTCGGTGGAGCCCACGCCCGTGGCGAACGCGCCCAGCGCGCCGTACGTGCAGGTGTGGCTGTCCGCGCCGATGATGAGGTCGCCCGCGCCGACGACGCCCTGCTCGGGGAGCAGCGCATGCTCGACGCCCATGCAGCCCACCTCGTAGTAGTGGGTGATACCCTGCTCGCGCGCGAAATCGCGCACGATCTTGGCCTGCTCGGCGCTCTTGATGTCCTTGTTGGGGACGTAGTGATCGGGGACGAGAGCGATCTTCGTAGGATTGAACACCTTCTCGACGCCGATCTTGCGGAACTCTTTGACGGCAATGGGGGCGGTGACGTCGTTGGACAGCACGAGGTCGAGATCGCATTCGATCAGCTGACCCGGCTCCACTTCGTCGAGCCCCGCATGGGCGGCGAGGATCTTCTCCGCCATGGTCATGGGACGTGGCATGTGTGCTCCTTTGTGCGGTGGGTCTCTGGCGCCCGCGCTTCCCCGCACGGACCCTGGAAATCGCTCACAATTGTACCACTCGCTTTAGCACGCAAAAGGAAGAGCCCCGCTGGGCTCTTCCAATGTGAAGCGATTTACAGATTTATCCGGTCGATTACCAAGATCCGTGGTAGCCGTAGTTGTAGGAGCCCATATCCACCGAGTTCATCAGCCCGTACATCGCGGCCGAGATGGTTCCGAACACGATCATGCCGAAGATGAACTGCAGCACGATCCAGATGACGAAACCGATGATGGCGAACTTGAGGGCATCGCTTTTCACCTGCGGCATCTTGTCGACGTTCACAAGCCAAGCGATGATGATACCCGGAATGCCCAGCAAGGCGCCCACCACAAGCCAAGCGAACTTCATGCCGCCGGTGAGCTGCATGAGCGGAGCAGGCGGGTAGAAAGCCTGCGGCTGAGGCTGCGGAGCGCCGTACATCGGTTGCTGCGGCTGGGGCTGCGCGGGAGGAACCTGCTGGCCCATAGAAGGTTGCTGCTGAGGCAACGGCTCGGTCGGGGGCGTCGCGGGAGGCTGCGGAGCCGCGTCGGGCTGCTGCGGGGTGCCAGAGTCGGTGTTCTTCGTATCGTCAGCCATGATAACCTGCTTTCGAATCGGTTGGTGTTTGACAGCAGTATAAAGCCCTCACCTGCGGAAATCATTAACTTTTGCATATCCGTCATCGAACCGACACGAGAATACATCAGCTGGTGTAGGAAGGTTTCGATCAAAGAGCGCGAGCGTTCGAGCTTCCGATCGAGGAGATGCCGCAAGCCTCCTCGCCACGCGCAACGCGGCCTTCGACTCGCTTCGCTCGCTCAGGATGACGGGAGCGGACCGCACTCTCTCAGGATGGCATCCCGAAGACCTCGCTTGCTCGGAATGGCGGAGGGGGGTGCAGCGTCTACGATCAGGGTGCCGAGCTTACGACAGCGCAGTGCACAAGGCGTCGAGCAGCGTAATAGCGAAATGCTGCGCGGAACGACCCTCGCCCGCGTCTTCCCACATAATGCCGGGAAGCTCGACGGCGATGCGCGACGGACTGGCGGCGTCGGCCACGCCGATAGCCGTCTCGAGACGCAGAGAAAGCGTCTCCTCGTCATCGAAGCTGACGCGCGGCACGGTGGTCACCGTCAGCTCGCCCGGCAGGACGATATGCACAAGCAACATGGACTCGTCGGGGGCGACGAGCAGAGAATCGGCGCTCATGATCTTGGAAGCGGGGTTCGTGGCCAGCGCGAGATTCGACATGCGCGATGCGACGCTGCGCGTAAAATCCTGCGTGCCGAACAGGCACAGCGCATTGCGCTCGAGCACGTCGGCGGCGCGGGCGAACCCGAGGTGGCTGGAACCGTGCACCGCTTCCTTGCCCTCCCACGAATGGTGGAGGTTGCGGATGGCGGCGTACGTGTAGGCGCCGGCGATGCCGTCGGACGGCAGGCCCAGGTTGAGCTGGAACTTGCGCAGCGCAAGCTCGGTGAACGCGCCGAAGATGCCGTCGGTGGCGCCGCAGGCGAAGCCGAGCGCGCCCAGCGCGTGCTGCAGCTCCAGCACGTCGTGGCCGTGGAAGTGCGGCATGCGCAGGTACAGGGTGCGGTCGCCCAGCGTGAACGAGGCGTCGACGAGCGCCGCCCACACCTTCTCGGTCACCTCGTCGGTGAGAGGCAGGCCCGCGCCGCCGCAGAACGCCTGCACGGCCTCGGCCGTGGTATCGCCGAACGCCCCGTCGACGTCGGCGGGATCGAGCAGCCCGATGGTGACGAGGCGCTGCTGCACGTCTTCGACCGCGGGACCGGTGTCATGTCGCTTAATGGTTTCCATGAGCGTCATGGTAGCGCCCCGCGGTGCGCGCGCGAGGGTTTCGACCGAGGTTCCACAAGAGGAACAGAGGGGGTATGCGCAGCTTGTTGCACGCATGCCCCCTTCTCGGACGTCCGCGCAGCGGTCGCGTCAATCGTGGCACGTGTAGCACTCGAACACGTCGGCGTGATGGCAGCTTGCGCATTCCGCATCGGCTTTGTCGGCAAGCTTCTCGGCATCGTGCATGCCGTGGCAATCCGCGCATCGGATAGTATCGTGCTGCTCGCTCGGAGTCACATCGTGCGGGTTCACCGCCGTGCCTTTCGAATCGACCACCGCGACGTCGACGGTGGCTGCAACGAGTTCTTCGCGAGCACCGTAGTGGCACGACAGGCATGCGTCGTCGGGCACCTCCGTCTTCTTCAGCTTCTTGGGCATGGTATCGGACGCGGTCTTGCCCTCGTGAGCCGTCGCCAGACCGGAAGCGTCAGCATGGCACGAAATGCACGCTTGCCCTTCGTGCGTGCTGGCCACGCAAGCCGCGTCGTCGTACGACGCCTGCTCGGTCGCATGGCAGGTGCCACACTCCGAGTCCGCCGACCACGCAACCGTGATCGGGGTCTCCTTCGCATCGTCGGCCGATGCGGCTCCGTTTTCGTTCGACTGGGGCGCGCAGGCGGTCAACGCCAACGCGATGACTGCGCACGAAATCGTCGCCGCACCCGTAAACTTCTTCATCGCATTGCCTCCTTGGCAGATGAGCGAGCGATACCTTCCGGATCGCCCGCAGGTTCTTGGCCGCCCTTCCGCACGAGGGAGGGAGTCGGAAGGACGGCCGCGTCACGGAACAGATGAAGCCCTAAGCTTCAGCGTCCCAAGGAGTCAGCGCAGCGGCATTGCGCCCGGCGATGCGGCCGAACACCATGCATTCGCTCACGTTGCCGGCACCCTGGTAGTACCAAGCCCATACGGAGCCGAGCTCGCCAGCGGAGAACAGCCGCTCGACAGGCGTGCCGTCCGTATGCACGATGCGCGCACTCGCATCGCGCTTCGGCCCGCCGTTGGTGTTCACCATGATGGGCTGGAGCTGCACCGCATACAGCGTGCCGGAAAGCGCGCGCTTCTTTTCCGCAGCTCGACCGAACTCGTCATCGGGACCGGAAAGCGCGTCCACACTCTCCTGCAGGATCGTCGCTTCGACGCCCATCTGAGAAGCAAGTTCCTCGACAGTGTCGGCTTTGACCATCAAGCCCGAGGAAAGCAACTCTTCGGTGCTGTCGGGAGCGCTGGTGCCGCCGACGATGTGCACCCAACCGCTGCCGCTCGTTCCCATAAACGGCAGCGTGCTCTCGTCGACAACCTGCCAGAACGGCAGGCGCGGCCATTCCATCTTGGCGGAGTCGTTGTAGAACAGCGCATCGCGACCGTATCCGTGCTGATAGGAGCGAGTCTCGTCCATGAAGCGCTTGCCGTACTTGTCGGTCCACACGTACCCGGCATCGCCTGCCACTTCGCAGTCGAAGCCGCATTCGCTGAAATCGTCATCGAGCCAAGTAGCCTGCACGCCGACGCGCGTTGCCGGCGTCGCGGAGTTCATGTGCCAGAAGTCGATATCGTACTTGCGACACGCCGTCAGAGCATCGCCCGTGTTGTACGGCGTGCCCCACGCGAGCGACGGGTAACGGCAGTTATTCGCCTTCATTTCCTCGTTGTACTCGAACCCGCCGCAAGCGAGCACGACGCCCTTCTTCGCCTTGATGAGGAGGGGCGATTCGCCTTGCTGCGCCTCGATGCCGATCGCTTCGCCAGCCTCGTTGAACACGAGATCGGTGAAGGCCGTCTCGAACAGAGACGTAACGCCCGACTCGCTTCCTACCACCTCGAACATAGGCGCCCAGACCCGAGCGTTACCCAACCCTTCGGCCGGAATGAGCGTGTTGGAATCGCCCACCGCCGAAGCGGTTTTCGCAGCGGGGTACTCGCAGGCGTTGTGCGTCTTCGTCTCGATCTCGAACTCGTCCAACAGCCAATCGGCGTTCTCTTTCGCGCCGCCGATATAGGCCTCGATCACGGCATCGTCGAGTCCGACGAGGTGGTAATCGCCGGTGATCTCCTTGAAGTAGGCAACGCCTTCGGCGGTCTTTTCCGGCGACCAGATGGCCTGGGCGCATGCGCGGCTATTGCCGCCTGCGTACTTTTCGGGAGCTTTTTCGACAAGAACGACCTGGCTGCCCGCCTTCGCAGCCTCATGAGCGGCTGCCAAACCGGCGAAGCCCGTTCCGACCACCACCACGTCGGTTTCTTGATCCCACGCACGCTCGTCGCTTGCCGGAGCGCCCGCGCCCCCCTCGGACGAGCATCCCGCAAGCATGCTGCCCGCGCCGACCGCGCCGAGGGCGAGCGCGCCGGTGAGAAAGCCACGCCGCGTTAAACCCATGCTCTCGTTATCCCTTGTTCCCATTTGTTCCTCCTCTTGTTTTCCGCTACCATAGGCCGCGAAATCGCTTCGACGCGCATCTCGCAAAGGGCCTTTGACGGCGAGGAGCGTACAGGGGAACGAAGCGCGAAAACATCGAACAAGGTATATGATTTACGCGCCGCAGCAAGGGGATCTGTCCATCATATAAAGTATTTGACACGCAGCTCACCGGGGAGAATGCAATGCAGCAAGCCACAGGGGGAGAAAAGAGTCGAGTTGTCGCCAAACCGGCCCGCTCCGACATTCAAAGAGGCGGCATCGCGCTCGATGCGTTCGCCTCGGCGCTTTTCTGGGGATACGTCGCCATCATGTTCGGGTCGTCGGAAATCAAGATTGCGGAGTCCATCGGGCTGGCACCGGAGAACGTTGCTCTGATATGCGGCAACGTCGTCGCCTTGGTCGCGGTCGGGTTGTTGGGGCCTCGCGCGCACGGGTCGCACCTGTTCGTCCTCGGGCTCGCGGGCTCCGGAACCGCGTGTATTTTGCAGACAGTCAGCCTTCTCTCACCCGAGATGGTTCCCGTCGCCTGGTCGCGCTTGTTCGCGTGCGGCGCATCGGCCATCCTCGTCCTCGCATGGTGCGAGCATATCTCGTCCGAGACCTCCCAGGAGCGACCGCTGTTCCTAGCGCTCTGCAGCCTGCTCACCATCGTCATCGTCCTCGTATCCATACAGTTGGGCGCACGATCGGCCATTCTGTTCGGCGGGGTGTTGCCCGTCGTCTCGGCGGCACTAGGCGCTTATCGAACGCGCGCGTCGGCACGAACTGCGCCCAGCGTGACGATCCAGCCTCCGTTTCCCCTGTACCTCATCGTCATCCTGTTCGTATTCGGATTCATGATCAGCTTCTTCTCGCTTTTGAACCGGCGCACCGGAACCGTCGAGAACTTCATGATACCCGCCGGCATCGACCCCTTCCTCGCGGGATGGACCGTGCTCGTCCTCGTCATCGCAGGATGCGTTTGGATGCTGTTGCCGCAACGGCACGCCTCCCTCGTCACCACCGTGCTCATCCCGCTCGCCTCGCTCGGTCTGCTGCTCCCGCCGTTCCTTCGCTACGGTTTGCAGGAAACGCTGCCGGCCGTCGTGGCGTTCATCGTCATCTGCGAGGCCATCATCTGCAGCGTCGGCCCGAGCAATGCCAAGAAGTACTTTCACATCGGATCGTTCACCTTCGTGTTCTGGACACGTTCGTTCGGCCTCATCGGCATGATCGTCGGCTACGCTGCGGCCATTCTCCTGTTCGACATCATGAAGATCGCCATCGACTTCGACATCCTTTTGATCATGTTCGCCGCTTACGCCATCCTGTGCCTGACCGTCGCGGTGATGCTCGGCCGCATCGGGCTGAAAGCCCCCGCGGAGCGCGAGCGCGAGAGTACCCCTGCCGCCGCGGCGCACGCGCTTGCCGAGCGCTACGGTCTGACGGCACGGGAAGCCGAAGTGCTCGAGCTGGTGGCGCAGGGCCGCAACATGACGTACGTGCAGAAGGCCCTGTGCATCTCGCCGGGAACATCGTCAACGCATATCAACCACATCCATCAGAAGCTGGACGTTCACAGCCGCGAAGAGCTGATCGACCTCGTGCAGGAGGAGTTGGCGCGCTAAAAAAGACCCGGACGAATCCGGGCCCTGATGAGGTGCATCTCGAAACGTAGATCAGATCACTTCAAGCGGCTGACGAACCAGTCGGCCATGGAGACGAGGAGGTCGCGGGCCGTGGAGGGGCGCACCATGTCGGTCAGGCGGTTCTTCGCGATGCTCGTGAGGTTCTCGGCGTAGTTGCGCGCGTAGTCGATGCTGCCGGACGCCTCCATGATGGCGACGGCCTCGGCGAGCACGGCCTGGTCCTTCTCCTTCGACGACAGGATGTCGATGAGGCGGTCGCGATCGTCGGAGTGCTGCAGCGCGTGCACCACCATGAGCGTGCGCTTGCCCTCGGTGATGTCGTTGCGGAAGTCCTTCTTCGTGCTCTCCTCGGAGCCCACGAGGTTCAGCAGGTCGTCCTGGATCTGGAACGCGAGGCCGGTGTCCAGGCCGTAGTTGCGCAGCGCCTCGACTTCGACCTCGGTGCCGCCGCCGATGATGGCGCCGATGGCCAGGGGCACCGCGCCGGAGTAATGCGCGGTCTTGTGCGTGGCCATGACCAGGTAGTCTTCAGGCGTGATGTCGTAGCGGCCGTCACGCGCCCATCCGATGTCGAGCGCCTGGCCTTCGATGGTGCGGCGGGTCATGTCGATGAGCTCGGTGATGACGCGCACCTTCGTGGCATCGTCGAGGTTCTCATCCGACACCACCGTGCCGTTGACGAGGGACAGCGCGAGGTCGCCCGCGTTGATGGCCAGCCCCATGCCCTCGGTGAGGTGCATGCACGGCTCGCCGCGGCGAAGCTCGGCCTCGTCGGCGATGTCGTCGTGGATGAGGGCCGCGGTATGAAAGTGCTCGATGGCGGCCGCGGCGCTGGTCGCGCGCGCCATGTCACCGCCCACGGCGCGACAGGCCGCGAAGCAGATGAGCGGGCGATGGCGCTTGCCGCCGTTCTGGCTGTACGCCATGAGCGGCTGGTACAGGTAGCGGTCCATGTCCGCGTGCGTGCCCTTCGGGATGAAGGAGTTCACCAGGTCGCCCACGCGGTCGGCGTACGACGTCAGGTACTGCTCGAACGACTCGGGAGGTTCTTCTACGGCTGCGATGATTTCGTTGATTGTCTCCATAGCACTTTCTCTGTAGGCCTGGGCGAATGATCCGCTCGACATGGTATCACAAAGAAAAGCGGGCGCTTTCCGTGCGCTGCGCCAGCGGCTTATTTTTCCGGGTTTCTCCGCATATCAGGTTGAGAGTATGCAACGCTTTGCGTCAAGCGACGCTTCGCTTGCTACACTGGGAGCATCGAAAATCCCGCGCGAGAAGGAGGCGTCCATGAACGTCAGCCCCGCATTCCAGGCATTCGCCCAAGAGGCTCCGCAGCACCAGCAGGCATGGTCGGAGGCGGTGCAGGCGCTCGGCGCGGCCAGCGCGCTCGACGACAAGACCGCCGCTCTCGCCTACCTCGCCGTCATGGCGGCGGCCCGTCTCGACAGCGGCCTGCCGTTCCACGTGAAGATGGCGAAGATGCACGGTGCCACGCGCGACGAGGTGATCAGCGCGGTGCTCATCGGGCTGCCGGCCGTCGGCAACGTCGTGACCGCGTCGCTGCCCGCCGTGCTGGAAGCGTACGACGAGGAGTAGGAAGCGGGAGGCGTCGCCTCCGTGGCGCTCGCCGCACCATGAAGCGCAAGGTGGTAGGGGCGGCGGGACTCGAACCCGCAAGGCCGAAGCCGGAAGATTTTAAGTTTGCCCTACCCGTTCGAAGCACGTTTGAAATCAGGTCTGATGATCTTGAAACTACCAGGTGAAACGCTCTTTTTCGTTTTATCGCCATAATTATCATCCGGCTGCGATCCGGCGTTTTCGGGGGGTTTCGGACAATCTGGGACAACGGGTTTCGCCCTCTTGTTCATCGCGGCGGCGGCGCGCTCCGTCGACTCGGTGCCGCGCTGGACGTAGAACGTCGACGTGATCACCGGCGTGCTGTGGCCGAGGAGCTGCTGCACGTCGGTGATCGGCAGACCGTCCTCGCGCACGAGGATCGTGCCGCAAGAATGCCGCGTGTTCTTGAAAGGCATGACCACCGGGAGCCCCTTCTTCGCTACCACGTCCTTCCACCGGTCGGTGATGCGATCCGGCTTCGTGCGCTCGCCCTTGTGCTCGAGCAGAGGCCCCGACCCTTCGGCGTGAGGCTGCAACAGCTCGCCGAGCCATCGCGGGAAATAAGCCGTTCTCGCCGAGGTGAACGATTTCGGCGGCTCAAACCACCCCTCTCCCTTACGAAAATGGTACGAGCGCCATATCCTCACTGCGCCGAGGAAGTCCTCGGTGTCGACGGTCCAGTCGATCTCCTCCTTGTCGATGGCAGCGATCTCCGACCTTCTGAGCCCGATGCCGAACCCGATGGCAACGGCCATGCGCACGTCCTCGTCTCCGGGCTCGTCGAACGCGTCTATGTAATCCCACATTTCTGCCGACTTGACGGTGGGCTTGTCGACAGGATCGGCCGTCGGCTCCTCTACCGCGTCCGTGACGACGAACTGCAGGAGCTGCCATTTGACCGCCCTGCGGTACCCCTGCCTCAACAGCTTGTAGGCGTTGCGGCGGGAGCCGAGGCTTGGGATCTCGGCCAGCTTCTGCTCGACGTAGTATGGCTTGAGGTCGGACAAGCCGATATGGCCGAATAGAGGGATGATGTGGAGCCTGGCGGTCTGCTCGTACCCCCGATAGGTCTCGCGAGTTATCAGACTCTTGTCGCGCGGCCCGCCTTCGTACGATTTAGTTCTGACGCGGCTCTTCGCCCACGGCAGGTACATGCCGACGAAGTACTCGGCCACGGTCATGGACGTGGTCTCGACGATTCCGTGCTCGACCTTTATGGCCATGGCTCGAAGATCGGCCTCGTATTCCGTGCCCTCGAACGTCTCGTAAGGTCTCAGGCGCTTCCCCGTCGCCGGATCGTGGCCGCACGACACGCGGATCCCCCAATGCCGGCATTTCTCCCTTGGGCCATCGTCGAGCGGCTCCAGCTGGTACCTCTTGCGCTTCATGGTATACTTCACCATGCCTTTCCGTCAGGTTAGGCTGCAGCCCCGCCGTCCGCCAAGATAGTCGGGGCTGCGCTATTTACCGGCCTTACTTCAATCCAGGCCAGGCGTACGGGTCGAACTCGCGCCAAAGATGATCGTCGGACAGATCCCGCTTGCATATCGGGCAAACCTTGATCTGGTTCGACATGACCGTGGAGCTCGATCCGCATTCGCATTCGCTGCGCACCACCAAGCGCCCTGCCTCGATCCACACCTCAGCGCCTGATCCTGCCTTGTCTTTATCGATCAGCCTTCTGCCGTCTTCGCAGTATTCGCACATTTCATTTCCCATCTTCGTGATTCGGAACAAGCCTAGTACACCGTGAACGAAATCACTTCGGGGCTATCTTTAGTGCCGGCAACCTCAGCCTCACACACAAGATCTTTCGCCTTGGCTCCGTATTCGTTCGTCACGTCGCACGTGGCCTTCAAAAACCACGTGTTCTCGTCCTGGGCCGTTTCGGCCAGAACGCCCATGATGTCGTGCAGCTTGAACCCGTATGGATACTGCTGCTTGCCGTAGCTCTTGACGGCCGTCCATGCATTGGAGACCGGCAACTTCCCGTCAAGGACTTCCCGGACGGCGGCGTTGGCAGCCCTCTGGTCGATGCCATCCCGCGTGTCAACAAGGATCGTCACTCTCTTCTTATCGGCGTTGAGCCCGTCGTACCCAGAGACGAGCCATTCGGTTTCACCAGTATTGATCTCGCTGGAATAATCCTGCTTCGAAACGGCATGAAGCACCTCGACGGAATAGCCATCCGAAGTTAGCGCATCGTACGCTTCGGCAGCGGGGCTCCCCTCCATTTCGTCGAGCATCGCCTCGGCAGCGGCGTCAGCCTGCTTTTTCTCCGCAGCCTTGGCTTCCGCATCGTTTCGCACCGTCAATGTGACGGTATCGGACGCAGTGCACTTGTCCCCAGCTTGGGGGCTTTGGCCGACAACGGTGTAAGCAGCGGCCACATACGCGGCATCGCCGTCCTCCTCAACCATGTCCACGTTATAAAACCCGGAATCCATCAGGACATCCTTTGCATCGTCGGCCTTTTGCCCGACAACATCCGGGACATCGATGTCGCTCTGAGCACATCCCAACAGTGAAGCGGCGAGCAAAAACCCCGCTATGGATGCAATTGATTTCTTCACAACCCTCTCCTTTCGCCTAGAACTTAATCGGCCTCGCCGGAAGCGTCTTCCAAAAAATCTCGCCGATGAGGTGCACGGGCGGCGAAGCCGGATCCTTTGTGTTGATGGCTATGTCCGGGTACTCGTCGGCCATGGTGCTCTCAGCATGCAAGACGATAGTGTTGCCGGCGAAGAATACGCGCTTTATCGTCGCCTCGTCCCCGTTGACGCCGACCAACGCCACGCTCCCGTCGCGCACCTCCATATCGGGATCGCAAATCGCGATCTCGTCGTCGCGAAATACAAGATCCATGCTCGACCCCGCCGGCTTGACTCCGAAAGCGCGAGGGTGGCTCTCCGCGAACTCGTCGGGGATGGTAACCGCCTCGCCGTGCTGCTCGTACACCTCTCGCCACTCTCCTGCTGCAGCATTACCCAGCATCGGGACAACGTGGTACGAGTAAGCAGGCTTAATGGTTGGTATGCCGACACGCCCATGTTCCTTTGCGGCGAGTCCAAAAGCATCCGAAACAATATCGTCACGTTCTAAACCAAAATACTCAACCATTCTATTGATTGGCTCCTCGCGCGGCATCGCTCCATGACGCCATCGAGATACAGTAGGAGGCTGGACACCTGCAATTCTCGCGAGGCTTTCAGCTGTAATGTCGAACTTTACAAGCAAGGCGTCTATGTTCTCAGCAACACCCATTTCATACCACCTTTCGTTAAATGCATTTTACCATGCGTTAGATACATTTAAATAATTTTATATTGCGTTTAACGTATTGTAATGATAAGCTGCTTTCGTTGAAAGGAGGTGGTCATGCCCGTCATTGGAAAGTTCGAGGCAGCGCGAAAGGCATCGGGACTATCATCGGAAAAAGCTGCTACTATCTGCCATATTGCAAAGCCAACCTATCTAGAAAGAGAGCGAAATCCTTCTACCTGGCGCCTTGGGGAATTGGATTTGCTCTATCGAGAAATGTCCGATGTTGCTAAACCGATTCTTTTGGAAGCTGTCAACGATATTTTTTTGCACTAGAAATTACTTTTAACGTAATGAACTTTGAGAATCGAATAGCCCGGAAGGCGGCAGCCGAAAGGAGCCGCCATGGGATCAATAGAGAGGATTCGCGCG
>NZ_WWRX01000023.1:0-24015 GCF_009875575.1 Eggerthella sp. BIOML-A4 | reverse complement strand
GACCTCGAAATTGAAAAGGTAGAAGTAAACAGCCCTCTGATCTGCATAAACGTTAACTTACGAGAATTCAATCAACGCGAAGGCCGCTGCGCGTAAAAAGTTAGCCTAAGTTTACATAATATGTGTTATCAATTTCGCACGGCCGTCCCAATTTTAATATTGAAATTCGAACTCTAATCGCGTATGCTAGTCCCATAATTAATTGCGAGATCGGAGCGTTTGGATATGCATCCAACCGAATGCACGTTTACTGCAAGCGGGTTCAGGCGAGAGGAATTCGATCACTTCATGTCCATTGCCCGCGAGCTGGGAATCAAGGTCGATTGCGCAGTTTCATCGAGCGGCAAGACGGCGACGGTGCACGTGTCCGACATGCCGGACGTCCAGGACGCGGAAACCATGAGGACGCGGCGCGCAGGCCGTCCGAGCAAGGGCGTGGTGCTCCCACATGATTCCATATTTAATAATGAGACTACCTGCGCCGAGTACCTTGCATGGCAGCAGAACCATTCGGTAGAAGAAGGGATGCGGCAACTCGGCTTGAAGCGCACAACGTATTTCCGCAGGCTCAATTCGATCAAGAAGGCGGTTGAAGAGGCCGAGCGCTTGAACGCAGGCCGCAAGAAGAAAGGCATGAAGCCGCTGTGTCCGCTGCTCGTGCACGTGCGCTGACACTTGAAGCGGGACGCCATTACGATCATGCGTGGCATGGCGGTAGATAGGAGACATGGGAATGGAAAGAATGACGAGGAGAGGGCAAGCACCTGTGAAGAAAGAATTGGTCGAGGCATCGATGAGCGCCTTCGTATTCTGGATGGGGACGATCGCCATCGGCTACATGCTCGTCGCCAACAGCGGATGGAGTCTTCCTTTGTTTCCTCACATGCTGCTCCTATTGCTCGTGTTCGCAGTCGGATCCGTCTTTTCCACGGCCTCATTCTTCCTCACGGCCGCGCGATACTTGCACACCCGTGGAAGGAGAGATCCTGGAAATCTGGACGACTACCCTTCCTTGCGCACACATATCGCCCAGGTGCATGAGCAAGAAAATCGATGACGAACGAGAATCTGCGTTGATCAAGATACCGCTCGATCTCCACGGTTTTCTGAATCTGCGCCCTGGGGAGAGCGGCAGGATGGCGACGGTGCGCGTATCCGACATGCCGTCAGTCTGGGAAGCCGAGACTATGGGAACACGGGGAGCGCAGGGGCTCGACCAAAGGCTCTGTTCTTCAAAATGATGCCATATTTAAAAATGATACTACATGCTCCGATCATATTACATGACAGAAAATGCACTCATCGGAAGAGGGGATCGGAATGCCCGGAAAGATGACGAACCGCGAGTTTTACCATGGGACTCCGGAGCGCGATGCCAAGACCAAGGTTCGTGGATACGTGGGAATGAACAACGTGCGCTTGGTGACGATAGAGTACGACGGCGAGTACGTGGACACGGTGAAGGAGCGCTACTACGGAGTGTGGCTCGACCTTCCCTGCGAGCGCGAGGAGGCCTACTGACCGCACGACGAGGAAGCGATACCCTACCGGCCCCTCCCCTTTCTTACCTCATCGACAACATCTGCAGGTGCGAACAGCTCCCATATTTCCACTCCAAGGGCTGATGCGATCGGCTACGTACCGAACGATGAATTGGACACGATCGCAAGAGGCGTCTACGTCAGCTTGCCGAAAGAGCTCCACTGTATGAGCAACCCGATCCACGACGGCATCCGAAAGCGCCTCAACGAGAGCCGGAGCGGCTAGGATCCCAAACACTCCACAAACTGTTCGATTGCCTCCGGCACCCATGCGGGCCTACAATTGTATCAAACATTTGTTCTCTATTACGGAGGTAACAGGTCATCATGCCAGACCGCGACGTCCTGCACAGCGACATAAACTGCTGCTACGCGCAGATCGAGTGCCAGGCACGGCCCGAGCTGCGCGGCAAGCCCGTCGTGGTGGGCGGCGACGAGGAGGCGCGCCACGGCATCGTGCTCGCGAAGAACCTCATAGCCAAGCGCGCCGGCGTCAAGACCGCGATGGCGCTGTGGGAGGCGCGGAAGGCATGCCCCGGCCTCGTCGTCGTGCCCCCTGACTACCGGCTCTACATGGACGTGTCGCGGCGAGCCAGGGAGATCTACTACGATTACACCGACCGTGTAGAGCCCTTCGGACCCGACGAGGCTTGGCTCGACGTCACGGGCACCCGCCGGTGCCTCGGGCTCTCCCCCGCCGAGATAGCCCGCGAGGTAAGCGAGCGCATGGTCGCCGAGCTCGGCATCAGCGTGTCGGTCGGGGTGTCGTGGAACAAGATCTTCGCCAAGTTCGGCAGCGACTACAAGAAGCCCGATGCCGTCACGGTGATAACGCGGGAGAACTACCGCGAGGTCGTATGGCAGGCCCCTGTGCGCGACCTGCTCTACGTAGGGCCCGCCACGGAGCGCAAGCTGCACTCCTCGGGCATCGACACGATAGGCCAGCTCGCGTGCGCCTCGGACGAGCTGTTGCGCAACAGGCTCGGCAAGATGGGGTTCGTGCTGCGCGGCTTCGCGCGCGGGCAGGACGCTACCGAGGTCAAGCCCTACGACCGGGACGCCGCCGACGTCATGCGCGAGATCAAGAGCTACGGCAACGGGCTCACGGCCCCCAGGGACATATGCGACCCGCAGTCCGCCAAGGCGTACGTCTGGATGCTCGCCGAGAGCGTCGCCCAGCGCATGCGCGAGGGCCGCGCCAGGGCCCGCACCGTGTCGGTCGGCGCAAGGGCCGCGGACGACCTCTGCACCCGATCGCGCCAGTGCAAGCTGCCGGTGGCCACCGACGTGACGCTCGAGGTAGCGCGCGCCGCTTGGGGCCTCCTACGCGAGCTTGAGCCGCTAGACGCGAGCCATCCCCTGCGCGGGATCCACGTGCGCGCCTCCGACCTCGAGCCTGCCGACGCCGACCTGCAGGCGTCGCTCTTCGACCCGCTTCCCCGCCGCACCGAGATGCGCGAGCTCGACGCCTCCGTCGACGACCTGCGCCGTCGCTACGGCAACAAGTGCGTCGTATGGGGCGCGCAGCTCGTCGACGAAGGCGCGGCCAGCGTCGACGCCAAGGCCGACAACACCGTCCACCCCGTCAGCTTCTTCCACTCGTGAGGAGCTGCTAAATGCATGGAATCGAGAGCCGCAAGAAGACCTACGTGGAGGCCGTGGTG
This sequence comes from Eggerthella sp. BIOML-A4, assembly GCF_009875575.1. Taxonomy (NCBI): domain Bacteria; kingdom Bacillati; phylum Actinomycetota; class Coriobacteriia; order Eggerthellales; family Eggerthellaceae; genus Eggerthella; species Eggerthella sp. BIOML-A4. Next base: position 20,810 of record NZ_WWRX01000023.1, on the reverse strand, counting down.
GACATCGACCCCGACGGCCGCCAGCGACCGCTGGCGATCTACTGGGGAGACGGACGATGCTTTGTCGTGGATCGCGTGCTCGAATCGAGGCGCGCGGCGAGCATGAAGGTCGGCGGCCACGGGATCCGCTATACCGTTGAGATCTGCGGAAGGACAAAGCACCTTTGGCATAGCGACGACGGCCGATGGTACGTAGAGGAGATCGTGCCCGGCAACGCCGGGGCACTCTAGCGCACCAGGTCGGACACCTCTACCTCCAAGGCCTCCGCGATGCGACACAGCTTGTCGAACGTCACGTTTATCTCGCCTGCCTCGAGCAGGCTGATGTAGGTCTGGTTGGTGCCGACCATCCGGCCCAGGCGTTCTTGGGATAGCCGCTGCTCCACCCGCTCGACGCGGACGGCATTCCCAAGTCGCTTCCTTCGCTTGTTAAGCTCTACGTCATCCATTCCCCCATTCTCATTTGTTATATGCAATGATTTATTCAATATATATAATGTTTAGCACTCAGCAAGGAAATGAAATAGTCGCGAAAGGAGCGACTCGTGGACCCAGGATCCGCAAGGCCTGCCATGGATAACAGCCCATGGCCATAGTCGTGAAGCTCGAGGCGCTGATGCTGCAGCACGGCATATCCCTCGACAAGATAGCAGCTGCGACCGGGATAACGAACGTCAACGTATCCAGGTTGAAAACGGGGAAGGTGGTCGCCTACAGGGGGACTACGATCGACGCCCTCATCAAGGCGCTCCGAGCGCTCGGCGTCGAAGGATGCGACGTGGCAGACGTGCTCGGCTTCGTGCCGGACGATGAGATCGCGAGCATCGGCGAGGGGGTCTACATCAGCGTGCCGAAGAACCTCCATCACATGAGCAATCCTTACAGCGACGCCGCGAGGGCGAAGCTGCGCGGCGAGGGCGGTCCGAAGACACAATGAAAAGCGAGCAGTAGCGGGTTGGCGAATTGAATCTAAGCGCAGGTCATATCCCAGATTCCCTCAACCGGATCGTCGAGGCGGCCGACGATCTCTTCGCGCCGTACGGAGACGAGGCCGACGTCTACGTAGTGGAATCGATCCTGCATAGGGAGATAGGCAGGATGGCCCTGCAGGCGAGATCCGGGGCGATCCGGCCGCCTCGACCGGAGAAAGGCGCGAGCCCCGCCTGCAGCGCTGATCGAAACGACAGCGGGCTCCTGATAGAGGCGATCGCCGAACGCTCGGCGCTCTTGATTGCTGGGCTCGGGGGCGACGCGGCATCGAACATCGAGGCCGCCATCCACAACGTTATAGCCAGGCGAGGTGCGTCGAGCCGCCGGGCGGTTGGGATCCGTTCGGTCGGTAAGACAGAGGGCAGGCAAGGATTCCCAAATTCCCCTTGACTGCCGGCACCGGGAGGCAGATCATTTTTTCACTGCCGCACGGCGAAGCCGTGCCGATGCGGCCGATGCCTTTCGGTCATCGGGGGATGCCGTCCGCATCTGCGAGGATGTGCAGGAGCTCCTCGGCGTGCCATTGCATGTCCTCCGGTGTTTCGAGCGAAGGGTTGCTGCGCGTCATCTGGTCGATCTCGGCCAAGAGGGGTACGATCCTTCCCGGTGCCACTCGGCCGAGTCTTTGTAGGGATGTTTGGGAGAGCTTTGAGACGTCGAAGCACCAGGTTGTGCCGCCCGCAGGGCGGTTGTCCAAGGTATCGCGCAGCGATTCCGGCATCCCGCCCTCGTGGCGGGCGTCCGAGGAGCCGCGGAGCGGCGTACGCTTTTCCACAATGCGGCGGCAATAGGACAGGAGAGATCTCACAGGTTGAAGGATTTTAGATGTTTTACGCTCTTTAAGATCGGTTAGTGCGCAAAAACCCTGATCACTAGCTTCGTTTTCAAGCCCCATGGCCTTCGTCCTTTTTTCTGGTGCGCTTTTCTCCACATGGTTATCCACTTTCGGCGCTTGCGCCGCGAGCGCCGCATGCTCGCGAGCGCGCTGGCGCTCGCGGCGCTTCTGGCGCGCCGACTTGCTGTAGTGCGCGTATCCCTCGTAGTTGTAGTACACGTTATGGAAGGGCTTGCGCTCAACTGTTCTCTGGAGCTCTCCATGCCAATTGGACGCATAGCAGCACGCGATCCCGAGGATGTCGCGCAGCTTGTCCCACTTCACGATGTACTTGTTCGATTGACGCGATCCGTCCTCGGCCCTGCCCCCCGTGCGGACGCGCTTGAGGACGCCCAGGCGCTCGAGCTCCGCGCGGATCGAGTGCGCCGACCTCGGCGATACGCGCGCCGCACGCGCCAGGCCGTCGTAGCTGCAGTAGAGCACGCCGCTCGACGTGGCGAGCCCCACGATCGCGCGGATGACCTTGCGGCGCGCGCCCGTGACCTTGTACCCGCCGTCCTCGCGCGGGACGTTGTTCAGCTCGTCGAGGCGCGCGAGGATCTGCCTGTCGCCCTGCCGCTTGCGGTATCGCTTGATGGACTCGTGGTAGAGGTAGCTCGCGTAGGCCTGGTCGAGCTGCCATTGCCCGAAATCAAAGAATTCCGCGCCCTGCTCCTCGTAGTACGCCTTGGCGTCCCTCTGCCAGACGCTCGCCGCAACGCGCTTCTGCAGCTGCCAGCGGGTCTTGGGATCGGGTTCTTCTTCGGCAAGCGTGCCGACGTAATCTATGTGCTGCTGTATGTCCCGTATCGGTCGTTCCATGCCCTGGCGGCACGGGTTCGGCAACTCTCGAAAACCGGCCCCGTACGCCGTCGTATGGGGCGATATGAGGGCTTTCCGGGGCAGATTTGCATATAACTACCCAAGGGTGGTACAATCCACCTCTATCAAAAGTCTTTGGTTTTCGAGTTTTCGGAAACCGCAGGGGCCTCGGGGGCGAACCGGGGCCTCGTTGTTTTCCTAAGCCGTCGCTCCCCCTGCCGCATCACCTCCTTTCAGCTTCCTTTTGCCGCAATACCGCCATGTTGTCCAATCTGGACGGTCGGCCGAGATCCTCGATCGACGCGCATCCTGGTTGGCCACGCGGTTCCGGATTGCGCAGACCGGGCTTTTTGCCCATGGCCGGCGCATGCCGGAAAAGGCAGCAAGCAGCCACCACGGGGTCGAGAGCCCGTGGTGGCTGCTTGCTTTGAAGATGAAGGTAGTGGTGCTGCGGTTGTGTTCCATTGCGCCTTCTGGTCGTCCGGCGCGGAATCGTGACGGCTGCGAGCCGATGCGGTTGCCTGCAACGCAGCAAACCGAGGGGTTGACACACCTCTCCCGGTCAGCGATAATAGAGCAACGACAAAGAGCTCTTCCAATATCACGAAACCGCCGTCTGCGGTTTCTTTCTTTTTTGGGGTTCGTTCCCGGCGTCCCGCCGGAATCCATCACCTGGTTCCTTTCCTGAGCGACAATGATACCATACGCGCCGATTCCGCGAATATCGCATGTTGTGTTTTCGCGCCGCACCGTCACCATACGTCGACCACCTTGCCGTCGCTGAAGTACAGCATGCTCGCCGCGTCCATCAGCGTCGCCTTGTCGGTGAGCAGCGCCTCGACGATCCTCCCTGCCAGCACCGCGCCGTCGGGATTCCCCCGTTGCGACAGGATCGCCGCGAGCCCGCCCAAGCTCGACGGCGCGTCAGACGCGATGGCTGCCGCCACCTCGCGCTTCGCAGCGCGGTATTCTCCGGGGAAGAGCTCCTCGATCATCTTGAGCGCCCTCCGATCCTCTTCCGACAGCCTTTCCTCGCCGGCGTCGGAAAGCGGCGCGTCGGCTGCGATGCCTCTTCTCATCTTTCTCCTTCCCGTGCCGCGTTCAGCTCGGCTGCGCGGCGATCGGCCGCGCGCCTCGAGACGAACACGGAACCGACGAGCCCGAACCTGCGCAGAGCCGACGGCTCGACCGTCGAGGCGACGCCGAGGAACTGCGCGCCGTCGCCGAAGTCGATGAACCTGACCGGCGGATCCACGCATACGCCGCTCGAGACGGAAAACAAGCCATCGGCGCCGCGGCATATGCAGTAGACCGTGTCGCCAGGCTCGATCATCCCGACATCCGCCCTGCCGGCCTCATCCCAGTAAAGCCCGTCGACCGTCATCTCAATCCCTCCGTCGCTCTCGCTATCTCCGCCTCGAGCTGGCAGTCCTCGGCAAGCTCCGGCAGGTACCGCCGCATCAGCGCGCACGCGTCCTCCGCAGACGCCCCTCCCTTGATCTCGGCTGCAGCGGCGCGGAAGCACTCGAGGGCGCACCCCGCGTCGTAGCCCCCTTTCGCGTAGCTGGCGGCCAGCAGGTTGATCAAGGGCTTCACGACGCGCACGTACCCATCCCAGCCTGCGTCCAGCACGCCCTCGCCGTCCAGCACCTCCGACGGTGCGAGAACCTCGGCCGGGACGGGCAGGGGCCTTGCGGGCTCGATGCGCCTCGGCCGGTACGAGCCTCCCCTCCCCTCGTAGGCCCGATGCACCGCCGAGGCGGCCGCCTTGAAGCTCGCGATGACTTCCTTCATCCCTTCCTGGCCCAAACCCCCGCCCGCAGGGGCGACGACGTCCCCCATGCCGAAGTACGCCTCGACCATGCCGTACGCGCCGGCGCAGTCTATCTCGCCCGACGACAGGATGTCCTCGACGGCCCGCCTGTCGCACGAGAGGCCGCATACGGGCTCCGTCACCGCCCCGTCGCCCTCGGTCGCCTCGTACGGGTAGCGTCGCATGAGGGCCATCCCGGAGGCGCCCCTCACGAGGACGGGGACGGCCATGTCGGCCCTGGCGACGGCGCGGCCGTCCCTCTCCCAGTCCTCGGCCGGACGGCACCAGCCGGATCCCGCGCCGTGGGCCCACGCCAGGGCGGCGTTGAGGGGCCCGTAAGTCCTCACCCGGCGCGTGCCGGGATCGTACGTTGCCGTCGCCGCGATGCAGGACAGCAGGCGGGATTCATCGCCGGCCTCCCGGCACTCCTCTATGACCCGCTCGGCCTCTGCCGTGGCGTCGGCCACCGTCGTCGGCAAGGACGTCATCGCCCACCGCCTCCCTTCTCGGCAGCCCCGTAGCGCGCCGATGCACGGCACGCCCTTATGAGCTCGTCCAGGTTCGTGCTCTTATAGGTTTCCATGTCGCCGGCGTAGAGCCTCTCGTAGCGTGCGAGGTCGTCGTCCTCGCCGCCCGCCGCCGGCATTCCCTGATCGACGAGCCGTTCGGCGAGGCGCGCGAGCGCCTCTGACGGCGTCGGGCAGGGGCCCGATTCCACGGCGGCCGAGCCGAGGGCGCCGTCCGGGAGCCAGGACGCCGCGTAGCCGTCCCCGCCGGCCGAGGCGACGGCGAAGCAGGGCGCGCCCCCCGGCGCGCCGCCCAGGCGGCCGAGCGACAGCGGGTGCTCCGCTGCGGCGCGCGATCCCCGCGCGGCCACCGAGAGGATGCCGGCGGGCCCGTCGAGGTGCCATCCCCTGGTCGCGAGATCCTCGGCCTTGGCCGCCTCCTCGCCGATGCGCGCATCGGACACCCTCCTGGCGACGTCGTCGACGTCGCCAGGTGACGTCGCCCCCGCTATCCTCAGCCGCTTGGCTACGGCGAGGCCGGTCGCCTGCTCCACGACGGTGAGCACGGCCCCTTCCGCCCGCTCGACCGTGCCCCAGGGCGCGGCGTACGCGCACGCGCCCGACAGCTCGACGACCGCCTCGTAACCCGGGCGGCACTCGCACACGTAGGACGAGCCCGCTCGCGACCACGCCGTCATCTCCCCGCCCCCCTGGACGGGGCGGCGGCGCGGGCGGCCCCTTCGGCCCCGCTCGCCAGCATGTGCCTGGCAGGGCACCGGAGCCCCTTCTCCGCGGCCGATGCGGCCGTGCGCGTGGCGATGTCGGACGCGATGCTCCCGGCGGCCCTCGCCGACGGCATGCTCGCGCCCAGTATGGCCCTCGAGACGTCCTTCCCCACGGCCACGAAGTCCCCGCCGGCGTCGATGGACGCCAGCGCAGCGTCGCGGACGTTTCGCACGAGCCCGTAGAACCCGATGCCGTTGGGCTGGCCCTCGCTGGCGTCCCGGTCGGCCGCCAGCGACTTGACCAGGGCTAGCGGCCGCCCGCCGCGCAGCGCGACGGATCCGGCCAGCTCTACGAGCTGGCATTGGTCCGACGAGGACAGCCCGTCCGAGCACTTGGCGATGAGCTCGACGGCCTCGCGCACCGCTCCCCTGACGTCCTCCGCCCCGTAGGCGGCCTCCCCCGCCTCGACGGCCTTCGCCATCCCGTCCCATCTCAAGCCCTTGTCCTCCGCGCCGACCCCCATGACGGGCGTGGCGAAGTAGGACGCCGTCTCCATGGCGGAAGCGTCGAGCCCCTCGTAGGCGTAGACCGAGACGTCCCAGCCCCTGTCTATCCCCCTGTTAACCATGATCAGCTCCGCCCGGTCGAACAGCACGAGCCCGGAGTCCTCGAGCGAGAGCTGGTCGCCTCCTATCTCGCTCGCCTCCGCCACGGCGGCCAGGGAGGGATCGTGTCCCTTCTCGCCGATCTTGGCGTCCAGCTCGGCGAGGCGCTGCTTTACCTCCAGCAGGCGCCGCTGCTGCGGGAAGGGCTTCCCGACGCCCTCCCTCGCGGCGGCAAGCTCCGCCTGGGCCCGCTCGAGCCTTTCGGCCGCGGACGCGGCGTAGCGCTCCATGTTCCTCGCCTCTCGCTCGATCCTCGTGACCGCCCCGATCCCGCTGTCCGCCCCCTCGAAGGTCATGGCAGGCGCGTGTCCGACGCCGACGCGGAAGCAGCCCGTGCCCGCCTGGAACGTCGCCGTCACGTCCAGCCCCATGATCGAGCCGACCACCTGGGCCTCGCCGTACGACTCTGCGCATGCCACGAGCGCAGCCCTCAGCGCATCGGCCGCGTCCGTCCTCTTCTCGCAGTACGCCCCCATCACGGTCATGCCGGGGAAGCCGCCCTCGGGGCCCTTGCGCGCCTTCACCGTGGCGGCGTCGCCCCCGAGCCTCTCGATCGCCTCCTCGGCCGAGGCTATCTTCGCGGGGCACACCTCGTCGCGCAGCCGCCGGAGCTCCGCCTGGTCCCTCCTGTGGGCCCGCTCAAGGCTGGCCAGGCGGGGCAGCTCGTTCTGCAACTCTAGGCGCTCTTTCACGTCCGGGTCCCCGGCGCAGAGCGCCTTGACCTCCGCGTAGGAGAGCGCCGCCTGGTCGATGTCATCGGCGCTGCGGGATGCTGCGCCGGATCCGCCGAACACCTGGCCTATGAACCGCTGCTTGTGCTCGACGGTCTGGTACATGTAGCTGTCGAACGTCCCCTTCGTGACGTACCGGTAGATGCCGACCTCCTTGTTCCGGTTGCCCTGGCGCAGTATGCGCCCCTCCCGCTGCTCGAGGTCAGTCGGTCATTTTTTGCGGACAGTTCAATACATGCCCTTCGGTTCCTCTCCCTACTCCTGCGTTTGCTCTCGTTTGATTTCTCCCTCTGTATCCTCTTAGCACAAGCGGGACAATACTTTGATATTCCAGAGCTGGGGACGTATTCAACACCGCACACCGTACAATTTTTAGGCTTTAACGCCGTCCACCGCTTTGTGGGTGTGATATGTAATTCACCGACAAAGCCGATGAATTTATAGTAAATCTTGATTTCCTGCCTTACTGTCCCGTCCGCAAGTTTCTCACGTTCCGAAACAAGTATCTTGTCTATGAGTGCGTTTATGATGGTTGCGTCCAACTCTTTCAGCCCCTGATAGTTGCGGATTAGGGATAGAAAGTCCCTCACGCCCTGCGATTTCTCATAGCTGTCATTGAGCGTTTCCGTTACCTCTTTCAGCCGTGCTTCAATTTCAAGCTGCTCTTTCTGGTATTTCCCCGACATCATCTCAAAATTCCGCTCCGTGATACGCTCCATTACCTTGTCCTCATAGAGAGAGGAAAACAGCCTGTCAAGCTCCGCAAGGCGTTTGTTCAGCTTCTTCTTTTCTTTCTCTAATGATTTCGCCCTGCTCTGGTCTGTTTCCGTGAGCCGCCTTTCTATGGCTCTGACCGCCTTTTCATCATTGACCGCCATATCCGCAAAGCGGTTGATGTCGGCAAGGACGGCATTGAATAAGTCCCTCGCTTCAATGCTGTGTGCGGTACACATAACATTGCCATATCTGCCATAATTATTGCAGGTGTATTGTACGCAGTCGATGATGTCGGGGCGTTTCCTCCTGTTGGCACTCGCCGCCCGCATCGCATAGCCGCAGTCCGCACACTTATGTCCGCCGCTTCATCAGCGATAAAGTCCAGAGGATTCCCCTCGCTGTCCGTAAATCCGTCCAGAGATAGCAGGCTGTTCCTCGCATCTAATTTTTGCAGGTAACGCCACCGCTCCCTGTCACGGTAGAAGTCCGCATATTGCTCCCTTACGACTTCAAGCAGACAACCTTGGACGGGGATAAACAGCTTGTCCATATATCCCTTGTCGGCTTGCCTGCGGCGGCAGAAATCCGTATAGGACAGTTCCACATAGCCGCCGCTTTCTTTGATATATACTTTTCTTGGTGCGTATTTCACCGCTAATACCTCCAATCTGAATTTTTGAAATGTAAAAATCCAGATGGAGAGGCGGGGAGCGGCAACGCACACCAGAAACAGCCCTGCGGCACTTTCCAACAAAAAACGACAAAAGAAAAACCGCAAAGGCTCTGTGACCTTCACGGTTATGGGAAATACAAATTCTGTTGTATGGAGATTGTACTTCCACTTTCAAGGTGAGAAGTACCGCTGCACTGGCAGAAATTTTTTTAACTGGTTTCCTGCCATTCTCTGATATGCTATGTATTGATAAATTTTACTTCGTATGAGCAGATGAATAACCGCCCGAAAAAAGAACATAAAAAAATCCCTCCAAATTTAAAAACAAATTCAGAGGGTAATTTAGGGTATAACAAAATAACCCACCCGAATATCGTTTTTTTTATTTGGTGAGTTTGTTCTTTCAAATACGAAACAAAAAGAGCCGATGATTCGTGAATTGTTCCACAATTTCATCGGCTCTGCGTCTTAAGCGTCTGGCTCTTTGATGACAGTTATCTTCAAGTTGTCAACTTTAATCAAGCTTTCTTGTCTGCATTTTGGACAATAAAGGGGATAATTCTCCAAAACAGTGTCCTTCCTAATTTTATTACGGGTTTTGCTCCCACAAACAGGACACAATATCCATTCGCATTTCATCATAATTAGTCTCTAATCCTTTCAAATCTCATTTTATATGACTTTTGCAAGCTGTTAAGCTAACTTGTGGAACATATGCCGAACCTTATCTATACGGCTATTCGGGCGGCGGGGTTGGCAAATAAATTTACCAATAGCTGGCTGGTATCCTTTTAACTCTGTCAAGCAGACTCCCTGCCCATTTGTGAAATAAGTTAAATCGTTCCTGTATTCTTGAATACATCTGGCAGGGATTTCTCCTTTCAGAATGACCTCGTCATTCTTTACCTGAGTACTTACAATATCTGCACAATACCTTGGGGCATCATGATACGCCCGTGAGAGATATTCCTGCGGTGCATAAATTTCAAAGTGGAGATATGGCTCTAATAGTTCTGTCCCTGCTTTTTTTAAAGCCTGCTCCAATACGATAGGGGAAAGCAGCCGAAAGTCTGCGGGGGTACTTACAGGACTATAATACAATCCATATTCAAAACAGATTTTACAGTCTGTCACTTTCCATCCATACAGCCCCTGCTCGCAGCCATAAAGAACCCCCTCCATAACCGCATTTTGGAACGATTGGTTTAAATATCCAAGTGAAACTCTGCTTTCATACTGCACTCCGCTTCCAATAGGGAGCGGCTCTATGGACAACCCGACAGAAGCCCAGAAAGGATTTGGCGGGACTTCTATGTGGATGGTATATTCTGCTTTTCTAAGCGGTCTTTCCATATATATAACAGTAGGCTCTTTTATTTCTGCCTCCACATGGTATTTTTCCTCAAGGATGGCACAAATGACTTCCATCTGCACATTCCCCAAAAAAGAAAGTATAATCTCATGCGTTGTAGTATCCACATAATATTTTAAAAGAGGGTCGCCATCTGAAATTTCTGTAAGTGCCCCAAGCAATATTTCCCGCTGTTCAGATTTCTTTACTGCAATCGTTGTTTGGAGCATAGGGAGAGGATTTTCAATAAATTTTCTCTGCGGCAACAGCATTTCGTTCCCCAAAATACTGTTTAGCTGCAAAACATCATTTGGTAAAATTACAATATCACCAGAGCAGGCTGTATCGGATGAATATAATTCACCGTTTGTCGGAACACACATCTCTGTGATTTTTATTTTCTCTTTTTCAGATATTTTAATAACATCCCTCAAATGCAATGTTCCGCTATATATACGCACATAAACAAAACGCCGCCTTTTCTCTGAATATTCAATCTTAAAAACCTGCCCGCATAGTTCAGATTGACCTTCAGGCGTTGATGAATAAAACTTACTGGCAATCACTTCTATAAGCTGCCGAATCCCCAGATTGTTTTTAGCACTTCCGTGATAAACGGGAAATAACGTTCCGTTTTGGAATCTCCTGTTTTCTTCCTGTTCCAGTTCTGACATTTTAAACGGTTTCCCTGACATATATTTCTCTAATAGTTCATCGTTTCCCATAATTACCGCATCCCACTGTTCCATATCGTCATTGTCCGTTACATTTATATGGGGATGCTGCCCAACCTTTTGCTTCACTATAATTTCCGAAGAAAGCTTTGCTTTCATTTCTTGATATACCATTGGCAAATCAATCCCCTCTTGGTCAATTTTATTGATGAAAAAAATTGTCGGAATCTTCATTGTCTGTAGTGCATGAAACAGTATACGGGTCTGTGCCTGTATGCCATCCTTTGCAGAAACTAATAATACTGCTCCGTCTAATACGGATAAAGAACGGTATACTTCCGCCAAAAAATCCATATGGCCTGGCGTATCTATAATGTTGACTTTTACATCCTCCCACTGAAAAGATGTCACTGCTGTCTGGATAGTGATTCCCCTTTGACGCTCCAAATTCATTGTATCTGTCCTTGTTGTGCCTTTATCTACGCTCCCTGGTTCTGCAATTGCACCACTGGTATACAATAAACTCTCCGTTAATGTTGTCTTTCCTGCGTCAACGTGAGCCAGAATGCCTAAGTTAATTATTTTCATGTGATTTTCCTCCTATCAACACCCAAAAAAGGGCATAAAAATACCCAGTGATAAATACTCCTATCACTGGGTAAATAACTCCAATAGCCCCAAAACACTTATATGTTTTCGGGCATATAAAATTACATGATAAAAGTATTCTTAAACTGGGTACAAAAAACTAAGCCCCATATTAAAAGTGAAACGGGACTGCTACTTTTTGTTCCCACTATCAAATTGACAGTTTATTTAAGAATACCTTGCCGCATATTTATTAACTCCTTGTATAATACTGAATCTAATTATATTCCTTAACCCTTTATTTGTCAAGCTGACAAACTAAAGCAGAAAAAGCGGCAGGATTTCCCCCTGCCACTAATCATCTGTTTATGCAAAAATAATTTCCTTTTCCACAATCTCCCTCGCACAAGCCCTTATGTTATTGAGGCATCCTGTCCATTCTAAGGCGTTTTCTGCCTTTAGCTGTTCCGTTATGCCCTGTGCCTGTTTCATACCCTCTATGAGCCTTTCAAAGCGTTCCTGTGCCTGTCTGTCAATGTCGGCAAGGTAAGCGTTAAGTCTGCCGCTTGTAAGAAGATTGGTGTATGTAACTTTGCAGTGATGCTTCAGATAATCCAAATGCCGCTGTCCCCAGATGCCTATCGGCTGTTCTTCTTCGGCGGGTACAGTTAAGCACGGTATTAAATAATCGCCTTGCCTTTCGTATTTGCCGCCCATTTCCTCAAAAATTGTCTTTGCCATTGTCTGTTACCTCCACATTCTTTTTTATTTTGAATGTCCGCAAAATCCGTCCTACATCGGACGGCCGCCACGGGCAGTCGAGGTGGTGGAGGGCCACGAGCCTCGTCTGGACGTTAGTCCCCTCGCCCAGCTTCTGGGTGCTGCCCATGAGCACCCTCACCTCGCCGGAGCGCGCGGCCTCGAAGAGACGGGCCTTGGCCTTTTCCGTCTTGGCGTCGTGAACATAGGCTATCTCCCCCGCGGGTATGCCCATGTCGACCAGCTTGCCCCGCAGGTCGTCGTACACGTTGAAGCCCTCGGGCTTCGGGGTGCTCAGGTCGCAGAACACGATCTGGACGCCGCGCGCCGGTTCGCTGTCCCTCCATATGCCCCAGATCTTCTGCGCGGCCGCGGAGGTCTTCGACCAGTCCCCGTCCGGCAGGTCGGGGATCACGAGCCTCTGGTCGAGGGCGAGCTTTCGACCGTCGTTGGTCACGACGAGCATGTTGTCGCTCGCCGGGTCGACGGATCCCGACCTGATCGCGTCGGCCCGCCTGCCGAGCTCCGCCACCATGCGCACCTGCTCAGGCGACGGCTCCAGCGCCACGTTCTCGCGCCGCGCCTCCGGGATGCCCGGCAGCGCTATGTCGGCGGCGGTCTTGACGTCGCAAACGGAGGCGAACATCGTGATGAGCTCGGGCAAGTTGGTGAACGACGAGAACCTGGTCTTTACCTGGAAGCCGGAGCCCTCCGGCTTGAGCTCGAGCGAGGTGGTCTTCCGAGCGAACATCGACGCCCATGCGTCGAAGCCGTTCAGCCCGGCGAGCGCGAGCGTCTGCGGCTGCAGGTAGCGCTGCATGTTGTAGACCTCGGTCATGCTGTTGGACACGGCCGTCCCCGTCGCGAACACGACCCCCTTGTAGCCCGTCCGCTCGTTGATCCAGCGCGTCTTGTAGAGCATGTCGGACGCGCGCTGGCTGTCGCCGGCCTGCAGGCCGGCCACGTTTCGCATCTTCGTCTCCGTGAACAGGTTCTTATAGTGGTGGGCCTCGTCGACGAAGATGCGGTCGATGCCCAGGTCGGTGAAGTCGAGCATGTCGTCCTGGTCGTGCTTACGCGTCTTCTCGAGACGCGTCTCGAGGCGCTTCCGGCGCCCCTCGAGCTGCTTGACGGTGAGCCTCTTCGCGGCGTCGTCAGACATCCTCGCCTGGTCGATGGCGTCCTCGATCCTGATCTTTTCCTCCTCGATGTAGCGGGCCTCCAGCTCGGGCGGCAACGGGATCTTGGCGAGCTGCGTCTCGGACACGATGACCGCGTCCCAGTCGCCCGCCGCGATGCGCGCCACGAAGCGCTTGCGGTTGTCCTTCTCGAAGTCGGCGTCGGTGGCCACGAGGATCGACGCCTGCGGGTAGAGCCGCATGAACTCGATGCCCCACTGCCCTACCAGGTGCTTCGGCACAGAGAACAGCGGCTTTGAGGCAAGCCCCATCCTCTTGAGCTCCTGGGATGCGGCGGCCATGGTGTAGGTCTTGCCCGCGCCGACGCAGTACCAGAGCAGGGAGTTCCCGCCGAACACGATCCTCGCGGCCCCGTCCTTCTGGTGCTTCGCCAGCTCTATGTCGGCCGCCATCCCCTCGAACGACAGCAGCGAGCCGTCGAACTGCCTCGGCACAAGGGAGTTGAAGCGGCGGTTGTACTCGGCGACCAGGGCCGCTCGTCGCGCGCCGTCCTCCCATACCCAGTCACGGAACCTCGAGGCGATGGCGTCCTGCTTCGACTGGGCGGCGATGGTGGCCTCCCTGTCGACGACGGACACGGTCTTCCGCGCGGCCGGGTCGTACATCGTCCTGTTGACCACCGCGTCGCGCAGGTTAAGGGACGCCTCCATGAGGTCGAGGGCGTTGCGCGCGCGGGTGCCGTACACCCGGTCGACCTTGGCGCCGTACACCTTGCCCTTGTTCGATATGCGCCACTGGGACAGCTCGGGCGAGTACGCGACCGAGATCTGGTCGCGGGAGCCCTCCACCCTGTGGCTCCTGGGCAGCTGGAACACCTCGTAGGCGAACTGCTCGTACACCGCCGCCGGTACCCACGTCGCCCCCAGCTCGAGGGAGATCTCCTCGGCCGGGACGTCGGGCGGCAGGGCCGACTCGAGCGCCTTGACGTTCGCCTCCATGTCCTCGTCCCCCCGGTAGAGCCTCGCCTCGTCGAGCTTGACCCGGACGTTGCCCGAAAGGTACTCCTCCGCCGTCACCAAGGCCGACAGGGCCGGGTCGTAGTACACGCGGCCGGAGAGGCCGGCGCGGATGGCCTCGGGCGCGAGCCCGGATACGGACTCCATGTAGCCCATGTCGACGCGGCCGACCGCGTTGAGGGACATGGCGAGCGCCTCGGCGGCGTCGGCCGCCGTGCGCCGCTTCGGCACCGGGCGGACGGTGCGCCGATCGAACAGGGCGGCCGGCTCCCACTCCCCGTCGACGGGATCCTCCCACGACGACAGCAGCGGCGCGTAGGCGTCGCCCCGCATCGCAATGACATTGGGCTTGTCGTTGAGCCGGCCGTGCTTCTCCACGAGCCGCTCGTAGGCCGCCTTGAAGGCCGTGCGCGCCGACTCGATGGGCTCGTCGTCGGCCCCGGCCGACTGCAGGGCCAGGTACTCCCTGCCAAGATCCCTCAGCCCCGCCAAGGCGCGGATCCGCGCTTCCTGCGATTTGGGCCCGCCGTAGAGGCGCATGGTGTCGCCCTCGCGGTACCACAGCGCGCCGTCGACGACGCCGTAGCAGCCGTCCGGCACGGACGGGTCGGCCTCGATCAAGTCGGCGGCGGCCGCGCCGCCGCGCGCGGCGGGCAGCGGGCGCTCCTCGTAGGAACCGGACGCGAGTTCCATGAGCCTCCCCGCGAGGGAGGCGGCCGCCTCGGCCCAGTCGCCCTTGCAGGCGAGCTGCGGGCCGTAGGGGCCGGACACGACCTCGAGCTCGCCGAGCACGGCCTCCCGGTGCTCCGCGATCCAGCGGTTCACCCGCACGCCGTCCGAATGCTCCACCGTACCGACCCATGGGAGGCCGGCGGCCTCCTCATTGGAGATCCTCTCGTGCCTCTTCCTCAGCACGACGACGTCGCTCGTCACGGTCGTCCCCGCCGACGCCCTGAACGTGCTGTCGGGCAGCCTCGCCGCGCAGACCAGCTCGGCCCTGGCCGCCAGCTCGCGCCTCGCGGAGCTCGACTTCTTATCGAGCGTTCCCGAGGCGGTGATGAACGCGACGAGGCCGCCGGGGCGCACGTGGTCGAGCGACTTGGCGAAGAAGTAATCGTGGACGAGCATCCCCTCGCCGGCATGGCGGCGGTCGTAGACCGAGAACTGGCCGAAGGGGACGTTGGTGACGGCGACGTCGAACGAGTCGTCGGCCAGCGTCGTCGCCTCGTAGCCCTTGCACTGGACGGCCATGCCGGGGTGCGCGTGCTGCGCTATCAGGGCGGACACCGGGTCGGGCTCCACCATGGTGATGCTGGCGAGGCCGGCCATGCCCTCCGGCATCGCGTCGGCGAACCGGCCCGTCCCGGCGGCCGGGTCGAGCACGTTGCCGGCGGAGAACCCGGCCATGGCGAGGTAGTCCCACACCGCGCGGGCCACCTCGATCGGGGTGTAGTAAGCGGTGAGCGTGGACTCGCGCGCCTTGGCGTACTCCCTCTCCGTGAGGCCGGCCTTGAGCCTCTCGCGCTCGGCCGCGTAGGCGTCCGACGTCTCGTCGAACACCTCGGCGAGGCCGCCCCACCCGACGAACGAGAGCATCCTGGCCGCCTCCTCGGGCGTCGCCTCGCGGCCCTCGCGCTCGAGCTCCTTCGCGACCATGACCGCTTCGATGTTCCGCGCGATCCTCGTGCGGGAAGGAGCCGGCGAGGCGTCCCCGATGGGACGGCGGGACGGCTCCGTGGCCGCCGTGCCCTTCTCCGGCGATGCGGCGTGCGCCGCCCGCTCGGGCGAGGGGGCCGGCGACGCCGGCTCGAACACGGGGGCGGCGTCCGACGGCTCGAACAGCAGGTCGAGCGACATCTGGCCCTCCATCACCTTCCTGCCGCGCCTGGAGGGCCGGCGCCGCGCCGCTACAGGCTTATCGCTATGTCCGGTATCTCCGAGATCATGGCCTCGTTCTCCGCCGCCGCGGCGGCGTTCATCAGCGCCGCCTTCTGCTGCGCGTCTTTTGCCTGGGAGCTCTGCGGGGACCGCATCCACGCCTGCGCGGCGGCCGTCCTGCGCGACTCCGCCAGCAGGTGAACCATGGCCATCTCCCTGCCGACCTGCTCCTCGCTCTTGCCCTCCAGCGTCTCCGGCGCGTGCTGCAGGCGCCAGTCGCGCATCGCCACCGCCACGGGATCCTTCGCCCAGCCTTCGAGGCCTAGCTGCCACTCCAGGTGCTCCTTCTCCAGGCCCGCCTCCCTGGCGTCCCGCTCCAGCTCCCTGTAAAGCTCGTCGTAGTTCATCATCTCCGGTCCTCTCTGCCAAGCCGTGCTCGACGGCCATCTCCGCAACCTTGCCCGCGTCGCCGCGGCCCACCGTCTCGTACCGCCCCGCCGTGGCCCTCTCGACAAGGGCCAGGACGTCCGCGTCGATCCTCTCGGCCTCGTCCTCGGCGTGTATCCGGGCGCGGGGGTCGTACGCCCCCTCCCTGGCGACGATCACGTTGACCGACTCCTGTGCCTCGAACTCGTCCTGCGCGAGGGCCGCCAGCCTCGCCGCCCTGTCCTCGTCGGCGTCGGGGGCGAGGTAGGCGAGGCCCATGATGGCCGGCGAGTCCGCCACGACGAACTGCACGAGCCCGTCGAGCCGGCGCTCGCGCGCCGACTGCCGGCGGTACAGCTCCTCCTGGCTCTCCACGCTGCCGTCCAGCAGGCGCGCCGCCTCCTGGTCGCCGCGCGCCGCGTCGTAGATGCAGTCCTTGACCACCTCGCCGACGCACTCGGCCGTGTAGCCGCGCGCCTTGAGCTCCGCCGCGACGGCGTACGCCATCGTCGACTTGCCGGAGCCGGGCCCGCCGAACACGTTCACGTGCACGGATCCCGTTGCGCCGCCCTGCGCGCTCATCGCTCGATCCTTATTCCGTTGTGAATCCGGGATTTCGGTCCCGTGTCGCTTCTCGCCGCCCGCGCGCCGCCTGGATTTGGGAGATGGCTCGCGCTCGGGCACGGTGCCATTATCTCACCTATCGATGCCTTTGTGTAGTGCTCGGCCATGTCTTTCTCCCTTTTTTCAAAAACTCGACTATTCAAGTTTTCCAGTTTTCCAATACCTTGGTTCTCAAGCCGCCATCAACGCGACCGTGAGCGCCGTCAACGCGACCGCCGCCGCGGTCGTCATCCATGCGACGAAGGCCCAGCCGACGGCCATCCCCGCGGCGGCGAGGCTCCCCTTGGCCGCCCTGCGGCGCCGCGGCGTCCCGTCCGCGGCCTTCCAGCGCGAGGCCGCGATGGCGGCCACGTCCGCGAGCGCGCCGAGCCCGAGCAGGCCTCCCGTCAGCAGCCATACGATTGCCGTAGCGATCTTGCCCGTATAGAACCTGTGCGCCCCGGTGAACCCCAGGACGCTGGCGAGCGCGAGCGCGACGTGCCAGCTCTGCGAGTTCGGCTCTTCGGACTCCTCTTCCCGCAGCGGCCGCTGCTCCAACGGGTACGGGCAGAACAGCTTCGACCCGTCGGCCAATGTGACCCACTCGCCCATATCCGCCTCCGATCTAGTACACCAACGAGATGGTTCCGAAAGCCCCGCCCATAAGCGCCATGACGCCGCCCGACACGGCGGCCTGCAGGCCCTTCTTCGCGGCCACTGCGTCGTCCGAGTGGAAGAAGTAGTCGTAGAAGCCGTTGATCATCCAAAGGGTGCCGAGCGCGATCAGGCCCGGAACGGCGAACTCGCGCATGAAGCCGTTCAGGCTCCCACGGCCGAGGTCGTAGGCCGTGAAGGCGACCATGACCCCTCCCGTCGCGAGCATGCCGAGCGCCTGGCGCGCCGCGGGCCCGTCGTCCGAGCGGTTCTGGAAGTACCGGTACGCCCCGAATGCGGTGAGGACGTACCCGGCGAGCTGCACGATGGGCTTGAGCACCTCGCTCACGAGCCTGTCGAGAGTCATGCCGTCCTGCCCCAGCGCCGCACCGTACCCCCATGCCCAAGCCTGGGAGGCGTCGGCAAGGGAGAGCGCCGCGGCGAGCGCGACGACGGCGGCTGTCTTCGATCCATGCCTCATGTCACATCATCTTCCCGACGACCTTGTACGTCGTCATCGTCGAACCGAGCACGACCACCAGCAGCGTCGCCGTGTAGATGAGCCCTCCCCGGATGATCTGCCAGATGTCGCCGCCCGACGTCACGATCACCCCTTCGAGGATCATGGGCGTGATGATGACGACCGCCTGGACGACCGCGATCATGATGGCCGCGCTGCCGATCTCTTTGAAGTACATCCTGCCGGCCTCGGCCCACTCCTCGCTGAGAAGGAACGCCACGGGAATGCTACAGAATCCCGTGAGCACGCTCGCCTCGGCGAACCTGGCCAGGATCACGGCCTCGCCCGCGAAGGACACGATCATCGACATCACCCAGAAGAAGAGAGCGCCGAGGTAGAGCAGGAGCAGGCTGCCGATGTAGGAGCCGAGCGCCCCTGCTATGCCGGCGTTGCCGGAGGCGTCGCCGGCGGTCTGCCCGAGAGCGGAGTTGACGGCCGCGGACAGCGCCGCCTGGTCGAAGGACACGCCGGCCGACCCGCCCGGGGCGTACTGGGAGATGGCGTTCGATATGCCGTCGCCGGCGAGGAGTATCCCGTATATGAGCAGCGGCGCGAGGTCGATCAGCGTTTTGTACAAGAAGAACTTGACCAGCATCATCACGAGCTCGTAAAGCCCCTCCCCATGGATGAAGCTGCCGTCGGTCGCCGTGACCTTCTTGAACACCCCTTGGAAAAGGAACACCATGATGAGCGACTCGCCCACCGGCGCGGCCGCCTTGTTGATGACGGCGATGACGTCGGCGACGCGCGAGGCGTCCACGTCGAACTTGTAGGACGCGAGCTGCGACAGCCAGGTGTCGGACGCCGACTGCATTATCGCCGCCACGCCGTCGCCGAGGCCGAGGGCGGTGAAGAAGTTGTTGACTATGCCGGAGATCGACAGGCCGGTCAGATCCTCGATCCACCCGCCGTAGGCCGTATCCGCGAGGATCATCATAGCGAGCATCGCGATCAGGACGCATGCTCCCGCCAAACTCGTGCGGAAGACCACGCGCCTCCACCGGGCTGCACGATCTACGGTTGCGGACAGATGGCTGATGACGGGATCGGGAGCGACGGCACCCTCGTACGCCGGCGCGCGCCTCATAAAGCATCGCCCCCGCGCTCGATGCGCTCGGGCTTCTCAGACCCTCCGGTCAAAGACTCCAAGGGGACGACCGTGCACGTGCCGTAGTCCAGGGAGTAGGCGACGCCTACGTCGGCCGCTTTCGAGCCGTCGGAATCCAGCAGCTCCACCTCCAGGTAGGACGAGGCGGTCGACGACGGGAAGCTGAGCACGGCCGAAACGTACGCGCGAGACGCCTCGATGCCCTTCTCCTTGCAGTACGCCCCGAGCGCGGCGCGCACCGCATCCTGGTCGACCCGCGTTGCCTCGGCCTGATCGGGGGCGATGTCCAAGGACAAGGCGGGCTCCTCGCCGTCCGCATCGGCGCCGGCCTGCCCCGCTCCCCCCCGGTCGTCCGGCGCGGATTGCTGGACGGCGGGCGCGGCGTCCCTCTTGGAAGGGGACGGGCCGACGCATGAGAACTCGTTGACGGCGACGTTGACGGCGACGGCCAGGGCGAGGAGGGTGATCGCCGTGCGCATGGCCCGCTTCCGCCGGCGCTCGATCTCGTCCATCTCCTCGGCCGTGTCGGGGTTCGCCCTCCATAGGTTGTCGTGCTTCATCTTCACTATAAGTACCGCCTAACCTGCCAGTTGTAAGTGTTCGCCACATAGCTCGATACATCCCCCGAGTAATGGGGGCCGGGCGCGTGGCCCATGCCCATCAGCTGCCCGTCTCCCACGTACATCTCGACGTGATCCCATGTCGGGTTGTACCCGTTAAAGTTGCAGAACACGAGGTCGCCCGGCTCGAGCTGGGAGGCGGAGACGCCCTGCCCTCTCGACCCCGAGGCTATCTCCTTGCCTCCGAGCGACTGGTCGCCGGTGTACCAGCCTATGTCCATGCCGGTGACGGCTAGGTAGGCCGCCCTGCACATGCCCGAGCAGTCGGTGGCGCCCGTCCTGTCGGGATCCACGCGCAGGCTCGCATCCTGGGAGTACACCAGCCACTTGTTCTCGCGCGCCTTGACCCATTCGGCCACGGCCGCCCCGTCGCCCGACGCTCCGTAGGACACCTCGTAATGCTCCAGCACGCGCAAGGGGTAGTTGGGCGTGCCGATACCGTAGCTTCGCGCCAGATCCTCGCTCCACCTGCCGCCGTTGGACAGCGCGTAGGCATGCCAGCCAGGGCCCGAGTTGTACGTCTGCAGCACGTTCTTCAACGCCTCGAGGTCGCAAGGGTCGTCGCATCCCCAGAGCCGCAGCTTGTCGGACAGGTACGCGCAGCCCTGCTTGACGCTGGCCGAGCACCACCAGTCGTCGCCGTCCGCACCCGTCACGGGGTCGGCGACAGTGCCGGCATCGGGGAATCCCGGGCGGGACGCCCCCGTCGACTCGGCGCACTGGAACGGGTCGTGGTCGGCTATCTTCCAGCCGGCACCGCCGCTCTCATGCTGGCAGACCGCCAGCGCGAGCTCGACGAACTCCCCCTTGCCCTCCTGGTGCATGTAGTAGGACACGTAGGGCCTCAGCGCCTGCACCTCCTCCGACAGGCCGACGGCCCTCGCCTGGGTCGAGGACGCGCCAGCGCCGCACATGCAGAGGACGAGCCCGCAGAGCGCGAGCGCCGCGAGCATGGCC